>JASGGR010000110.1:0-10607 GCA_047602705.1 Sphingomonas bacterium | reverse complement strand
GGATTATCCCGTGATGGCGGCGTGGCTCGCCTATCTCAAGTCCGGCCTGCTGCTGCCGCGCGACCCGGAGATCGAGCCGAGCCCGGAGGAACTGGCGCTGCGCCTGCAACTCCGGCTCGAGCGCCTGAACGCGATGCGCGAGGCCGGCGCGCGGCTGATGGCGCGAGACAGGCTGGGCCGCGACGTGTTCCTCCGCGCCGCGCCGGAAGGGCTGCGCACCGTCCGCAAGGCCCGCTGGACGGCGGAAATCTACGACCTGATCGCCGCCTACGGCCGCATCTCCGCGCGCACCCGCCCGGTGATGCATGTCGTCCACGACCGGCAGGTGATGACGCTGGAGGCCGCGATCGAGCGCGTCTCCGCGCTGATCGGCACGACAATCGAATGGTCCGCGATCGAACGCTTCCTGCCCGTCGGCGCATCGGGCGCGTTCCGCAAGTCGGCGCTGGCCTCCAGCTTCCTCGCGGCGCTGGAGCTGGCGCGGCAGGGGCGGGTGGAGCTGGCGCAGAAATCACCCTTCGCACCGCTCTACCTACGGGCGCCGGCGTGAGGCCGCCTGACGATATCGCGCGCGCGGTGGAGGCGGTGCTGTTCGCCGCGCCCGAGCCGCTGACGCCGGAGGCGATCCGCGCGCATGTCGGGGCGGACGTGACGGAGGTGCTCGCGCGGCTGGCGGAGGATTATGCCGGGTGCGGCATCAACCTCGTCCAGCGCGGCGGGCGCTGGCATTTCGAGACCGCGCCCGATCTCGCCCATCTGCTCCGCCGCGACCGGGAAGAGGCGCGCAAGCTCTCCCGCGCGGGCATCGAGACGCTGGCGATCATCGCGTATCACGAGCCGGTGACGCGCGCGGAGATCGAATCGATCCGTGGCGTGCAGATATCGAAGGGCACGCTCGACGTGTTGATGGAGGCGGGCTGGGTGCGCCCCGCCGGACGGCGCGAGGTGCCGGGCCGCCCCCTGATGTTCGCCACCACGCCCGCCTTCCTCGATCATTTCGGGCTGGAAAGCCGCCGCGACCTGCCTGGGATCGACGATCTGAAGGCCGCCGGGCTGCTCGATCCGGTCGATCTCGCCTTCGATCAACTTGCGGTGGAAAAGGAGGACGCGGACGACTAGATAAGGCCCTCGCTTATCAGGAGAGCCGTCATGGGCACGTTTGGCCCGCTGCATTGGATCGTCGTCGCCATCATCGCCATCCTGCTGCTGGGTGGCGGCCGGTTTTCGAACCTGATGGGGGATGTCGCCAAGGGCGTGAAGAATTTCAAGAAGGGCATGGCCGAGGAGGATGACGATATCCCCGCGAAGCCCGCCCCCCGGATCGAGGCGCAGCAGCCGGTGCGTCCGGCAGAGACGATCGTTCAGGACGAGAAGACGCATTGATCGCGCGCTGATCCGATCCTGACATGCTCGATTTCAACTTCTCCGAATGGGCGGTCGTCGCCCTGGTGGCTCTGGTCGTCATCGGGCCGAAGGATTTGCCGAAGGCGATGCGCGTGCTCGGCTATTGGGTTGGCCGCGCGCGGGGCATCGCGCGCCAGTTCCGCGCCGGCTTCGACGAGATGGTCCGCGAGGCGGAACTGGCCGAGATGGAGAAGAAGTGGAAGGAGGAGAATGAGCGGATCATGCGGATGCACCCGCCGGAACCGCCTGCTCCGCCATCGACTCCTGCCGATACGGAGAACGGTCCGCCGGCAATGACCGAGCAACCGGCGATCACGTCCGTCCCCGCGCCGGAGGAAAAGCCGGCATCATGAACGATATCGACGACACCAAGGCCCCCTTGCTCGATCACCTGATCGAGCTGCGGCGGCGGCTCCTTTATTGCATCGCGGCGCTGATCCTGGCTTTCTTCGTCTGCTATTATTTCGCGGAGGATATCTTCGCGGTGCTGGCGCGCCCGCTGCTGCAGGCCGGCCAGACGAAGCTGATCTACACGCAGATATTCGAGGCGTTCTTCGTCAAGGTGAAGGTAGCGTTCTTCGCGGCGATGATGCTGTCCTTCCCCGTGATCGCGAACCAGTTGTGGCAGTTCGTCGCGCCGGGCCTGTATCGCAAGGAGAAGCGCGCGCTGCTGCCGTTCCTGCTCGCCACGCCGGTGCTGTTCGCCTGCGGGGCGGCGATGGCCTATTTCATCGCGGTGCCCATGGCGCTCCATTTCCTGCTGAGCTTCCAGGGCAATATCGGCGGAGTGAGCCAGGAGGCGTTGCCCGCGATCGGCAACTACCTGTCGTTCATCATGCAATTCCTGTTCGGCTTCGGCATCGCCTTCCTGCTGCCGGTGCTGCTGATGCTGCTCGAGCGGGCGGGCGTGGTGACGCGGCAACAGCTCAAGGGCGCGCGGCGCTACGCGATCGTCGCGGCCTTCGCGATCGCGGCCGTGCTGACGCCGCCGGACGTGGGATCGCAACTGCTGCTCGCGATCCCCCTGTGCCTGCTCTATGAACTGGCGCTGATCGGCATCTGGTTCACCGAGCGCGCCCGTGCCCGGGCGCCGGTGCAAGCGGAAGCCGCGCCGGGCGAGTGATCCTTCGCCCGGCCATGCCTCACTTCGTGTCCTGCGCCGTTTTGGAAACCGTTTTGCCCACGGACGACACGTCCTTCCCCATTCCCTCGATCGTGTTGCAGCCCGTCAGCGCCAGCACGGCGGTGATCGCGGCGAACCCCAGAATCCTGCGCATCGTGAAATCTCCTTCACGCGCGAGATGATCGATTTCGCCGCCGGGCGCAAATGGCCAAAAATGAAGGCCCGGAAGCGTCACCGGGGGGGAGGGGGTGAACGCTTCCGGGCCTGTTACCTGGATAGCAAGAGCGGGGGGGCATGATCTGCTATCCGAAGCGATGAACGGCTCACCATGCGGAGGGTTCCGTCTATCTCCAAAAAATCTGCGGTGAAGTTCAGGCGACCTTACGCTGCCGTGTCACGGCCTTGGGCAAGGTATGGTGGGAGGAAAGGCGCTCCACGTCGAACGCTTCCGCGAACTGAAGCCCGGCGCGGCCGCCGTGCATCCAGCGGATCGTGGCGGGGAAAAGCTGGTTCTCCAGCAATTCGATCTGCACGTCCGCGCCCAGAGCCTCGGGGGGAAGCTCCACCCCATCGATCATCGCGCCGCCGCTGGAGACGTTGCGGATGCGGATATCGCCTCCCACGCCATCGGCCTCCAGCCGGGCGGTGCGCAGCATCGAGGTGCGGGGGGCGCGAGAGACGCGATGACCGATCGGCACGGCGCTGCCGAACAGGCTGTTCAACTGCTCCAGCACGTCCGCCGCGCGCGACGGGCGGCCATAGACATAGCCCTGGATATGGCTGCACCCCATTTCGCGGAACAGGCTGATCTCATCCTGCTGCTCAACGCCCTCCGCGGTAGTTTCCATGCCCAATGTATCGGCGAGCGTGACGATCGCCCTGATGATCGCCGCATTGCGGCTGCCCGGCTGGATCGCGCCGCGCACGAAGCTCTGGTCGATCTTGATCTTGTCGAACGGCGCCTTTTTCAGATAGCCGAGGCTGGAATAGCCGGTGCCGAAATCGTCCAGCGCCAGCCGCACGCCGATGCTCTTCAACGCGCGGAACATATGTTCGGAAGAGGCGCTTTCGTTGAGGAAGACGCCCTCGGTGATCTCCAGCTCCAGCCTGTGCGGCGCGATGCCCGATGCGGCGATCGCGTTGGTTACGATCGCGGGCAGGATCGGGTTGGCGAATTGCAGGGGCGAAACGTTCACCGCGACGCGGACATGATCGGGCCATTGCGCGGCCTCCATGCAGGCAGTGCGCAATACCCATGCGCCGATCTGCTCGATCAGGCCGCATTCCTCCGCCACGGGCACGAATTCGGAAGGGCTGATCGACCCGCGCGAGGGATGTTCCCAGCGCAATAGCGCCTCATAGCCCACGATCCGCTCGTCGATGGTGGACACCACCGGCTGATAGGTGAGGTGGAATTCGTCCCCTGCCAGCGCCTGGCGCAGATCATCCTCCAGCCGCTTGCGGTTCTGCGCGCCGGCTAACAGCTCCGGGCGATAGAAACGGTGGACGCCGCGTCCGTCGGCCTTGGCTGCGTAGAGCGCGAGATCCGCATTGCGCACGAGGGTCTCGGCGTCCTCGCCATGTTCGGGCGCGATCGCGATACCCACTGAGCACCCGATGGAAAGCGTGGCGCCGGAGATGAGATAGGGCGCGGAAAGGGCGGAGATGATGTCCTCCGCCAGTTCGCCCAGCCGCGCGCGGTCGCCCTGACGGGGAAGCACGACCTCGAACTCGTCGCCGCCCAGCCGGCCGACCAGCCCGGAATCCCCGACCGTGCGCTGCAACCGCTGCGCGACCTGCTTCAGCAGGGCATCGCCCATCTGATGGCCGAGCGTGTCGTTCACTGCCTTGAAGCGATCCAGATCGAGCAGGAAAAGGCCGGTGGAATAAGGCGCATCGCGCTGCGAGATCAGCGCCTTTTCCAGCGACAATCGCATCCGCTGACGATTGGCGAGGCCGGTGAGACTGTCGAACAAGGCCAGCCGGGTGATCTCAGCCTCCGCTCGCCGCTTTTCGGTAAGATCCGAGCCGGAGCCGATAAAGCCCTGGAAACAGCCGAGATCGTCCAGCACCGGCCGGCCGGAGATGGACCAGCGCCGGTCCACCTCCCCGTCGAAGGCCGGCCGCACCGAATAATCGGAAAAGCTGGTGCGGGAAGAGAGGTGGAAGGTCAGCGTGCGCTCGGTATCCACCAGATCCGAATCGACCTGGAAGATGTTCACCAGCCGCTCCCCGATCGGGAAGACGCCCAGCCGGGTCAGTTCATCCGCCACCTTGCCGGTGAGATAGGTTATGTTGCCCATCCGGTCCGTCTGCCAGAACCATCCGGTGCCCTGCGCCTCGAACTCGTCGACGAGCCGCGCGGCGAGTTGGCCGGAGGCGCGTTCCCCGGCATAGGCAAGCTGCCCGGCCATGTCGCGCCAGGCGATGCGGATCAGCCCGCCGGCGAACAAGGTCGCCAGCACGCCGGCGGTGGCGAAGGCATAGCCGGGGCCGGCCGTCACCAGCACCATCGCCGCCATCATGGCGGAAAAGACGATGCTCGCGGCGCGCACGGCATGAAGCGAGACGGCCGCCGTGATGATCCCCCCGAATACCGCGACGAAGCCGGAGAAGCGCGTCTCCGGCGAGGGCAGGGTGGCCGATGCGTCCAGCAGCAGCGAGAGCGAGACGGCCAGTCCCGCCGACAGGGCGGAAATCGCGCCGACACGCAGATGCGGCGGCTGCCTGTGCCCCGGCGGCAGGAACAGCACCGCCCCGATCAGCAGCGCGAACAGGCCGACCAGCCCGCCATAGCGGAGGAACAGGCCGGCCGTCCCCGGATCATAGAGGCTGCGGCCCAGCACCGCGATTGGGCCGAACACCAGCACCGCCATCGTGACCGGCCAGATCGTGCGCGCATCGTGCAGGCTGGCGTTGCGCCCGGCCTCTATCTCCGGCGTGGCGGCCGCGGTGAAGCCCAGCGCGTCGGCCAGCGATGGCGAGGTGACGGAGTTCCTGTTTCCGGCGATGCGGCGGGTTTTGGCCATGGGCCGTGTTATGCCGCCGGCACCTTCGCATCCGGTTATGGATCAGGCTTAACGATTGGTGGACTTTGGCGGGTGACGCTGGCGCACATAATCCCTATCTCCGCGCGATGCGTAAACCAAAGGCCGGCCTGCCGACCCGCCAGCAGATCATGGATTTCATCGCGTCGAGCGATCGCCCCGCCGGCAAAAGGGAGATCGCGCGCGCCTTCGGCCTGACCGCGCAGGAGAAGATCGCGCTCAAGGCGCTGCTGAAGGACATGGCGGACGAGGGGATGATCGATTCCGCCCCCGGTCGCGCCTTCCACAAGATGGGCGGTGTGCCCAGGGTGACGGTGCTGCGCGTCGCGGACGTGGACGACGGCGGCAATGTCTGGGCCGTGCCGGAGCATTGGGAGGCGGAGACGCCGCCGCCGCGCCTGCGCGTCCGGGAGCGCAAGCGCGGCGCGCTTGCGGTCGGCGCGCGCATCCTCGCGCGGACAGAGGAGGCGGGCGGCGGCTGGATCGCGCATCCGATGAAATCCCTCGCGCCTTCGTCCGAGCAGATGATCGGCGTGCTGCGCGGAGAGGGCGACCGACTGTGGCTGCAAGGCGTGGAGAAGAAGGAGCGGCGCGAATTCCCCGTCTCCGACGCGGGCGATGCCGAGGCCGGCGACCTTGTGCTGGCCGAGCGCGCCGGCCGCCCGCCGCGCATCACGGCGCGTGTGGTGCAGAGACTGGGCGATCCGTTCGCGCCACGCAGCTTCTCGCTGATCGCGATCCACCAGTTCGAGATTCCCGATCGCTTCTCCGACGATGCGCTGGCGGAGGCCGAACGCGTCGCCCGCCAGCCGCTGAGCGAGGGGCGCGAGGATCTCACGCATCTGCCGATCGTCGCGATCGATCCCGCCGATGCGCGCGACCATGACGATGCCGTATGGGCCGCGCCGGACGACGACCCCGCCAATGAAGGCGGGTGGAAGGCGATCGTCGCCATCGCGGACGTCAGCTTCTACGTCCGCCCCGGCTCGGCGCTGGATCGCGAGGCGCGGCGGCGGGGCAATTCGGTCTATTTCCCCGATCGCGTCGTGCCGATGCTGCCGGAGATACTTTCCGCCGACGTCTGTTCGCTGAAGCATGGCGAGGATCGCGCAGGCCTCGCCTGCCATCTTCAGGTGACCAGGAACGGTGCGTTGAAATCATGGCGCTTCACCCGCGCCGTGGTGCGGATCGCGGCCAATATCGCCTATGAGGACGCGCAGGCCACGATCGACGCCGGTGAAGGCCCGATGCTGGAGGCGCTCCGGCCGCTATGGGGCTGCTGGAAGGCGCTGGCCGCCGCGCGCGACAGGCGCGAGCCGCTGAACCTCGACCTGCCCGAACGCCGCGTGGTGCTGGACGAGAAGGGGCGCATCATGTCCGTCGCCCCACGCGAGCGGCTCGACGCGCATCGGCTGATCGAGGATTATATGATCGCCGCCAATGTCGCCGCCGCGAAAGCGCTGGAGGCGAAGAAGGCGCCCGTCATGTATCGCGTCCACGAGCCGCCCGCGCGCGAGAAGCTG
Organism: Sphingomonas bacterium; assembly: GCA_047602705.1. Taxonomy (GTDB): domain Bacteria; phylum Pseudomonadota; class Alphaproteobacteria; order Sphingomonadales; family Sphingomonadaceae; genus Sphingomonas. Next base: position 3,510 of record JASGGR010000110.1, on the reverse strand, counting down.
GTGGCGCTGAAGGATTATCTCGACACCTACGGCATCCCCTTCGCGCTGGGACAGGTCGTAAAGCCCGCCACCTTCAACCGCATCATCGACAAGGTGGGCGACGCCGATTTCCGCCCGCAGGTCATGGAGCAGGTGCTGCGTTCGCAGACGCAGGCTTATTATGCGCCCGAAAATCACGGCCATTTCGGATTGGCTTTGGGCAGCTATGCGCATTTTACGTCACCGATCCGCCGATATGCGGACCTTCTGGTGCATCGCGCGCTGACGTCGGCTTATGCGCTGGGGCCGGGCGGATTGGCCGGGAACGAGGATTTCGATCGGATCGGCCAGACGATCAGCAGCCTCGAACGCCGCGCGATGGCAGCGGAGCGGGACACGATCGACCGCTATGTCGCCGCCTATCTGGCGGAACGTGTCGGCGAGCTGGTTGAAGCGCGGATCACCGGCGTCGCCAGCTTCGGCTTCTTCGCCACCGTGGAAGGCGTAGGTGGCGACGGGCTGATGCCGGTGCGCGATCTGGGCGGCGAATATTTTCGCTTCGACGAGGCAGGCCGCCGGCTGGTCGGCGAGAATACGGGCGAGGAATATGCGCTGGGCCAGCATCTGTCGCTGCGGCTGGCGGAGGCGAACCCGATTTCCGGCGCGCTGCGCTTCGAGCTGCCGGAGGGGAAGGGAGCGCTGCCGCACCGCCGCGACGGCCCTCGGCGCGAGATCAAACGCCGTGGCCGTCCCGCCAATATCCGCCATCAGGGACGCAGGAGATAGCAATGGGCATCATCGATCGCATCTCCGAGGGCGTCGTCATTCGCGCGCAGACGATGATCGTCAATCGCTTCACCGATGCGAATGCCACCAGCGCCGAGCGTGCTATCCCGTTCGTGCCGGCGAGCCGCGCGCAGAAACGCGTCTTCCGCCGGATGACTCGCTTCGGGGCGGTGCTGCCGGCGGAGGAAGGGCGCTGGTTCCTAGACGAGCGCGCTTTGGGGAACTTCCGCAAGGAGGAACTGGCGCGCCTCCTCGGCGTGCTGGCCCTCACCGGCTTCGCGGCGGCGGGGGCTATCGCATTGGGGCGGTGAAGGAGAGTGTGGGCGCGGCCACGGCTATGGCCGGCCGCTCGGCCACCCAGATCAGGCCGGTCCAGTCGCCCTGCGGGTAACGGGCGGTAAAGTCGCGGCTGGCATCGCGCTTGAGATGAAGGCGGCGCATCACATTCTGCGACCTTAGATTATCCGCAGCGGTATACGAGACGATTTCCGGCACATCGAGAACCGATCACGCGTGGTGCAACGCTATCCGTGCGCTTTCCGTCGCCAAGCCATTGCCCCAGGCGGTGCGGCGGAACCGCCATCCAATCTCATGATGTGGGCCGAGCGGATGGTCATGATCGCCGCGCGCCATTATCCCCGCATATCCTAGGAAGATTCCAGCATGATCGACCACGGCCCACCGGGAAATGCCGTCGTCATCCCAGGCGCGCCTATAGCGCTCGAACTTCTCTCTGCTGGCGCTTTCGGTAAATGGACCGCCAAGGTCGGCCATCACGACCGGATCGCCTTGCATCTCCGCAAAGCCTTCCCAATGGTTCTCCGACCATCGCTGTAGCTCGAACATCCCGCTGCTCCGACCTCATGCGCCTCGTGTGGTCCAATGATCGGTTATCCCGATTCACCCAGCCGTGAATGTCATTCCCGCCCTGGCGATCAGCCGCTTGCGCAGCGCGTCTCCCATGATGGCGCCCGGCGTCCATACACCGCCTTCGCCCTTCACGTCCTCGACCAGGCAGAGCGCGCTTTCCGCGAGCATCTTGCTGGTCGAGCCATAGCCGGGATCGCGATCGCCGGTCACCACCGCATCGATCCGCGCGCCATCGGGCATCAGGCCGACGAACAGCACGTCGTAATGGCCGGTGTCGCGCTCCTCCTTGGTGGGGCCTTCGCCGGGCTTCGGGCCCTTGTCTCCGGCGAGCGGATTGATCTTCGCCAGCGCCTCGGCAGCCGCCTTGCCCACATCGCCCAGCCCGGCGACCACCATTTCGTCATAGACGAAATCGTCGCCATATTTCTGCCCGAGCAGGAAGTTGGTGCGGTGGACGTTCTTGGTGTTGATCGGCGCCATGATGAACGGCGCGACCCATGCGTTGATGGTCGAATCATATTCCGGGATCAGCCCGGTCGGCTGGTGCGGGCCGCTGTGCCCCGGCGTCAGCGCGAAGGGGCTGGTGAGCAGCGCCACGATGGAAGGATCGCGCGCGGCCGCCGCCAGCGTCGCCTTCAGGCTGGCCGCCGTGCCGCCGGAAAACTTCCCCTTCATCGTCCGCACGCGGCATTTGACGCGTGGCACGGGCTTGCCGAACTTCCTGATCGCGGCTTCCTGCAACGTCAGCACGCCCAGATCGAAGGGGATCGAATCGAAGCCGCAGGAAAAGACGATCCGCGCGCCCGTTTCCTTCGCGCGCGCCTGGTGCGCATCGATCATCTTGCGCATCCATGCCGGCTCGCCGCACAGATCGACATAAGCGGTGCCCGTCTCCACGCAGGCCGCGACCAGATCGCTGCCGTAGAGCTGATACGGCCCGACGGCGGAGATCACCACCGTCGCCCGCTCCGCCATTGCGCGCAGGCTGGCGGGATCGTCGGAATTGGCGGTTACGAGCGGTATCTCTGCGGAGATGTCCATCTCGGCGCGCACCTCCTGCAGCTTGGAAAGCGAGCGGGCGGCCATCGCCCATTTCACGCCCCCCGCGCCATAGGTTTCGTGCAGATATTCCGCCACGAGCCGGCCGGTGAAGCCGGTCGCGCCATAGACAATCACATCGAATTCGCGGGCCATCCTCGCTCTCCCCAAAAGGTCTTTGGGGTCAATAGAGCAGAAAGCGGCCGGGTGCGCTACGCCGCCTCGCTGAATTGCAGGCTGGCGAGCCGGGCATAGAGGCCGCCCTTCGCCATCAACGCGGCGTGCGTGCCTTCCTCCACGATCCGGCCTTCCTCCATCACCACGATTCGATCCGCCGCGCGCACGGTGGCGAGGCGGTGAGCGATGACGATGGTGGTGCGGTCGGTCATCAGCCGGTCGAGCGCCTGCTGCACCAGAAGCTCGCTCTCGGCATCGAGCGCGCTGGTCGCCTCGTCCAGCAACAGGATCGGCGCGTCACGCAACAGCGCGCGCGCGATCGCCACGCGCTGCCGCTGCCCGCCGGAAAGCCGCGCGCCGCCCTCGCCGAGATAGGTGTCCAGCCCCTCGGGCAGGGCACGGAGGAAATCGGCGGCATTGGCGGCTTCGGCGGCTGCCCACAGCGCGTCGTCGTCCGCCTCCCAGCGGCCGTAGCGCAGGTTGTCGCGCGCGGAGGCAGCGAAGATCACCGTCTCCTGCGGTACCATCGCGATATGCGCGCGGATCGCGGCCGGGTCGGCCGCGCGCAGGTCCACGCCGTCGATCGTCACGCGGCCGCCCTGCGGATCGTAGAAGCGCTGGAGGAGCTGGAACAGGGTGGTCTTGCCCGCGCCGGAGGGG
>JASGGR010000109.1:0-11126 GCA_047602705.1 Sphingomonas bacterium | reverse complement strand
GACCGCGCTGTTGAGGCAGGCGAAATAATTGTCGTGCTGCGGCACCACCTTGCCGAGCCACTTCTTCACCAGATCGGGATATTCGCGGATCGCCTCGCTGATCGACAGGAAGATGACACCCGCCGCCTTCAATTCCTCGCGGAAGGTGGTGGCGACCGATACGCTGTCGAACACCGCGTCCACCGCCACCTTGCGCGCGCCTTCCACCCCGGCGAGCACCTTCTGCTCCTCGATCGGGATGCCCAGCTTCTCATAGGTGCGGCGGATTTCGGGATCGAGCTCGTCGAGCGATTGCAGCGTCTTCTTCTGCTTCGGCTCGGCGTAATAATAAGCGTCCTGATAGTCGATCGGGGGGATCGAGAGCTTCGCCCAGTCCGGCGCCTCCATCTCCAGCCAGCGGGCATAGGCCTTCAGCCGCCAGTCGAGCATCCACTGCGGCTCGCCCTTCTTGGCGGAGATGTAGCGGACGGTCTCCTCGCTCAGCCCCTTGGGCGCGAAGTCCTGTTCCACCTCGGTGGCGAAGCCCCATTCGTATTTCTTCGAGACGGCGGCCAGCGCCTCGGCATTCTTCGTCGCCATTACGCCAACACCTCCTCACGCGAATCCGGCGCGGTGGCGAGGCTCGCCAGCGACACGCCGGCGAGCGCGCCGCGCACCGCCTGGTTCACGGCCTTCATATGCGGTTTCACGCGACAATTCCCTTCGATGGCGCAATCGTGATGGCCCGTTTCCACGCAGTTGATGAGGGCGATCGGCCCTTCCACCGCCTCGACGATATCGGCAAGGCTGATCGTCGCGGGCGGGCGGGCGAAGCGGAAACCCCCGCCGGTGCCGCGCGCGCTTTCGATCAGCCCGGCGGCGGAGAGGCGGCTGACCAGCTTCTGCGCGGTCGGCAGCGGCACGCCGGTTTCCTCCGCCAGCATGGTCGCGTTCAGCCGCCCCGCCCCGCCGCAATGGCGGGCGGCCGCGGTCATCATCACCACCGCATAATCGGCAAGGCTGGAAAGTCGCATGGCTCAGGCAATCGGATTGATTCGTTCCGATTGGGCAAATGGGCGCGTCGGCGGGAGAAATCAAGCGCCGGTTGGCCCGTGGAGGCGCTGAAGCGGCAATGCCGCGCCTTCGGAGCGGCGCGGCGCGGCGCGGCAGCTAGGTATCGGAAATGATCGGATGCACCTCGCCCGCCAGCGCCTGCCGCTGCGACATGGTGAGTTGCGCGAGCAGGTTCGGCTGGGTCCGAAGCTGGCGCGGGGTAAGGCCGGTGAATTGCTTCAGCTCGCGGATCAGGTGCGACTGATCGTAGAAGCCTTCCCCAATCAGCTCATCCAGCGACGCCGATCCGTTGGTGAGCGCCACCGCCGCCCGCAACGCGCGATATTTGCGCGCGAGCAGCTTGGGCGGCGCGCCGTAGAGCGCCTTGCAGCGCCGCTCCACCTGCCGGCGCGAGAGGTTGGTGGCCTCCGCCAGCTCGCCCACGTCCGGCGAGGGGCTGCCCGCCAGCCATGCGTCGATCCGCCGCGCGAACACCGCCGCGCTGCCGTCTACCCCGGCGATCGCCTCGCGCACGAACGCGGTGGCGACTTCCACCTTGCCCGCCATGCCGTCCGCCATGCGCATCCGCGCCGCCACGCGCCGCACGGCGGGGCCGAACACCGTTTCCCCCTCCAGCGCGCGGTTGAGCATGTTGGAGGCGTCCATTCCCAGCAGCGCCGCCCAGCCGGCCGGCTGCAGCCCCATGCCCACCACCTCCACCGGCCCCTGCGCGCGGGTGCGAATCGCGCCGCTGGTCGGGCCGATGACATGCACCTCCGCCGCGGGCTGTTCCGTGCCGTCCGGGAAAGCATAGCTGGCGCTGCCGCTCGAAAGAAGAAAACGAAGCTGCGCGTGATCGGCGCGCTCCATATCTTCGAGCAGGGGAATATCGGCGCGAAAGTGATAGAATAAAGTGACGTAAGGCCGAAGATCCTCGGCTGGGACCACATAGTCCAGCTTAACGTCCCTCACGTCGCGAACCCCTCTTATGGAGTCTTTCCTATCGCAACGCGCATGAAAAGAAAAGCGACCCGGCTGCATAAGCAACCGGGCCGCCTGAGTTAAGAACCCCTGTTGCCAGAAGCTCTTCGGGTCGCAGGTCTTTTAGACACCATGGCGCGACCGAAGTATTGGACGGATTCGACGTCGCCGCACAAACTTTCGCAACGACTCGAAACTGTTCAGCGATGGGACAGTGATTCGACCAGCACGCGCCCCTCGCGGCGCGGGTCATAGCCGCCGTCGATTCGGCCGCCCCGCACGATCACGCCCTGCAATCCCGAATCCTCGCCCTGGCCGGGGCGCAGGGTGACGCCGCGCGCCTTCAGCCCCTCGAGCACGGCGGGCGGGAATTTGTCCACCTCGCCGTTGAACATGGCCCCGCGCGCGACGAGATTCGGCAGCGCCAGCGCGTCCTGCATCGGCAGCCCCCAATCGACCGCGCCGACCATCGCCTTGCCGACATAGGCGAGGATGGCGTTGCCGCCCGCCGATCCCAGCGCGCCAGCAAAGCCGCGATGCGAATCGAGCATCACCAGCGGCGTCATCGACGAGCGCGGGCGCTTGCCGGGCGCGACCGCATTGGCCGCCGGCCGCCCGTCAGCATCCAGCGGCGTGAAGGAGAAATCGGTGAGTTGGTTGTTGAGGAAGAAGCCATCGACCATCCGCCCGGAGCCGAAGATCGATTCGACCGTGGTGGTCATCGACACGACATTGCCGCGCGCGTCGCCGACGATGAAGTGCGAGGTGCCGGTCGGCTCCAGCGTGCGGTCCGCGCCCGCGCGGGGAGCGCCGGCGGGCGTGCCGGCGGCGGGCGGCGGGCCGGCGCGCTCGCCGATCAACGCCGCACGGGACGCGATATAGGCCGGATCGAGCAGTCCCGCGACCGGCACGCGCACAAAGGCCGGATCGCCGACATAGCGATCGCGATCGGCATACATCACGCGACTCGCCTCGGCGAATTGCAGCCATGCCTTCGGGTCGTTCGGCCCGCGCTTGTCGATATCGGTGTGGCTGAGCAGCCCGAGCAGCTCCAGCAGCCCGACGCCGCTGGCGGGCGGCGGTGGCGCGCATATCTCATAGACGCGATACGGCTTGCAGATCGCCTCGCGCACGACCGGGCGATAGGCCGCGAGGTCCGCCAGCGTCATCGTGCCGGGATGCGCGCCCTGATGGACGCGATCGACGATCGCCTGCGCCGTGCGGCCAGCATAAAGCGCGGACGGTCCCTCGCTCGCCAGCCGCTTGAGGAAATCGGCGAAGGCCGGGTTGCGCAGCGTATCGCCCGCGCCGACCAGCCCGCCGCCGGGCCTGGCGAAATAGGCGCGCACGTCCGGCGCGGAGGATTCGGGATAGAGGTCCGAGCCGAGGAAGCGGCCGAGCCGGGGGGAAACGGTGAAGCCCTCGCGCGCGGTGCGCTCGGCATCGCCGAACAGGCTGCTCCACGGCAATTTGCCATGCTGCTCATGCGCGAGGGCCAGCATCTTCACCGCGCCCGGAACGCCGGTGGAGCGGCCGCTGAGCACCGCAACGCCGAAGGGCAAGGGCTTGCCGTTGTCGTCCAGGAACATGTCCGGCGTGGCGCCGGCGGGCGCCGTCTCGCGGCCGTCATAGACGCTCACGCGGCGCGCGGCGGCATCGTAATAGGTCATGAACGCGCCGCCGCCCATGCCGGAGCTTTGCGGCTCCACCAGCGAGAGCATCGCCTGCACCGCGATCGCGGCGTCCACCGCGCTGCCCCCGCGCCGCAGCACCGCCATCCCCGCCTCCGCCGCGAGCGGGTTGGCGGCAGCGACGAAAATCTGCGTCTCCTTCGCCGCGACCGGCGGAGTCGCGGCGGGCGGCGCATTGGTCGCCGCGCAGGAGGAGAGCAGCGCGGCGGCGATGGCGGTGGAGAGCGAGCGGACCAGCTTCATTGCGGATTCCTTGGCGACCTTGGTTCGCCATCCGCGATAACGCCACGTCGTCCGCGCGTCACCCCACGCGGCCGATATCTCCCTGCCCCACCGTGCCGCTGGCCATGGTGAGCATCGCGTCCAGGCTTTTCTTCGCCTTCAGCCGCAATTCCTCGTCCATCTCGATGCGCGGCTCCAGATCGCGCAGCGCGACATAGAGCTTCTCCATCGTGTTGAGCGCCATATAGGGGCAGATGTTGCAGTTGCAGTTGCCGTCCGCCCCCGGCGCGCCGATGAAGGTCTTTTCCGGCAGCGCCTTTTCCATCTGGTGGATGATGTGCGGCTCGGTCGCGACGATCAGCGTGTCGCCGGGAAAGGACTTGGCATAGTCGAGAATGCCGCTGGTCGATCCGACATAATCGGCATGGTCGAGGATCACCGGCGGACATTCCGGGTGCGCCGCGATCGGGGCGTCGGGATGCTCGGCCTTGAGCTTGAGCAATTCCGTCTCGCTGAACGCCTCGTGCACGATGCACACGCCGGGCCACAGGATCAGGTCCCGGCCCGTCTTGCGCGCGAGATAGCCGCCGAGATTGCGATCGGGGCCGAAGATGATCTTCTGGTCCTTCGGCATCTGCAGCAGGATCTTCTCCGCCGAGGAGGAGGTGACGATCACGTCGGACAGCGCCTTCACCGCCGCCGAGCAGTTGATATAGGTCAGCGCGATCGCGTCCGGATGCTGTGCGCGGAAGGCGGCGAACTGTTCCGGCGGGCACGAATCCTCAAGGCTGCACCCGGCGTCCATGTCGGGCAGCACCACGATCTTCTGCGGGGAGAGGATCTTCGCCGTCTCCGCCATGAAGCGCACGCCGCAGAAGGCGATCACGTCCGCATCGGTCGCCTGCGCCTTGCGGCTCAAATCGAGGCTGTCGCCGACGAAATCGGCGAGGTCCTGAATCTCCGGCTTCTGGTAATAATGCGCGAGGATGACGGCGTTGCGCTCCTTGCGGAGACGCTCGATCTCGGCGCGCAGGTCGATGCCGCGCAGGTCATGGGGCTGTTCCATAGCCGCCAGATGGACCGCGCCGCCGCGCGGATCAAGGCTCAGCGCTTGTTGCCCAGCACTTCCTCGAGGCTGCGGCTCACATCCCAATGCTCGTCGTTGCGCACCGGATCGTCGGCGAAGCGGACATTGACGGTCGCGTCGATCCCGGCGGCCTTCAGCGGCATGGCGAAACTGCGCTCCACCGCGCGGCGGGTGGCGTCCTTCGCCATCGTCATCACCGGCGCGGCGCGCGCCTGGTTGAGCAGTTCCGCCTGCCCCGCGCTGCGGTTCGCCGCGTCCAGCGTCTCGCGCGCGTCGGTAAGCGTCATCAGCACGCCGCCGGAGCCGTAGCTGCGGATCGCGTCCAGATCGATCGCGGGCGGCGTCACCTCCACGGCGGGCAGGCGCACCGAGAGCGTCTTCGTGCCCGCATCCCACGCCACGTCGCGCGGCGTGAGGCGGCCGAGATCGACCTCGTAGCGGACCATGCCGGGCATGATCGTCGTCCGCTCCGCGCTCAGCCCGAATTGCGACTGTTTCGACGTCACCACCGCCACGAAGCGCGCGGCGAAGGCGGAAAGCCGGTTCTGCTCGCGCAGGCCCGTCAGGCTCGCATTGGCGATCGTCGTCGGATCGGGCGTCAGCCGCGAGGAGACATAGCGTTTCGCCAGCCACCAGCCGCCGCCCGTCAGAAGCAGCAGGATCGCCAGCGCGGCGAGGAAATCGACGATGAACGGCCTTACGCGACGCTCCGCCACGCGCCCTCCCCACCCGTCGCCAGCCCGCGCCGTTCGAGATCGATCAGATGCGCCAGCACCGAACGCTCCGCCGCGCCGAACAGCCTTTTGTCGATCCCGGCATACATGCGCTCGACCATCGCGGGCACCGCGCCCACGCCTTCGCCGAGCAGGCGCAATATCTGGCCCTCGCGCTGCTTGCGGTGGCCGAGCAGCCCGCGCACCAGCCGCTGCGGCTTCTCCACCGCATCGCCATGGCCGGGGTAATAGACGCGATCGTCGCGCTCCATCAGCTTTTCGAGGCTGGCCATATAGGCGCTCATGTCGCCGTCCGGCGGCGAGACGACGCTGGTGGACCAGCCCATCACATGATCGCCCGAGAACAGGGCCTTCGTCTCCCTGAGCGCGAAGGCGAGGTGGTTCGAGGTGTGGCCGGGCGTCGCGATCGCCTCCAGCGTCCAGCCCTCGCCGGCAACCGTGTCTCCCTCCGCCAGCACGCGGTCCGGGGCGTAATCGGCATCGAAGGCGGCGTCGGCGCGCGGGCCTTCGTCGGAGAGATGGAAGGGCGCGGCCCCGACGATCGGCGCGCCCGTCTCCGCCTTCAGCCGGATCGCGCCGGGGGAATGATCCCGGTGATGGTGGGTGATGACGATCGCCCGCACCGGCCGCCCCGCGATCGCGGCGACCAGCGCGGCGTGATGCGCCTCGTCCGCCGGGCCGGGATCGATCACCGCAAGATCGGTCGTGCCGACGATATGCGTCTGCGTGCCCGTATAGGTATAGGGTGAGGGATTTGGCGCCAGAACCCGCGTGACCAGAGGTTCGAGCGCGATTGCGATGCCGGTCGGTGGCTCGTCCATGCCCGTCGAGATGGCCGCTGCGGCGAAGGATGGCAAGTGCCGACGCGGTTGCCGTTGGCCGGAAGGCGAAGGAACGTCGGAGTTTTTTACAATCCACCCGGCGCGCGGCTGGCCGTTAACCAGCGTGAAGCGCGGATTTGCGTAACCCGGCGGAACTGGCACGCGCGCTGCATCGTTGTTCGCGCACCGAGCGTGAGAACGCTTCAGCAGGGCGGGTGCGTCGCTTCTTCGATCTCGCGACGCCCCGCCCTCACCCGGTCATCCGGCCTTGGCGGCGCCTTCGAACAACTGGGCCAGCTCGCCCGATTCATACATTTCCATCATGATGTCGGAGCCGCCGATGAACTCGCCGCCGACATAGAGCTGCGGGATGGTCGGCCAATCCGAATAGGCCTTGATGCCCTGCCGGATTCCCTGATCCTGCAGCACGTCCACGCTTTCGAACTCGACGTTCAGATGCTGGAGGATCGCCACCGCGCGGCTGGAAAAGCCGCATTGCGGGAAAAGCGGGCTGCCCTTCATGAACAGCACCACGGGATTGTTCTTGACGACCGCATCGATGCGGTCCTGGACTTCGTCGGTCATCGCCGGTTCCTCGAATGATGGCTGGCCGTTATTTCGGAACGGCGGTGGTAAGCTGCAAGGCATGGAGCACGCCGCCCATGCGGCCGCCCAGCGCGGCATAGACCGCCTGGTGCTGGCGAACGCGCGGCATGCCCACGAAAGAGGCGCTGACGACGCGCGCGGCATAATGATCGCCGTCGCCCGCCAGATCGGTGATCTCCACCTCCGCGTCGGGAATGCCGGCGCGGATCAGCGCGGCGATATCGTCGGCCGCCATGGGCATGTTACCTGGCTTCCAGAAGCTGGCGGCGCGCCTCGATCATCTGCTCGTCCAGCGCGCGGCGCACCTCGGCCTCGTCCACATCGACGGCGGCCGCGGTGAGATCGCCCAGCAGCTTGCGCACCACGTCGTCGTCGCCCGCTTCCTCCAGATCGGCATGAACCACGGACTTGGCATAGGCCTCGGCCTCGGCCGGGGTCAGCTTCATCAGCGTCGCGGCCCATTGGCCCAGCAGCCGGTTGCGGCGCGCGACGATGCGGAACGCCATTTCCTCGTCATGCGCAAACTTGGTTTCGAACGCGCGCTCGCGATCGTCGAAGGTCGTCATGTCTGCTCCCAGTCTGTTTCACGTCAGATAGAGAGCGCGCCCGCCATAAGCAACGGCGGGGCGCTCTCCTGAATCCAGCAGGCCGGAAGCGGCGCGCGGCTCAATCCGCGACGCGCACCACCAGCTTGCCGATCGCATTGCGGGCCGCGAGTTGCGCGATCGCGTCGCCGCCCTTTTCCAGCGGGAAGACGCCGGTGATCTTCGGCGCGATCCTGCCCGCCGCCCACAGGTCGAAAAGCTGGCCGATGTTCGCGCGGTTGCGCTCCGGCTCGCGCGCGGCGAAGGCGCCCCAGAACACGCCGCATATGTCGCAGCTCTTGAGCAAGGTGAGGTTGAGCGGCAGCTTCGGGATGCCGGCCGGGAAGCCGATCACCAGATAGCGCCCCTCCCATGCCATGGAGCGCACCGCCGGCTCCGCATAATCGCCGCCCACCGCGTCATAGACCAGATCGAAGCCGTGCGGCCCCGCCTTGGACTTGAAGGCATCGGCCAGCGCCTTCGATTCGTCCTTCGAGAATGGCGCGCGGCCATAGATGATGACGTCGTCCGCGCCGGCGTCGCGCACCGCCTGCGCCTTTTCCTCCGACGAGACCGCGCCGATCACGCGCGCGCCGAACGCCTTGCCCAGTTCCACCGCCGCCAGCCCGACGCCGCCAGCGGCGCCGAGCACGAGCAGCTGGTCGCCCGCCTTGATATGGCCGCGATCGACCAGCGCATGGATCGTCGTGCCATAGGTGAGCAGCATCGACGCGCCCTCCTCGAAGCTGCGCTCGGACGGCAAGGGATAGAGCGCCGCCTCGCGCACCACCGCCTTTTCGGACATGCCGCCCATGCCGGTGTTGCCCATCACGCGGTCGCCGGGCCTGAAGGCGGAGACGCCCTCGCCCACGGCCTCCACCACGCCGGAAATCTCGCCGCCGGGAGCGAAGGGGCGCGGGGGCTTGAACTGATATTTGTCCTCGATCACCAGCACGTCGGGGAAGTTGACGGCGCAGGCCTTCACCGCCACCAGCACCTCGCCCGCGCCGGGCGCGGGATCGGGCAGGTCGCCCACTTTCAGTGTTTCCGGTCCGCCGATCGCGGTCGACAGCAATGCGCGCATATCCGCTCCTTCCCTTCGTCCGCGCGCCTTCTGGCACGAAGGCGCGCGGCGTTTCGAATTGACGGTATCCCCTTGCAGTGCCGGGGCGCGCGCGTCCAGACCCTAATCGGCGGCGACGGGTCCGCCATGCGCGGTCGGGCGGCGGGTGAACCACACGACGACGATCATCGCGCCCGCCAGCCATGCGGAAAGCCGGAACAGATCGGTGGAGGCCAGCAGATAGGCCTGCCCCACCATCTGCCGCGTCACCGCCGCGGCCGCCTGCGTCGTATCCAGCCCCAGCCGGCCCAGCCCCTCCGCCGCCATGCGATAGGGCATGTTGTTGCCCACCGCATCGGCAAGATGGGCCTGATGCAGCGCCTCGCGGCGATCCCATGCGGTGGTGGTGATCGACGCGGCGAAGGCGCCCGCCACGATGCGGGTGAAGTTCGAGATGCCGGTGGCGGACGGGATCTTGTCCGGCGGGATGCGATCGAGCGAGATCGTCACCATCGACAGGAAGAACGTGGCCATCGACACGCCCTGCACCAGAAGCGGCAGCACGAAATCCCAGAAGCTGGCCGTCGTCGTATAGCCGGAGCGCATCCAGTAGCTCACCGCGAAGCCGACGAAGGCCACCGTCGCCAGGATACGCACGTCGATCTTCCCCGCCAGCCGCGCGGCGAGCGGCGTGAGCAGCACCGCCACCACCCCGCTGGGCGCGGCGACCAGCCCGGCCCATGTCGCGGTATAGCCCACCTGCGTCTGGAGCCATAAGGGCAGGATCAGGATATTGGCGAAGAACACCGCATAGCCGAGGCAGAAGGCGATCGTGCCGATCGTGAAATTGCGGTTGGCGAAGAGGCGGAGGTCCACCGTCGGATGCGCGTCGGTCAGTTCCCAGATCAGCCATGCGACGAAGGCGATGGCGGCGACGATCCCCAGCGCCACGATCGTCGGATCGTTGAACCAGTCGGCGTTCTTGCCGAGATCCAGCATCACCTGCAGCGCGCCGACCCACAGGATCAGCAGCATCAGCCCCACGCTGTCGATCGGCAATTTGGCGGTCGGCGTCTCCCGCGACTTCAGGTTCGACCAGCAGATGCCGACGACGATGAAGCCGAACGGCACGTTGATGAGGAAGATCCAGCTCCAATGGTAATTGTCGGAGATATAGCCGCCGAGGATCGGCCCCATGATCGGGGCGACCAGCGTCGTCATGGACCAGATGCCGAGCGCGGTGGAGCGCTTTTCAGGCGGGAAGACCGAGATAAGCAGCGCCTGGCTGCCCGGCATCATCGGGCCGGACACCGCGCCCTGCAGCACGCGGAACACGATCAGCGAGGGCAGGCTCCACGCGATGCCGCACAGGAAGGATGCGATGGTGAACAGCACCAGCGAGGCGCAGAAGGTGCGCACCACGCCGAAACGGCGCATCAGCCAGCCGGTCAGCGGCACCGAAATGCCGTTGGCGACCGCGAAGGCGGTGACGATCCACGTCGAATTGTCGCTGGAAACGCCCAGATTGCCGGCGATCGTCGGCAGCGAGACGTTGGCGATGGTGCTGTCCAGCACCATCATGAACGTGCCCATCGCCAGCCCGATCGCGACCATCGCGAGCCGCCCGCCGTGCAGCGGCGCGGGGCCGGGCGCGGCGGTGGCGGGAGCGTCAGCCATTGCATGCCTCCTCGCACGGGAGGGCCGATGCCGCGCCGCGCGCCATGTCAGCGGTTCGCCGCGATGATCTGGCGGATGCGCGCCTCGGTCGCCGGGTCCGCCGCATCGGTCGCCACGTCGCCGCGATAGGGCGCCGCCGCCTGCTGGGCGAGCCGCGTGCCGGACTTGTCGGCGGTGTCCACCGTCGTCGTGACCGACAGGCCGACGCGCAGCGGGTTCGCCTCAAGCTCCTTCGGATCGAGCGCGATGCGCACGGGAACGCGCTGCACGATCTTGATCCAGTTGCCGCTGGCGTTCTGCGGCGGCAGCAGCGCGAAGGCGTTGCCGCTGCCCGCGCCCAGGCCGATGACGCGGCCGTGATAGACCACCTTGCCGCCATACATGTCGGAGACGACCTTCGCCTTCTGCCCGATGCGCAGATCGCGCAACTGCGTCTCGCGGAAGTTCGCATCCACCCACAGGCGATTGAGCGGCACCAGCGCCATCAGCGGCGCGCCGGCCTGCACCTGCTGGCCGACCTGCACGGTGCGCTGCGCCACCACGCCGTCGATCGGCGCGATGATGTGCATATGGCTGCGCAGGATACTCCAGCAGCCGGCGCTCGCCATAAATGCCGTACATGATCTGC
>JASGGR010000108.1:0-11151 GCA_047602705.1 Sphingomonas bacterium | reverse complement strand
CGCACACGATTGCCGCCCCGACGCCGATAGCGAGGCGTCATGGAAAATCCGCTGTCCCACCGTCGCCAGCGCGCTCAGCGGCTGCTGCGGCGGCCGAACCAGCCTGATCGGGCGCGGATTGATCCCGATGGCGTCACGGCCGGGCACCGTGGCGTGCAGCACCGCCGCGCCCAGCACGATCGCCGCCACCGTCAGCACCCACCACTGCAACCGCGTGTCCCGGTCCATTTCAGGCGGGAGGCACCGGGCGCGGCTCGCCGGTCTCGGGATCGAGGTAAAGTGGCGTCAGGCGCGGCGGGGCGTTGAAATCGAACATGTCCAGGATGCTGCCGCTGTCGGCATCGGCCGAGCCGCCACCCAGCCGCTCGCCATGCAGCCAGTTGTCCTCGATGAACCGGATCACCGAGGCCTGGGTGATGGCGTCATGTGACACGTAATTGACCCGTGCATAAGGAGAGATCAGCAGGAACGGGATCCGCGAGCCCGGCCCGCACCGGCCGTTGACCGGCTTGCCGTTGATGCCGATTGACGGGCGGGAAGGTTCGCCGCACCGGCCTGGCCCGTCATACTGGTCGGCCCAGGCATCGAACGAACCGTGCGTGACGGTCGGCGCCTGATGGTCATACCAGCCATCCGAATCGTCATAGGTGACGATCACCGCGGTATCCTTCCAGTCGGGCTGCTGCTGGAGGAAATTGATCACGCGCGTAACGAATACCTGCTCGTCGAGCGGGTTCGAATTGCCGGGATGCGCATCCTGATAGCCCGGCGCCTTCAGGTAGCTCACCGCGGGAAAATTGCCCGCGCGGACCGCGGCGAAGAAATCGGTCATGTCATATTGGTGATGCACCGGCGTCGCCGAGCCGTCGAGCACCGGATCGGTCCGCCCGATCATCGCCACCGAGCGCGGACGGGTGTGCTGGTAGTTGGCGGTCGACCGATAATATTGGAACCAGTTGTGGTGCGGCACATAATCGGTCTGCGTGCGGCTGGTGATCGGCGAGGCGGTGCTGCGGGCGCAGCCGGTCGTGCCGTTGGCGTTGGTGGCGCCAAGGTCGAACCCGGCCATGAAGCCGCCCCAGGTGATGTTCGCCTCGGTCAGCAGGTTGCCGATGTTGCGGCCGCCGAGGCTCAGCGTTTCTCCCTTGGAGCAGGGGTCGCCGGTCGGGTCTGAATCATTGACCAGGGTGAAGCCGCCCTGACCGTCCGGGATCGTGGCGGGCGTCGCGTTGGAGCCGCCGTTGGTGGTGCCCGCGACGACGTTGATCGCACCCGGCGTCGACGGTCCGAACGAATCGGTGAACGTGTTGTCGTTCATCGCGAAATGCTGCGCGTAATTCCACAGCGCGGTGACGGTGTTGCCGTCGAAATAGCCCATCACCTGCGCCTTGGTGCCGAACCCGCCGGCGCCGCCCGCCGAACCCTTGCCGGTATGGGCGACGAAGCCATCCATCTGTCCCCGGTTCGAGGCGCGTTGTTCCGCGGTATAGGCGTGGTTCTGGTCGGCGGTGTCTGCCTGCGCGCGGTCCATGCGAAACGGGTTCATCTCGCCGGCGGGGATGCCGGTCGCCAGATTGTCGGCGCTCCGCGTGTTGGGATTGTCGGTCAGCAGCGCGGGGTGGGCGGTGTAATTGTTCACTGTCGGCGTGCCCGCCGCCGCGGCGAAGCGCGGCTCGCCCTCCGGATTGGCCGCATGCGGATAGGTGCCGAAATAGTGATCGAACGATTCGTTCTCACCGAAGATCACCACCAGATGCTTTATCGGTGTGGCGGTGGTCGCGAGGCTATTGGTTGGTTCCCGCTGTTCCGGCGGCAATGTTGAGGAAACTTGCCGCGTGGGCATATGTGTTACCGCGCAACCTGACAACAAAGGCAAAAGGATAGCCAGCGTACGTGCCTTCATCGTCATTGTGTTTTCTCCAGAAGGGATAGGCCGATGGGTGCCTTAATCCGGTGAGTGATGGCCGTCATCCGTATTCGCCGCCGGGAAGAACCTGCCGGGAATGAGCGCGGCAAGCGGATAGGAGCGATACGGCCAGCCGGGCATGCCGCCGGGACCGTCTCCGTTCAGGCCGCGAGCCGATGCCGCGGCGCTGATCCGCCCGACCGCGCCGAAATTGCACACGGCGATACCGAGGCCGACCACGAGATCCGACCAGGGCGATCCCGACAGGGCGGTGCCGCCGGCGGCGACCAGGACCAGTGGCCCAGTCAGCCCGTAAGGCCACAATAGCTGCCGGAGTGCGCTGCCAACGGATTTCGACGGAGGGCGCAACCGGCTCAGCATGAGCGCCCCGATGACGTCGACCAGAATGGCGCCGGCGCCGAATAATGCGAGCAGGATGGCTTTGGGCGGGGCGGGCGCTGTCAGGCGCCACCAGAATTCGATCACCCACAAGTCGAAAAGCGCCAGCAGCATGGCGAAATAGCCAAGCACGACAATCTGCCGGAGACGCCGCGCCGGGGAGAAAGCCATCGACAGCAGATGCATGATTGCGGCGTTCACGAGATGCCCGATGCCGTTCGCCGCCAGCGCGATCGACCCCGCCCAGCCGGCCGCGATCGCCTGCGCCGCCGCGGCGACGAGGAACAGCGCGGCGACCATGAGGAGCGTCAAACGGAAGGGCCGACGGGGTCGGTCGCTCCTTCCGGACCATTCGGGGGAAGGTTCGAGATTCATGCCGCGCCATGGCCTTGCGCGCGCACGATCAGCACCGAGCAATTGACCTTGTGCGTCATCCGGTCGGATCGCCGTCCGAACAGCCGTTCCCACAGATCGGCATGTTCGGTTGCCCCGATCACCAGGAGATCGGCATTATGATCGAGAACGAACTCGACGATGTGATCGACCGGATGGCCGACAAAGGCATGGATTTCGGCCGGCACGCTCTTGCGCTCGACGATCCGCTCGACCAGCAGGCGGCGCTGCTGGATCTGGTGCTGCTCGAGCGCCATCCTCGTTGCAACTTCGCCGGTCGGGGCAGAGTGAGGCGAGATCTCCTCGACCAGGATGATATCGAGTGTCGATTGAGCCGCGCCGGCAAGATCGAGGGCGGTGCTCAATGCCGCTAGCGAGTTCTCCGAGCCGTCATTGGCATGGACGATACGATGGAAAAGCTTCATCCTTCCTCCCGGCCCGGCACACATGCCGGCATTCACTCCCCGGAACCGAAGCGGGCAGCCCGCCATCCCTGCGAGCGACTCGTTCCGACGTTCCATGTGTCGGGATCAGGCCATGAACGCGGCCCGCGCGGTGGAGACACACACCCACCGCGACATTCGCGGTAGGAGTCATCAGCCTCTCGGCGGTTATGGGGGACACCATCCCCGTCCAGCGATGTTGTTCGGCAGCACTTGCCGCGAAGAAGAGAATCCGCGGGTGCTGCGATGGTTCCTGTCGAAGACTGGCCGAAATGATGAGGTTGCACAAGCCGGGATCGATGTCGCCGGGATATGCCGGCGGTTCCGGTCGACCGAAGATCGTTGCGAACTTGACAAGGCGATCGCCTTCACGTCACATTCGGTCAGCTTCAACAGCCAGGAAGTTTCTTCTCGGACGAATAACCTTCTCGTCGAGATGGAGTCCTCATAACGCCGCACCGGCTAATGACTCCTACTGCGTGAGAGATCGCGGTGGGACGTCGTGTTGTCGAGCTTGCCGGCCAGGCTGGCTGATATCCCTCCACGATCGCCTGGACCGTGCGCCCGGCCTGCGCCCGAGCGCCCGCGTCGATGTGATGGGGATGTCTGATGGATCATCGGACGATATCGCGCCGGAACCGATCGGGTTTCCCTGGAGCGGGAAGCCCGGATCGCGTCGCCCTGATGTTCGACGGGCGCGAGCGCGCGGCGCCGTTGCGCGCGGCGGTCCGATCGCTCGATCGCTTCCTGAGCCGGCTCGGCGGGGTCGAGGAATATGGCGCCTGTGAGGAATGCCTGTTCCGCATCGCGCGGACGAGGTTGCGCGGACCAGTCGGGCCGGCATGCCCGGTGCGCGACCTCGATGCCGGTGACCTCGTTCTCGATCTTCACCTCTGGAACGAGCGACTGCCGCGGGCAGGGGCCACCGGTCCCGATCTTGCCTGGGCGGTCGCCTTCCGCCGCCGGATGCGGCAATCCTTTCGCGAGCTTGCGGGCTATGTCGGCCGGCACCCCGAACTCGCGGAGGTGCGCGCGGTGCGGGCGCATTGCGCGATCGCCAGTCCCCGAAGCCGCGACAAGATGGAACATGTCCTCGCGGGCTTCGGCTTCAGCCGTGACGCCGTCACCCGGCCGCCGGGCGCCGCATCGATCCTGTACGGGTTCCTGAACAGCATCTGGCTCTGGGCCATGGTCTGGACCTTCAATCCCGGCTGCCTGCGCGGCCGGACCCTGCTGCGCAGCTCCGACGATTACTGGATTTCATGGCGCGCGTTTGCCGAGCGGTTCGAGGCAGACGCGATGGGGCAGGGCGGCCGGCGCAAATCGAACGTGGCCCGCCGTCGCCGGCGTGATCGGCCCACGCCGTCCGCACCGAACGGGGCCGGCTCGATGCAATGTTACGACAGGGCGGATTCACCGTCCGGATTGGGAGAGGATGCCCCCGTCGATCGAGGACGGCAGGCTCTCTGGAACGGCGAGCGCCCGGTCGACCCGGCGCCAAACGAGGAAAGCATCGTCTATGGCAAAGACCGCAACCGATATTCTCGACCTCCTGAAGACGCACGAGATCCAGTGGGTTGACCTCCGCTTTACCGATCCGCGCGGCAAATGGCACCACCTGACGATGTGCGTTGGCGTCGTCGGCGAGGATGAGCTCACCGACGGCTTCATGTTCGACGGCTCCTCGATCGACGGCTGGAAGGCGATCAACGACAGCGACATGATCCTGAAGCCGGACTTCGAGGCCGCGTTCGTCGATCCGTTCACCGCGACGCCGACCCTGATCCTGATCTGCGACGTGCTCGATCCCGGCACCGGCGATCTCTACGGCCGCGATCCGCGTTCGACGGCGCGCCGCGCGGAAGCGCACGTCAAGGCGACCGGCATCGGCGACACCGTCTATGTCGGGCCGGAAGCCGAGTTCTTCGTGTTCGACGACGTGCGGTTCGGCTCGGAATATGGCGGCAGCTTCTATCATCTCGACGACGTGGAACTGCCCGGCAATTCAGGCCGCGAATATGAGGACGGCAATCTCGGCCACCGGCCCGGCATCAAGGGCGGATATTTCCCGGTCGCGCCGGTCGACAGCGCGGTGGAGCTGCGCGCCGACATGGTGACCGCGATGCTCGGGATGGGCTTGCCGATGGACAAGCACCATCACGAGGTCGCGCCGTCCCAGCACGAGCTGGGGCTGACCTTCGGCACCTTGCTCGAGACGGCGGACCGGATGCAGGTGTTCAAATATGTCGTGCATCAGGTCGCGCAGGCGCACGGCAAGACGGCGACCTTCATGCCCAAGCCGATCAAGGACGACAACGGCTCGGGCATGCACACCCATATGTCGATCTGGCAGGGGAGCACGCCGCTGTTCGCCGGCAATGGCTATGCCGGCCTGTCGGACACCTGCCTCTATTTCATCGGCGGGGTGATCAGGCATGCCAAGGCGGTCAACGCCTTCACCAACCCTTCGACCAACAGCTACAAGCGTCTGGTGCCGGGCTATGAGGCGCCGGTGCTGCTGGCCTATTCGTCGCGCAACCGTTCCGCGTCGTGCCGCATCCCTTATGGATCGGGTCCCAAGGCGAAGCGCGTCGAGATCCGCTTTCCCGATCCGGTCGCCAATCCCTATCTCGCCTACGCCGCGCTGCTGATGGCGGGGCTCGACGGCATCCAGAACAAGATCCATCCGGGCGAGGCGATGGACAAGAACCTGTATGACCTGCCGCCGGCCGAACTGAAGGAGGTGCCGACCGTCTGCGGGTCCCTGCGCGAGGCGCTGGACTCGCTCGACGCGGATCGCGCCTTCCTGGTCCGGGGCGGCGTGTTCACCGATGACCAGATCGACGCCTATATCGACCTCAAATGGGAAGAGGTCGCGCGCTGGGAGATGACGCCCAGCCCGGTCGAGTTCGAGATGTATTACTCATCGTAGGGATGCGTTCCGGGAGGAGTGGATGCCCGGGCCGCGCACGTCCCGCCAAGAGGACGGCGCGGCCTGTCGCAGGGGAAGAGCCTATCGCGTGAGACGCTTGTGGGCGCCTTTCACCGGCCGGTCGGCGGCATCGCCGAGGCGGCGGCGCTTGTCTTCCTCATAGCTCTCGAAATTGCCCTCGAACCATTCGACATGGCCACTGCCCTCGAAGGCGAGGATATGGGTGGCGAGGCGGTCGAGGAAGAAGCGGTCGTGGCTGACCACCACGGCGCAGCCCGCGAAGCTTTCCAGCGCGTCCTCGAGCGCCCGCAGCGTGTCCACGTCGAGATCGTTGGTCGGCTCGTCGAGCAGCAGCACGTTGCCGCCGGCGGCGAGCATCTTCGCCATATGGACGCGATTGCGCTCGCCGCCCGAGATGTCGCCCACCTTCTTCTGCTGGTCGCTCCCGCGGAACGCGAAGCCGGCGGCATAAGCGCGGGTCGGCACTTCGAACCTGCCGAACTGGAAGCGCTCCAGTCCGCCCGAAATCTCCTCCCAGATCGTCTTGTCGGGATCGAGGCCGTCGCGCGACTGGTCGACATAGCCGAGCCTCACCGTCTCGCCGATCCGGATGGCGCCGGCGTCGGGCTGCTCCTGCCCGGTGATGAGCTTGAACAGCGTCGTCTTGCCCGCGCCGTTTGGCCCGATCACGCCGACGATGCCGCCCGGCGGCAGGGTGAAGGAAAGATCGTCGAACAGGACCTTGTCGCCGAACGTCTTCGACAGATGCTCGACCTGGATGACGTTTCCGCCGAGCCGGTCGGGGATCTGGACGAGGATCTGCGACTTGCCCGGCGCGCGCTCGGACTGGCGCTCCACCAGATCGTCGAAGGCGCGGATGCGCGCCTTGCTCTTCGTCTGGCGACCCTTGGGCGACTGGCGCAGCCACTCCAGCTCTTCCCGGATCGCCTTCTGGCGGCCCTCTTCCTCGCGCTCCTCCTGGGCAAGCCGCTTCGCCTTGGCTTCGAGGAAGCCGGAATAGTTGGTGTTGTAGGTGTAGTAGCGGCCGCGATCGAGCTCGAGCACCCAGTTCACGACCTTGTCGAGGAAATAGCGGTCGTGGGTGACGAGGATGACGTTGCCGGGATAGTCGATCAGATGCTGCTCCAGCCAGGCGACGCTCTCGGCATCGAGATGGTTGGTCGGCTCGTCGAGCAGCAGGATGTCGGGCTTCTCGAGCAGCAGGCGCGTCAGCGCGACGCGGCGCGCCTCACCGCCGGAGAGGCTCGCGACCGGCCAGTCGCCCGGCGGGCAGCGCAGCGCCTCCATGGCGATCTCGAGCTGGTTGTCGAGCGTCCAGCCGTCGGCCGCGTCGATCTTCTCCTGCAATTCCCCCATCTCGGCCATCAGCGCATCGAAGTCGGTATCGTCGCCGGGCGCGGCAATCTCGGTGGAGATGGCGTTGAAGCGGTCGATCAGGTCGGCGACGGGCCGCACGCCGTCCATGACGTTTTCCTTCACGGTCTTCGCCGGATCGAGCTGGGGCTCCTGCGGCAGATAGCCGACCGTGATGCCCTCGGCGGCCCAGGCCTCGCCGTGGAAGTCCGTCTCGATCCCGGCCATGATCTTCATCAGCGTCGACTTGCCGGTGCCGTTGACGCCGATGATCCCGATCTTGGCGTCGGGCAGGAATTGCAGGCTGATATTGTCGAGCACCGGCCGCGGTGCGCCTTGATAGGTCTTGGTCAGACCCTTCATCACGAAACTGTATTGGACCGCCATGGAATCGCTCCACCTTGCTCAGATGAGACAGGCAGGAGTCATCAGCTCGCGGGCGAGCGGTTCGGCCAACGGCCCAGCAGATTCCATTGCTGCATTCTGGATAGGCCGCGCGCCGGCAAAGTTCAATCGGACGGGGTGGTCCCGAAGCGTCGGAAGACCATAATCAGCCTCACTCCGCGTTGCCGTGAAGCTCGCCTCGCTGCCTGTATGTCCGTGCCGCCGACTGCCATCCCGGCGTGAGGATAATAGCGAGCGGCGGATAGTCGTTTGCGAGTTGCAGGAGGCTCCTGTCCTCATGGGCAGTATCGGCGATTTCGAGGCGGCTCACGCGATCGAGCAGCCGCGGCGCGCGATAATGCAGCGCCGCGATCGCGATGCCGACAAGGAGGTCGATCCATGCGACGCGTGTGAGCGCGGTGATGACGCCCGCGAGGGTGACGGCGATGCTGTAAGGCAGGGAGGCGCGCAGCAGCGGAAGCATGGCGCGGACGAGCGGGAAGCCCGGCGGGCGATATCGTCCCAGCCGCAGCGCCTGGAAAATGTTCATGAAGATGCCCCAGCCGCCGGCAAGGACAACCCACGACCAGCCCGGGATCACGGACAACCGGATCTCCTCGATCGTGGCCCAGATGATGCCGAGCTCGGGCACGATCAGCGCGACCGCGTAGAACTTGCGCAGCTTCTGCCGGATCGACTGCCGCAGGATGAACGCGCTCGCCAGCAGCGTGTAGGTCGCGGCCGACTGGTAGAACGGCACGGCCAGCCCGAAGATGCCGGCCGAGCACACCCCGTTGGCGACGATCAGCAGCAGGCCGACGAACAGGAAATTGAGGCGCGCGATGCTGGTGATGTCGCGAAAGACGCGGACTGACCCGCTATCGAGCGGCCAGCCATCGGGCGCTTGCAGCCTCTCCATCGTCTTCGCTCCCTCACGCGGCCTCTCCCGGTCGCGGCGCGTGCCACCGATTGAAGGCGCAGGCGGGGACACGCTCCCACCGCGCCTCGCGCGGTAGGAGTCATCAGCCTCTCGGCGGTTAGGGGGGACTCCATCCCCGCTGGATCGATGGCACTCAGGACGTCAGATGCGGGTCGCCCCGGTCATGGCCGCCCGTCGCCATTCTTTCGCGACGATGCGGGAGGCGCAAGAAAGGCGGTCTCGTTGATCCGTCCGATCCGCACGCCGTCCGTATCGATGTCGATCTCGTTGAGGCAGGCCGGGTCCTGCCGGATCGACCAGTAAGCGGAGAGCGGCATGTCCGCCAGTTGCAGCAGCAGCGCGCGATTGGCGCTGTCGTGCGCGACCACCACGATCGTCTCATCGGGGTGCGCGTCGAGAATATGGCGCAGCCCGTCGGCCGTGCGCGCGATGACGTCCTGCAGGCTGTCGCCGCCGGGGATACGGAAAAGGTGGGGCGACGCGAACCAGCGACGGAAGTTGACCGGGTCCGCCCGCTCGACCTCCGCCAGCGCCTTCCAGCTCCACGCGCCGTAATCGAAATCGTTGAAGCGGTCCGAGACTTCCGCGGGTGCGCCGGTCGCGGCGGCGATTGCCGCGCCCGTGGCGATGCTGCGGCCCATCGGGCTGGTGTAGATGCGCGCGGGCTTCCACTCGGCCGCTATCCGTGCGCCGAGCGCCTGCGCCTGCCATTCGCCCAGTTCGGTGAGCGGCTGCTCGCGCCGGCCGCGAAAGCGTGGCGGGGAGATGCCTTCGACATGGCCGTGGCGGCAAAGAAGGAGTTTCATGCGAGGTCAGCTCCGGGCGAAGGGGTTGCGAAATTCGGCGCGGGAACCAAGCTCGCGCTCGATCGCCAGCAGCCGGTTGTATTTGGCGAGCCGCTCGCCCCGGCATGGCGCGCCGGACTTCATCTGCCCCGCGCCGATCGCCACCGCGAAATCGGCCATGAAATCGTCATTGGTCTCGCCCGAGCGATGTGACACCATCGCGCGCCAGCCGGCGTCATAGCAGAGGTTGGCCGCCTCCATCGTCTCGGTCACGGTGCCGATCTGGTTGAGCTTGATGAGCACCGCGTTCATCGCCTTGCGCGCGATCGCCTCGCGGATGAAGCGCGGGTTGGTGACGGTGATGTCATCGCCCATGATCTGGATGCGCTGCCCCTGCGCCGCCATCTGGTCGGCGAAACCCTGCCAGTCGTCCTCCGCGAACCCATCCTCGATCGAGACGATCGGCCAGGTCTCGATCCAGCGGCCATAGCGCGCGAGCATGGCGGCGCGATCGAGCTTGCCCTGCCCGGCGCGGGCGAGGTCATAGACGCCATCCTTCCCGAAGGAGGAGGCAGCGGGATCGAGCGCGATCGCGATATCCTCGCCCGGCCGATAGCCGGCGGCCTCGATCGCCTGCACGATCATCTCGCAGGCCGCTTCGTTGCTGTCGAGCGCGGGGCGAAGCCGCCTTCGTCCCCGACGGCGGTCTTCAGGCCGCGCTTGTGCAGCAGATCGCGCAGCGCGGCATAGGTTTCCGCGCCGTATCGCAGCGCCTCGGCATAGCTCGGCGCGCCGATCGGCATGATCATGAACTCCTGGAAGTCCATCCCGCTGTCGGCGTGCTTGCCGCCGTTGAGCACGTTCATCGACGGCACGGGCAACAGGCACGCCGCCGGTCCGCCCAGATGTTCGTAGAGGGGGATGCCCAGCGCCCTGGCGGCGGCTCGCGCCACCGCCATCGACACGCCGAGGACCGCGTTTCCGCCGAGCCGCGCCTTATCCGGCGTGCCGTCGAGCGCGATCATCATCCGGTCGATCCCCGCCTGATCGCGGACATCGTGCCCGCCGAGCGCGGTGGCGATCGGTCCCTCGACCCGGCCGATCGCTTGCAGGACGCCCTTGCCGCCGTAACGCGCCGGATCGCCGTCGCGCAGCTCGACCGCCTCGTTCGCGCCGGTCGATGCGCCGGAAGGAACGGCGGCGCTGGCCGTCACGCCGTTTTCCAGGACGACCGTGACGGCGAGCGTGGGGTGCCCGCGCGAATCGAGGATTTCGCGGCCGTGGAGGCTGGCGATGCGGGTGCTGGATGTCATGGGCGGCTCCGATCAGGCGATGACCGCGCGGTGGACGATCGCTGTCGTCGCGCCGAGCATATAGTGGATGGTGGCGCCGGTATCGAGGTGGAAGCCCTCGACCTGCGCGGGGCTGAGGCCGTCGAGCGCCATGCACAGCGCCCGCAGCGTATTGCCGTGCGAGACGACAAGGGTGGTCCCGCCCGCCATCGTGGCGGGCAGGATGATTTCGACATAGGCGGCGAGCAAGCGCGCGGCGGTGTCGCGCAGGCTCTCGCCCCCGGGCGGCGCATCGGCCCACGA
>JASGGR010000107.1:0-11155 GCA_047602705.1 Sphingomonas bacterium | reverse complement strand
ATCGGATCGAACTGGATCATCGGTGAAGTCCTTGAGCGCGCCCGGCTCCTCGCTGGAAACCCAGCGCGCCGTGTCGAACGGCGCGGGCTCCAGCGCGGCGGCGACCTTATATTCCGCCTCCAGCCGGGAGATCAGCACGTCGAGCTGGAGCTGCCCGACCACACCGATGATCCAGTTCGATCCGATCTCGGGATAGAAGACCTGCGTCACCCCTTCCTCGGCCATGTCGTCCAGCGCCTTGCGGAGCTGCTTGGTCTTGGTCGGGTCCTTGAGCACGACGCGGCGCAGGATCTCCGGCGCGAAATTGGGCAGGCCGGTGAAGCGCACGTCGGCGCGCTCGGACAAGGTGTCCCCGACCCGTAGCGTGCCGTGGTTGGGGATGCCGATGATGTCGCCCGGATACGCCTCGTCCGCGATCTCCCGATCCTGCGCGAAGAACAGGATCGGCGAATGGACCGCGATCGGCTTGCCGTGGCCGGTCGGCGTCAGCTTCATGCCGCGCTTGAACACGCCCGAGCACAGCCGCATGAAGGCGATGCGGTCGCGATGCTGCGGGTCCATGTTCGCCTGCACCTTGAAGACGAAGCCGGTGACTTCCTTCTCCTCCGGGCTGACCGGCGCCGGCTCGGCCGGCTGCGGGCGCGGCGGCGGGGCATAATCCGCGAGCGCCGCGATCAGCTCCGCCAGCCCGAAATCCTTAAGCGCGGAACCGAAATAGACCGGGGTGAGGTCGCCGTGCCGATAGGCCTCCGCATCGAACGCGGCATAGCCCGCCTGCGCCAGCTCGACCTCCTCGCGCACTTCATCAGGCAGCACGGGATCGGCATCGACCTTGCCCTGGAAGGTGCGGCTGTCGCCCTCCGGCCGGCTGACGATGTTGCGCGCGAGGTCCAGCACGCCCTCGAACGTGCCGCCCATACCGACCGGCCAGCTCATCGGACAGACGTCCAGCGCCAGCACGTCGGCGATCTCGTCGAGCAATTCGAACGGCGAGCGGCCCTCGCGATCGACCTTGTTGACGAAGGTAATGATCGGCACCGAGCGCAGGCGGCACACCTCGAACAGCTTGCGCGTCTGGCTCTCGATGCCGCGCGCGGCGTCGATCACCATCACCGCCGAATCGACCGCGGTGAGGGTGCGATAGGTGTCCTCGCTGAAATCCTCGTGCCCCGGCGTGTCGAGCAGGTTGAAGGTCACGCCGTCCTTCTCGAACGTCATCACCGAGGATGTGACGGAGATGCCGCGCTGCTGCTCGATCTTCATCCAGTCGGATCGCGCGCGCCGGTTCGCGCCCCGCGCCTTCACCTCGCCGGCGAGATGGATCGCGCCGCCGACGTAGAGGAGCTTTTCCGTCAGCGTGGTCTTGCCGGCGTCCGGGTGGGAGATGATCGCGAAGGTGCGGCGGGGGGAAGTCATGGCGAAGGCTTTCGTGAGGCCGGAACGGGATGCGCGGAAAGGGAGGGACGCGCCGGTTACGATTCGGCCAGCAATGTCACGCGCATCGCGATCCGCTTCGCCGCGCCGGGCGCGACCTCGAACACGCCGGGCTTGTCGCGGAAATCGCCCGTGAAGCCGGCGGGATCGGCGATGCCGTGCCACGGCTCGATGCAGATGAAATGCGCGCCCGGCCTGGTCCAGATGCCGAGCATCGGCGTGTCGGGAAAGGCGATTTCCAGCCGGGGACCGGCCGTTCCCTGATAGACCGCGCGATCGGAATGGAGGCGGTCCCAGATCAGCGCATCGTCGGCGAACAGGTCATCGCGCAATGCCAGCACGCGGCCGTCGAGCGGCGACGGGCGTGGCTCCGGCGCGATCTGGCCGTCGGCGTCGATCTTGCGCAGCGGCTCCGGCTCGTCGGCGGAAAAGGTGATGCGATGCGCCTCCTTCGCGCCACCGCCGGGCAGCGGCCAGGCGAAGGCGGGGTGGAAACCGAAGCTCGCCGGCAGCGGCGCATCGCCCGGATTGCTTACGGCCACATCGATCGAAAGCGCCGCGCCCGCGATGCTGAACGTCACCTCCAGCCGGAACGCGAAGGGATAGCAGGCGCGCGTCTCCGGCGTGTCGGTCAGCACGAAGGTCGCGCGGTCCGCCGCTTGCTCCGTCATCGCGAACATCATCCGCCGCGCGAAGCCATGCTGCTTCATCGGATAGGCGCGGCCGTCGACGCGGATCGCCTCGCCCGCCGGCTTGCCGACCACCGGGAACAGCAAGGGCGCGCGGCCGGTCCAGAAGGCGGGATCGGCATCGGTCATCAGCTCGCGGCCGGCGGCATCCTTCAGCGACGACAATTCCGCGCCGAGCGGATTGATCGCCGCCGAAAGGCCATCGCCCGCGATGACGACCCATTCAGCCACGCAGGACCGCGCCCTGCTTCGCCGCCGCCGCGACCACCTTGTCCGCGATCGCCTTCAGCTCGGCATCGGTGAAGCTCCTGTCGCCCGGCTGGAGCACCACCTCCAGCGCGACCGACTTCCGGCCTTCCTCCACGCCCGCGCCGGTGAACACGTCGAACACGCGCGCCGAAACGATCGCCGCCTTGTCCGCGCCCTTCGCCGCGCGGGCGAGCGTGTCGGCCGACACCTCCGCCGGCACGAGGAAGGCGAAATCGCGCCGCACCGGCTGGAGCGCGGGCGGGGCATAGGCCGGGCGCATGAAGCCGCCCCCCTGATCCTTGGCCATGCGCTTCGCCGGGATGGCGTCGAGATAGATTTCCACCGCCGCCACCGCGCCGTCGAGGTCGAACGCCGCGATCGTGCGCGGATGGAGCATCCCGAACGCCGCCAGCACCGTCTTCGGCCCGAGCCGCAGCGTGCCGGACTGGCCGGGATGCCACGCATCGCCCGCCTCTCCGAACACTTGCAGATTCTCCACCGGCGCCCCTGCCGCCGCGAGCAGGGCGAGCGCCTCCGCCTTGGCGTCAAACGCATCGAACGCGGCGGCTTTCCCTTCGCGCCAGCCGCGCGCGCGGCGGTCGCCGGCCAGCACCACACCCAGCGTCGGCCGCTCGGCATCGGCGAGATAGCGCCGGCCGATCTCGAACAGCCGCACGCTCTCCGCCCCGCGCTTCATGTTGCGCGCGGCGGCCGAGAGCAGCCCCGGCAGCAGCGAGGGACGCATCACCTTCAGGTCTTCGCTGATCGGGTTGGCGAGCGTCCACGCGCCGCCGCCGAACACCGCCGCTTCCTTCTCGCCGAGGAAGCTCCACGTCACCGCCTCGTTCAGCCCGCGCGCGGCGGCGGCGCGGCGGACGCGGCGCTCGAGCTTCTGCTCGGGCGTCGCGGTCGGCTTCGCCACGCCGGGCGCGCGATCGAGCGGAACGGCGGGCACATTGTCGATGCCCTCGATGCGGATCACTTCCTCGACCAGATCGGCCGGGCCGTCGATATCGCGCCGCCATGTGGGCGGCGTGACCTGCCAGTCATCGGTGACGGCGAAGCCGAGCGATTCGAGGATCGCGCGCTGCCGTTCCGGCGCGACGGCGAGGCCGCCGAGCGTCTCCGCCCGTGCCGGATCATAGGCATAGCCGCGCGTGCCGAGCGGCGCCTCGCCCGCCCGCGTGATCGCGGAGGGCGTGCCGCCGCAATGCTCCACCACCAGCCGCGTCGCGATGGCGAGGCCGTCGTCGAGGAACGCCGGGTCCACCCCGCGCTCGAACCGCTGGCGCGCGTCGCTGGTCAGCGCGAGCTTCTGGCCGGTGCGGGCGATATGATCGGGATCGAAATAGGCGCATTCGATCAGCACGTCGGTCGTCGCATCCGACACGCCCGAATCCTCGCCGCCCATGATGCCGCCGATGTCGTGAACCTGCGCGTCGTCCGCGATCACCGTCATCGTGGCATCGAGCGTATAGGTCTTGCCGTTGAGCGCCAGCACCGTCTCGCCCGCGCGCGCCTTGCGGGCGACGAGCGCGCCGGTCAGCTTCGCGCGGTCATAGACGTGCAGCGGGCGGCCGAGATCGATCGAGACGAAATTGGTGATGTCCACCAGCACCGAAATCGGCTTCTGTCCGATCGCGCCCAGCATCCGCCGCATCCATTCCGGCGACGCGCCGTTGGCGACGCCCGACACGGCCTGCGCATAGAAAGCCGGGCAGCCTTCAGGGTCGTCGGTCCGCACGTCCGGCGCGGGGCCGTCGCCCGGCACCGGCGCGATTGCGGCGACGCGATAGACCTCCGCCAGCGGGCGCAGCGTCCCCAGCCCCGCCGCCGCCAGATCGCGCGCGATGCCGCGCACGCCCATGCAGTCCTGCCGGTTGGGCGTGATCGCCACGTCGATCACCGGATCGTCCAGCCCGGCATAAGCGGGATAGGGCGTGCCGACCGGCGCATCGGCGGGAAGCTCGATGATGCCGTCATGATCGTCGCCCAGTTCCAGCTCGCGGCTGGAGCACATCATGCCGTTCGATTCGACGCCCCGGATCGCCGCGACCTTCAGCACCATGCCGTTCGCCGGCACCGTCGCGCCCGGCATCCCGAACACGCCGACCAGCCCGGCGCGCGCGTTCGGCGCGCCGCACACGACCTGCAACGGCCCGTCGCCTGCATCGACCGACAGTACTTGCAGCTTGTCCGCCTGCGGATGGCGCTCCGCCGTCAGCACCTTCGCGATGCGGAAGGCGGCCAGCTTCTCGCCCGGATTATCGACGCCTTCGACTTCCAGCCCGATCCGCGTCAGCCCCGCGACGATATCGTCGAGCGAGGCCTGCGTATCGAGATGCTCCTTGAGCCAGCCAAGGGTGAACTTCATGCGCCGACTCCCCCGCTCAGCGTCGGCACGTCGAGCGCCGAGAACCCGTAATGCTTCAGCCAGCGGATATCGCCGTCGAAGAAGGCGCGCAGGTCGTCCATGCCGTATTTCAGCATCGCCAGCCGGTCGATCCCGCAGCCGAAGGCGAAGCCCTGCCATTCCTCCGGGTCCAGCCCGCAGGCCGCGATCACCTTGGGATGCACCATGCCGGAGCCGAGCACCTCCATCCAGCCGCCGCCGGAACCGCCGATCACGCGCTTGCCCTTCTCCAGCGTATAGCCCACGTCCACCTCTGCCGAAGGCTCGGTGAACGGAAAATAGGACGGGCGCAGGCGCAGCACGATATCGTCGCGCTCAAAGAACGCCTTGAGGAACGTCTCCAGCGTCCATTTCAGGTGACCAAGCGTGATCCCCTTGTCGATCACCAGCCCCTCGACCTGATGGAACATCGGCGTGTGCGTCGCGTCGCTGTCCGAGCGATAGGTGCGGCCTGGCGCGATGATGCGGATCGGCGGCTTCTGCTGGAGCATCGTGCGGATCTGCACCGGGGAGGTGTGCGTGCGCAGCAGCATCCTGGGCGAGGAACCTGGCCCGGCCGGCGGCGAGCCAAGCTCGCTGTCCGACGACGGGCTTTGCCCGTCGCGGGCCGTTCTCGGCTGCGGCTCGAAATAGAAGGTGTCGTGCATCGCGCGCGCCGGGTGGCTTTCCGGAATGTTGAGCGCGGTGAAATTATGCCAGTCGTCCTCGATCTCCGGCCCCGTCGCCACCGCGAAGCCGAGATCGGCGAAGATTTCCGCCAGTTCGTCCATCACCTGGCTTACCGGGTGGATCGTCCCCGCCGTCGCGGCGTCGACCGGCAAGGTCATGTCGAGCCGCTCGCCCGCCAGCCGCGCGTCCAGCGCCGCCGTCTCCAGCACCGCCTTGCGCGCGGCGATCGCACCGGCCACCGCCTCGCGCAGCCCGTTGATGCGCGGGCCCTGCACCTGCCGCTCCTCCGGCGACATGCCGCCAAGCGTCTTGAGCAAGGCGGTAACGCTGCCCTGCTTGCCCAGCGCCTCCACGCGGATCGCCTCCAGCGCGTCGGACGCCGCCGACGCGTCGATCCGGGCGAGAAGATCGGTCTTTAGTTGATCGAGATCAGCCACTTGTCACTCCGTCATCCCGCATGGGCGGGACACTCCCACCGTTCGCCTGCGAGCTTGTCGAAAGCCTGTCCTTCTTCCCGGAAGGAAGCGCAGGGCTTCGACAAGCCCGACCTGAACGGATCGATAGGCGCGCTGTAATCATCCGCGCCGCGCACGCAAAGGGCGCGGGTGTCGCCACCCACGCCCTTGATACGTCGCTACAGTCGAAGGAGCGTTACGCCGCCTGGGGCAGCGCCGCCTTCGCCTGCGCGACGATGGCGCTAAACGCCTCGCCTTCGTGCATCGCGATATCGGCCAGCACCTTGCGGTCCAGCTCGATGCCGGCCAGCTTCAGGCCGTGCATGAACTGGCTGTAGGTCAGGCCCTCGGCGCGGACGCCGGCGTTGATGCGCTGAATCCACAGACCGCGGAAGGTGCGCTTCTTCACCTTGCGATCGCGATAGGCGTACTGGCCGGCCTTCTCGACCGCCTGCCGCGCGACGCGGATCGTGTTCTTGCGGCGGCCACGGTAGCCCTTGGCCTGCTCCAGAATGTTCTTGTGCTTGGCGCGGGTGGTTACGCCCCGCTTGACGCGTGCCATCTCTCAGCTCTCCTCAGTTCAGGCCGTAAGGCGCCCAGGCCTTCACGGTCTTCGTGTCGGCGTCCGACAGCACGGTGGTGC
This sequence comes from Sphingomonas bacterium, assembly GCA_047602705.1. Lineage (GTDB taxonomy): Bacteria > Pseudomonadota > Alphaproteobacteria > Sphingomonadales > Sphingomonadaceae > Sphingomonas. Next base: position 4,603 of record JASGGR010000107.1, on the reverse strand, counting down.
CGCGGTTCTGGCGGATATACTTGCCGTTGTGGCTGATGAGGCGGTGGCGCTTGCCGGCGACGCCGTGCTTGAGCTTGCCGGTCGCGGTGAGCTTGAAGCGCTTCTTCACGCCGCTCTTGGTCTTGAGCTTGGGCATTTTCGTCCTTTCTGTTCGGGCGAGGATCGGAAACGGCCGCGGCAGCCCTTGATGGCCGGGCCGTTCGTCGATGATCCTCACACGGGAAGCGGGGCCTTTAGCCGCGGCGCGCCGAAAAGGCAACCGGGCGGGATCAGCCCGCTTCCACCCTGGCGGAATCGGGCAGGTGGAGCGGGCGGCGATCCTCCTCGAAGATCCCGTTCTTCACCCATGTGCCGTGCGCGTGGGCGGTGGCGAGAATCTCCCATGCGTTCTGCCCCGGCCAGCTCCTGACACGCACGATCTGCTGGGCGAAGGCGCGATTCGGCTCCATCATCACCCAGCCGAGCGGACGCTCCGCCGTCGCCCGCGCGCCGGCCGCCGCCATTGCCGCGCGGATGCGATTCGCCACATCTTCCGGCAGATATTGCCACACGACCGAATGCATCAGCACCCGCGTGACGCCCTTCTCCTGCGGCTCGGCGAGCCGCGTCTCCAGCCAGTCGGCGGCGTCCGCGCGCACCAGATCGACGCCGCGCTCGCGCTGCATCGCGATCGCGAGACGAAGCCGCTCGCCCCGCGCGGGCGTCTCCGGCCAGACATAGGAGAGCAGGCGCTCCTCCACCGCCGGATCGGTCGCATCGAGCGGCTGGACGTCGCAGCCGCGCACCGAGACGATCTCCACGTCCACCGGCGCGGGCGGTTCGCCACGCCATTCGGGACGAATCGTCACCGGCGAGCCGGCCGGTCCGAAACGCACGCCGCCGAGATCGAAGGCATAACGGTCGATCAGCAGGTTGAGGCCCGCGCTCGATCCGATCTCCAGCAGTTCGATCTTCGGCCCATGGCGCCGCGCGATCTCCATCAGGCCCAGCATCAAGGCGCCGGATCGCCCCGGCTCGTTGGTCTGCGGCGGCCCGTCGAGCCACGGGAGCATCGCATCGTCATGCGCCACCAGCGCCGCGTTGAGCGTCGCCGCGATCTGGCCGGCGTCGGTGATCTGACCGGCGAACACCGCCGCCAGCCCCTCGCCCGCACCCTTGCGGACCAGGGCATGAAGCCCGCCGAACAGACGCAGCGGCAAGGCGTCGCGAGTCGGCTCGCCCGGCCAGTCGAGCACTTTCGCGCCGGTGCGGCTTTCGCGCGTCAATCCTTCGGCGACGGCGGCGGCGAGCCGCGCATACATCGACGCATCCATGTGCCGGCAGTAGAATTCCTGAATCCGGAAGCCTTCGCGCACCTCTGCTTCAGTCGCCATGGGATTCGTCTCCTTGCGCCGCTGTCGCGCGCTTATTGCGCCTCTCCACGCCCCCGCGTAAAGGCCGCGCCCGTGAACGCACCGATCGTCATCGCCGTCCCCAAGGGCCGCATCCTGAGCGAGGCGCTGCCCCTGCTCGCGCGTGCGGGCATCGTCCCCGAAGCCGCTTTCAGCGACGAGGACAGCCGCGCGCTGCGCTTCCGCACCGAAACGCCCGGGATCGAGCTGATCCGCGTCCGCGCCTTCGACGTGGCGACCTTCGTCGCGCACGGGGCGGCGCAATTGGGGATCGTGGGGTCGGACGTGCTGGCCGAGTTCGCTTATTCGGAGCTTTACGCGCCGGTCGATCTCGCCATCGGCCATTGCCGCCTGTCGGTCGCCGAGCCGGTGGAACTGGCGGAGCGCGACGATCCGCGCGGCTGGAGCCATGTGCGCGTCGCGACCAAATATCCGCACGTCACCGCCGAGCATTTCGCGCGGCGCGGCGTGCAGGCGGAATGCATCAAGCTCAACGGCGCGATGGAGCTTGCCCCCACGCTCGGCCTCGCGCCGCGCATCGTGGACCTCGTATCCTCCGGCCGCACGCTGAAGGAGAACGGCCTCGTGGAGGTGGAGACGATCATGGAGGTATCCTCCCGCCTCGTCGTCAACCGCGCCGCGATGAAGACGCGCGCGGGCGTGGTGCCGCTGGTCGAGGCGTTCCGGCGGGCGGTGGAGGCATGATCCGGCTCGACGCCTCCACGCCCGGCTTCGCGAAGGACTTCGCGGCGCTGGTCGATGCGCGGCGCGAATCGGATGCGGATGTGACTCGCGACGTATCCGCGATCCTGCGCGCGGTGCGCGACGAGGGCGACGCGGCGGTGCGCGCCTATACGCAGAAGCTGGACCGCCACGATCCGGATGCGACCGGCTGGCGCATCGCGGCGGAGGATTGCGCCGCCGCCTTCGCGGGTCTCGCGCCTGATCTGCGCGCGGCGCTGGAGCTCGCCGCTTCGCGCATCCGCGCCTATCATGAGAAGCAGCGGCCCGCTGATCTCGCCTTCACCGACGAAGCCGGCGTGCGGCTCGGCGCGCGGTGGCGGGCGGTGGACGCGGCGGGCATCTATGTGCCGGGCGGGCGGGCGGCTTACCCTTCCACCCTGCTGATGAACGCGATCCCCGCCAGGGTGGCGGGGGTCGAGCGGCTGGTGGTGGTGACGCCCACGCCGGGCGGGGAGGTCAATCCGCTCGTGCTGGCGGCGGCGCATCTCGCCGGCGCGGACGAGGTGTGGCGCGTCGGCGGCGCGCAGGCGATCGCGGCGCTGGCATGGGGGACGGAGAGGATCGCGCGCGTCGATGTCGTCACCGGCCCCGGCAATGCCTGGGTCGCGGAGGCGAAGCGGCAGGTCTATGGCGTGGTCGGGATCGACATGGTGGCGGGGCCGAGCGAGATCGTCGTCATCGCCGACGGCGCCAACGACCCGGACTGGATCGCAGCCGATCTACTCAGCCAGGCCGAGCATGACGTGACCACCCAGTCGATCCTGTTCACCGATGATACGGCGTTCGCGGACAAGGTCGCGGCGGCGGTGGAGCGCCAGCTCGCCGACCTGCCGACCGGCGAGACGGCACGGATCGCGTGGGAAGCCAATGGCGCGATCATCCTCGTCCCCACGCTCGCCGACGCCTGCCCGCTTACCGACGCGCTCGCGCCCGAGCATGTCGAGATCGCCACCGACGATCCGGTCGCGCTGTTCGACAGGCTGCGCCATGCCGGCTCCGCCTTCCTCGGCCGCCATACGCCGGAGGCGATCGGGGACTATCTCGCCGGCCCGAACCATGTGCTGCCGACCGGCCGACGCGCGCGATTCGCCAGCGGCCTCGGCGTCACCGATTTCATGAAGCGCACCAGCTTCCTCCAGCTCGACGCGGATTCCCTCGGCAAGCTCGGCCCCGCCACGGTGGCGCTGGCCAATGCGGAGGGGCTGCCCGCCCACGCCGCATCGGTGGCGCTGCGGCTCGCCAAACGCTGACGGGCGTTCTAAAGGCCGATCCCATGTCCCGCACCGCAGCACGTTCGAAGGCCCGCGCCGCCGCGCGCCTCGCCGCCGTCCAGGCGCTCTACCAGCATGAGATGGAGAAGACGCCCGTCCCCGCCCTGCTCCACGAGTTCCACCAGCACCGGCTGGGCGCGACGATCGAGGGCGCGGAATATGCGGAAGCCGACGAAACGTTCTTCGACGATATCGTGCAGGGCGCGACCGCCCGCGCGGCCGAGATCGACGCGCTGATCGAACCGCGCCTTCAGGGCTGGACGCTGGCGCGGCTCGACAAGCCGATGAAGGCGATCCTGCGCTGCGGCGCCTATGAACTGCTCGCGCGCAACGACGTGGCGGTGGGCACGGCGATCAGCGAATATGTCGACGTCGCCCATGCCTTCTACGACCGGCGGGAGGCGGGATTCGTCAACGGCCTGCTCGACGCGATCGCCAAGGACGTGCGCGGCTGATGGGCGAGGTCGTCAACCTCCGGCAGGCGCGCAAGGCGAAACGCCGCGCCACGGAGGCCGCGACCGCCGCCGCCAACCGCGCCGCCTTCGGCCGGACCAAAGCAGAGAAAAGCGCCGAGCGCCTCGACCGCGAACGCGCCGAACGCACGCTCGACGGCGCGAAGCTGGATTAAGCCAGCGCCAGCAAAGCCTCCGCCACCGGCCGGAAACTGCGGCGGTGGAGCGGGGTCGGGCCATGTTCGCGCAATGCCCGCAGGTGCGCGGCGGTGCTGTATCCCTGATTGGTCGACCAGCCGTAATGCGGCCAGTTCGCGTGATGCTCGGCCATGATCGAATCGCGCCGGTGCTTGGCGACGATCGAGGCGGCCGCGATCGACAGCGACAGCCCGTCGCCGCCGACCAGGGCGCTCGCGACATAGGTCCAGCGCGGCAGGCGGTTTCCGTCCACCAGCACATGGCCGGGTGCACCGCCGAGCTGCGCCGCCACCGCGTCCACCGCCAGCGTCATCGCCTTCATCGTCGCCCAATGGATGTTGAGCGTGTCGATCTCCTCCGCCTCGACCACGCCGACGCCGACGACCGCACAATCCACGATCCGCGCGCAAAGCGTGGCGCGGGCGGCGGGGGTGAGCTTCTTCGAATCGTCGATCCCGCGCGGCACGCCCTTCGCCGGCAGCACCACGGCGGCGGCGACCACCGGCCCCGCGAGCGGCCCGCGCCCGGCTTCGTCCACGCCCGCCAC
>JASGGR010000106.1:0-11600 GCA_047602705.1 Sphingomonas bacterium | reverse complement strand
CCGTGCGCACGGCCGGCCCGGCGCTGACCGACAAGACCAACCAGTGGCTGCTGGACCTCTCCGACGGCGGGCGCGTGACGATCCTGTTGCGCCCCGACGCCGCGCCGCTGACGGTGGAGCGGATCAAGACGCTGACCCGCAGCCATTTCTACGACGGCCTCATCTTCCACCGCGTGATCGACGGCTTCATGGCGCAGGGCGGCGATCCCAAGGGCGACGGCACCGGCGGATCCTCGCTGCCGGACATCAAGGCGGAGTTCAACTACCTCCCCCATGTCCGTGGCGCGGTGGCGGCGGCGCGCGCGCAGTCCGAGGATAGCGCGAACAGCCAGTTCTACATCGTCTTCCAGCCGAAGCTGGCGCTCGATCACAAATATACCGTCTTCGGCCGCGTGATCGACGGGATGCAATATGTCGACGCGATCGAGCGCGGGGAGCCGCCCGCGCATCCGACGCGCATCCTCCATGCCTATATCGCCAGCGACAATCCCCCGGCCTATCAGCCGCCCGCGCCCGATGCGGCGGCGGATGCGGCGAAGCTGCTCGGCCCCGTGTCCCTGCCCGGCGCCAAGCCCGCGACTGCGCCCGCCAAGGCTCCGGCCAAGCCGAAGAAGCCCTGACGCGCGGAACAGGGCGCCTGCGCGGGCCTTTCGCCGATGAACGTCGACCTGTTCGATTTCACGCTCCCGCCGGAGCGGATCGCGCTGCGACCCGCCGCCCCGCGCGAATCCGCGCGGATGCTGGTGCTGCATGGCTCCGGGATGCGGGACCGCACCGTCGCCGACCTGCCGGGTGAGCTGCGCGCGGGCGATCTCCTGGTGTTCAACGACACCCGCGTCATCCCCGCCCAACTCGAAGGCATGCGCGGCGCCGCGCGGATCGGGGCGACGCTCCACAAGCGCGAGGGCCCGCGCCGCTGGCGCGCCTTCGTGCGCAATGCCCGGCGCGTGCGCGACGGCGACACGATCGATTTCGGCGCGGGCGTGCTGGCGATGGCGGGCGATCGCGGCGAGGACGGGAGCATCGCGCTCGATTTCCTCGGCGACGAGCCGGTGGAGCTGCTGCTCGAACGCGCCGGACGGATGCCGCTTCCCCCCTATATCGCCGCGAAACGCCCGACCGACGCGCGCGACGCGGACGATTACCAGACGATGTTCGCGCGCGAGGCCGGCGCGGTCGCCGCCCCCACCGCCGCGCTCGACTTCACGCCCGCGCTGATCGCCGCGCTGGAGGTGGCCGGCATCGGCCATACGACGCTGACGCTGCACGTCGGCGCGGGCACCTTCCTGCCGGTGAAGGCGGACGACACCGACGACCATGTCATGCACGCCGAATGGGGGCGGATCGATCAGGCCACGGCGGACCGGCTGAACGCCACCCGCGCGGCCGGCGGGCGGGTGATCGCGGTCGGCACCACCTCGCTGCGGCTGATCGAGAGCGCGGCGGGGAAGGACGGCCTGATCCGCCCGTTCGAGGGCGATACCGCGATCTTCATCACGCCCGGCTATCGCTTCCGGGGGATCGACGGGCTGGTGACGAATTTCCACCTGCCGCGCTCTACCCTCTTCATGCTCGTATCCGCGCTGATGGGGATCGACACGATGCAGGCCGCTTATGCCCATGCGATCGCGAGCGGATATCGTTTCTATTCCTATGGCGACGCCTCATTGTTGCTCCCGCGCAACGTTTGACAAGCATCAAGCCGTGGCTTGACGCGGCGCAAGGTGAAGCCCTCTCCCCGGTTCCACACGGCTCCCAGCAAAGTCGAGAAGGGAGTTGTAGAGATGAAGGGAATCATCGGTCTGGGGCTGGTCGCCGCGGGCGCGATTCTCGCCACCCCCGCCATGGCGCAGGAGGAACGCACAGGGATCGCGGCCGGCGACGTGCTGGTGCGGTTGCGCGCGATCGTCGTCACGCCGAACGAGAAGTCGGGCGGCATCAACCCCACCTTCCCCGGCGAGCGCGTGAAGCTGAACGACGCGGTGATGCCGGAGGTGGACGTCACCTATATGGCGACCGACAATATCGGCTTCGAGCTGATCGCCTCCACCACCAAGCATACCGCGTCCGGCACCAGCGGCACGACCGGCAGCATCGGCAAGCTCGCCACCACCTGGGTGCTGCCGCCGACGCTGACGGCGCAATATCACTTCAACCCGAGGGGCACGATCCGCCCCTATCTGGGCGCGGGGATCAACTACACGATCTTCTGGAACAGCAAGGCCTCCGACGGGCTTCAGGCCGCCGTCGGCAAGACGCATGTCGGCATGAGCGACAGCTTCGGCTGGGCCGCGCAGGCCGGTGTGGACGTGGACGTGACGAAACGGATGTTCGTCAATTTCGACATCAAATATATCGGGATCAAGACGAACGCCTATCTGAACACCACCGCGCTGGGGCAGGAGCGCGTGCACCTGAAGATCGATCCCCTGGTGATCGGCGCAGGCGTGGGCGTGCGGTTCTGATCCGAAAGGCCCCTCCCTTGAACGGGGAGGGGCTTTTGGAGAGTCAGAACACCGCCTTCACCAATTGCCGAAAAGCATCGGCGCGGTGGCTGATCGCGTGCTTGCGCGCCTGGTCCATCTCGCCGAACGTCTCCGTTTCGCCCTGCGGGAGGAATACGGGGTCGTAGCCGAAGCCCTTGTCCCCGCGCGGCGGCCAGACGAGCGTGCCGTCCACCCGGCCCTCGAACCATTCGACATGGCCGTCGGGCCAGGCCAGCGCCAGCGCGCAGACGAAATGCGCGTCGCGCGGGGCGTCGTCGATGGCGGCCAGCTTGTCCTCGACCAGCCGCATCGCCGCGCCGAAATCCTTCGCCTCCCCCGCCCAGCGCGCGGAGAAGATGCCCGGATCGCCGTTCAGCGCCTCCACGCACAGCCCCGAATCGTCGGCGAGCGCGGGCAGGCCGGAAAGATCGGCCGCCGCCTGCGCCTTCAACTCTGCATTGGCGACGAAGGTGGTGCCGGTCTCCTCCGGCTCCGGCAGGTCGAGCGCGGCGGCCGAGACCACCTCCAGCCCATGGCCTTCGAGCAGCTCCGCGATCTCGCGCACCTTGCCGGGGTTGTGGCTGGCGATCACCAGCTTGCCGGGAGCGAGCTTGCGGATCGCCTGCGGCCGATCGCCCTCCCCGCTCATGCGACCGCCTTCGCCTGCGCCGCGAAGATCTCCGCGCAGCCGATCCGCGCGAGGCGCAGCAGGCGCAGCAGGGCCTCCTCGTCATAGGTGGCGTGCTCGGCGGTGGCCTGCGCCTCGGCGATATGGCCGTTTTCGAGCAGGACGAAATTGGCGTCGGCGTCGGCGTTCGAATCCTCGTCGTAATCGAGGTCGAGCACCGGATTGCCCTGCCAGATGCCGCAGCTCACCGCCGCCACCTTCTGCCCGATCGGGTCGCTCGTCAGCTTGCCGGCCGCCAGCAGCCCGTTGACCGCCAGCCGCAACGCCACCCATGCGCCGGAGATGGAGGCGGTGCGCGTGCCGCCGTCCGCCTGGATCACGTCGCAATCCAGCGTGATCTGCCGCTCGCCCAGCGCCGACAGGTCCGTGACGGCGCGCAGGGAACGGCCGATCAGCCGCTGGATCTCCTGCGTGCGGCCGGATTGCTTGCCCTTCGCCGCCTCGCGGCTGCTGCGCGTGTGGGTGGCGCGGGGAAGCATGCCATATTCCGCCGTCACCCAGCCCTGCCCCTTGCCGCGCAGGAAGGGAGGCACGCGCTCCTCCACGCTGGCGGTGACGATCACCTTCGTGTCGCCGAAGCCGATCAGCACGGAGCCTTCGGCATGGCGGGTGAAGCGGGGTTCGATCGTGATCGCACGCATCTGATCCGGGGCGCGGCCGCTGGGGCGCATCGGGCAAGTCTCCTGTGATTTCGAGTCCGCGCCCGTAGGCCGCATGGGCGATCGTGGCAATGGAAACCGGGGCGAAAACGGGAGGGACGTAAGGCGCGCGTCAGCATCCCTGTGCGACAGGAAGGACGATGACGCGATAGTTGCGTCACCGGGGTTGCAGGAGTGATCGCGATGACCAAGATTTCCACGAAATCCGCCCTCCCTCTGATCGCGCTGGTCGCGGCGGGGGCGCTCGCCGGATGCACCACCACGGGCACCGGCGTGGGCGATTCGGGCGCATCGGGGCTGACCGCCACGTTCAACTGGAAGTCGCAAGGCGCGCGCACGGGCGAGATGACCGCGCAGCTTTCGAACGGTCAGAACTACGTCGGCACCTTCTTCCAGATCACGCAGGAAACCCGCGTCGACGATCTCGGCCCGCTCTGGGCTGGCTGGGGGCCGATCGGCCCATATGGCGGCTGGGGCCGGCGCGGCTGGGGTGGTTGGGGCGGCTGGGGCGGTTGGGGTCCCGGCTGGGGCTATTGGGGCCCGTCGCAGGAGTTCGTGACGCATTATTCCGGCAAGGTGCTCGCCAACCTTTCGGGGCCGGACGGCCGGATGCGCTGCCGCTTCACCCTGATACGCCCGTCCATGGGCATGGGCGGCGGCGGGGAGGGCCAGTGCCAGCTGCCCGGCGGCGGCAACCTCAACGCCACCTTCGCGCCGCACTGAAACGCGCCCGATGCGCTCGCCCGATCCCTTCGAAGGGCCGGGCGGGCGGGCGTACCCGGATGCCCGCCCGCCCGCCGATCCCGCGCCCAAGAGCCACCATATCCTGAACGGCGCGTCGAACCTGCTGGGCGTGACGTTCGTCATCATCACCGGCCTGCGGCTGACATCCTATGCCGACAAATCCTTCGCGGACGAGGCGGCGCTGGGCGCGGCGGTGCTGCTGACGGCGAGCTGCTTCTTCTCCTACCAGTCGATCCGGGGCGGGCCGGACTGGTGGGAGAATATCGCCGACCGCCTGTTCCTCGCCGCGCAATTGCTGCTGCTTGGGGCGGTGTCGCTCCTGTGGCTCTAGGCAAGGGGAACACGCCATGCGCCTGCTGATCGTCGAGGACAATGCCGAGCTGGCGGAGGCGATGGCCTCTGCCTTCCAGCGACGCGACATACGCTGCGACATGGCCGGCACCGCGCACGATGCGGAGCAGCTTGTCTCCACCACCGATTACGCCGCCGTCATCCTCGATCTCGGCCTGCCGGACGAGGACGGGCTGTCGCTGCTGCGCCGGATACGCGCGCAGCGGTGCCGCGTGCCGGTGATCGTGCTGAGCGCGCGCGGCGCGGGCGAGATGCGCGTGCTGGGGCTGGAAAGCGGCGCGGACGACTATCTGGTGAAGCCCTTCCTGTTCGCCGAGCTGCACGCGCGGCTTTCCGCCGTGCTGCGGCGGCAGGGCGGCTATGTGGAGGATGTGCTGCGCGCCGGCAACGTCACGCTGGACATCTCCACGCGCGAGGTCCGCGTCGCCGGCCTGCCGCTCCACCTTTCCGTGCGCGAGATCGAGCTGCTGGAATTGCTGATGCGCCGCGCCGGCCATGTCGTGCCGAAGCGCGTGCTGGCCGATCAGTTGTTCGGCGCGGGCGAATCGCTCGGCTCCAACGCGGTGGACGTCTATGTCCATCGCGTGCGCCGCAAGCTGGAGGAAAGCGCGGGCGTCAGCGTCCAGACGGTGCGCGGCATCGGATATATGCTATCCCCCGCATGATGCCGCGCCTGCCCCGCTCCCTGTTCGGAAAGTTGCTCGCGGGCCAGGTCGCGATCGTGGTGATGGTGGCGGTGGCCCTGCCCCTGCTCCTGTCGCGGATGCTGCACGACACCGCCGATTCCTTCGTCGCCGCCCGGCTGGAGCGGGAAGCGACCGCCTTCGCCCATGGCGCCATGGGAAGCGAGCCGGAAAACCCGCGCGATCGCGGCAACCGCTTCTTCGCGCTGTTCGACGCGCAGGGCGCCGCGCTCAGGGCGCAGCCGGGCCTCACGCCGTTCGACCTTGCCGACCTGCCGCACGGAAAGGTGCGCACCTTCGTCACATGGGGCCGCTATGACGTGCTGACCCGGCCGGTCACGCTGCCGGACGGCGCGCGCGGCTGGGTGGTGGTGGCGCAGGACCGCACCCACCCGGAGGAGATCGTGGACGATGTGGTGCGATCCTTCCTCCGCCGCTTCGCCTGGGTGATCGCGGCGGCGCTGCTGGGATCGCTGCTGCTCTCCTTCATCGTGCTGCGGCATGTGACCGGCATGTTCCGCGACGCCGCCGCCGATGCCGATGCGATCGGCATGACGCGGCTGGACGGCCGGATCGACGACGCGCAGATGCCGAGCGAGGCGATGCCGCTGGTCCACGCCACCAACCGCGCGCTGGATCGGCTGGAGGCGGGCTATCGCGCGCAGGGCGATTTCGTCGGCAACGTCGCGCACGAGCTGCGCACCCCGCTGGCGCTGATCTCGCTCCGGCTGGAGCAGCTTCCCGAATCGCCGCAGCGCGAACAGATCGGCCGCGCCGTGGAACAGGCGAACCACGTCATCCGCCAGCTTATCGACCTTGCCGCGATCGACCGGCTCCATCCCCAGATCGGCATGGTCGATCCGGCGGCGCTGGCGCGCGACGCGGTGGAGGCGATGGCCCCGATCGTCTATCGCGCCGGCCACAGCATCGCCTTCGAGGAGCCGGACAGCCCGCCGTCGCGCGTGCGCGGCGTGGCGGAGCTGCTGGGGATCGCGATCACCAACCTGATCGACAATGCGGTGCGCCACACGCCCGCCGGCACCGCGATCCTCGTCTCCGTGGCGCGCGACGGCGGGATCGTGGTGGAGGACGACGGCCCCGGCCTTGCGGTCGACGCGCGCGATCCGGCCGCCCGCCGCTTCCGCCGCGGCGACACCGCGCGCAGCGACAGCGCGGGGCTGGGCCTGTCGATCGTGGAGCGCATCCTCGGCGTGTGCGGCGGCGCGCTGGAAACCGGCAGCAGCGCGGGCGGCGGCGCCCTGTTGCGCCTTAAGCTGGACGCGACACCGCTTTCCTGAAAAGACGCCGATCCATGATCTCCGATGCATCCTCCGTCAGCGTCACCGAATTGTTCACCATCGGCATCGGCCCGTCCAGCTCGCACACGGTCGGCCCGATGCGCGCCGCAAAGGCCTTCGCGAGCGAGATGGTGGAAGCGGGCCTGACGCCGATGCGCGTGCAATGCGAATTGTTCGGCTCGCTCTCGCTCACGGGGCGCGGGCACCATAGCGACCGGGCGGTGCTGCTCGGCCTTGCGGGCGAGACGCCGGAGACGGTCGATCCCGAAGCGGTGGAAGGGCTGATCGCCGGGATCGGGGAGAGCGGCGCCCTGATGCTCGACGGGCGCGTGGCGATCCCCTTCGACATCGCGGGCGACCTGCTGTTCCGCCCCGGCTTCCTGCCCGCCCATCCCAATGCGATGGTGTTCACCGCCGCGCTGGAGGACGGCAGCGAGATCATCCGGCGCTATTATTCGATCGGCGGCGGCGTGATCCGGCAGGAGGGCGCGGAGCCGGAACGCGCCAACCGCAGCCCGCGCTATCCCTTCGGCTCGGCGGCGGAGCTGCTCGCCACGGGCGTGGAGGAGGATCTCGCGATCGCCGATATCGTCCGCGCCAACGAGCGCGCCTGGCGCGAGGATGCGGAAACGGACGCCTTCCTCGATCGCGTGCGCGATGCGATGTGCGGCTCGATCGAACGCGGCTGCGCGACCACCGGCGAGCTTCCCGGCGGGCTGAAGGTGAAGCGCCGCGCGCGCGCGATCCGCGAGAAGCTGCTGGAACGCGGCCCGCGCAGCGATCCTTCCGCCGTGTTCGACTGGGTGAGCCTGTGGGCGCTCGCGGTGAACGAGGAGAATGCCGCCGGCGGCCGCGTCGTCACCGCGCCCACCAACGGCGCGGCGGGCGTGATCCCGGCGGTGCTGCGCTATTACGAGACTTTCGTCCACGGCGCGACGCGCGAAGGCGTGCGCAGGCTGCTGCTGACGGCGGCGGCGATCGGCATGCTCTACAAGAAGCGCGCGTCGATCTCGGCGGCGGAGATGGGTTGCCAGGGCGAGGTCGGCGTCGCCTGCTCGATGGCGGCGGGCGCGCTGGCGGCGGCGCTGGGCGGCAGCAATGCGCAGGTCGAGAATGCCGCCGAAATCGGAATGGAGCACAATCTCGGCCTCACCTGCGATCCGATCGGCGGGCTGGTGCAGATACCCTGTATCGAGCGCAATACGATGGGCGCGATCAAGGCGATCAACGCCGCCTATCTCGCGCTGCATGGCGACGGGCGGCACATCGTCAGCCTCGATCAGGTGATCGAGACGATGCGCCAGACGGGCGAGGACATGCGCTCCAAATACAAGGAAACCAGCCTCGGCGGACTCGCGGTGAACGTGGTGGAATGCTGAACCTGCTACCTCCCCTGAAGGGGAGGGGCTTTATCCCTGAAACGACAGGCGGCGCGGCAAAGCCGCGCCGTCGGACGGCGGGTGACGAAGCACCCGCCGCCGGCCGGGCTTGTCCGTCTCGCGGATAGCAGGGCTATCCGCGTGCGGACTACGCCGCGAACTGGTTCATCGTATTATGCGCGCCGCCCGCCTTCAGCGCGGCTTCCCCGGCGAAATATTCCTTGTGGTCGTCGCCGATGTCGGAGCCACTCATGTTCTGGTGCTTCACGCAGGCGATGCCCTGGCGGATCTCCTGCCGCTGCACGCCCTTCACATAGCCGAGCATCGCCGCATCGCCGAAATATTCCCTGGCGAGATTGTCGGTGCTCAGCGCCGCCGTGTGATAGGTCGGCAGCGTGATGAGGTGGTGGAAGATCCCCGCCCGCGCGGCGGCATCCTTCTGGAAGGTGCGGATCCTCTCGTCCGCCTCGCGCGCCAGATCGGTGTCGTCGTAATCGACGCTCATCAGCTTGGCGCGGTCATAGGCCGACACGTCCTTCCCTTCCGCCGCCCAGCGGTCATAGGCCTGCTGGCGGAAGTTGAGCGTCCAGTTGAAGCTCGGCGAATTGTTGTAGACCAGCTTCGCGTTCGGCACCGCCTCGCGGATGCGATCGACCATGCCGGCGATCTGCTCGATATGCGGCTTCTCGGTCTCGATCCACAGCAGGTCCGCGCCGTTCTGCAGGCTGGTGATGCAATCCAGCACGCAGCGATCCGCGCCGGTGCCCTCGCGGAACTGGTAGAGGTTCGACGGCAGGCGCTTCGGCCGCACCAGCTTGCCGTCGCGCTCGATCACCACGTCGCCGCGCAGGGTGGAGAGGTCCGTCACCTCCTCGCAATCGAGGAAGGCGTTATACTGGTCGCCGAGATCGCCCTTTTCCTTGCTGAACGCGATCTGCTTGGTGAGGCCGGCGCCCAGCGAATCCGTGCGGGTGACGATGATGCCGTCCTCCACGCCCAGTTCCAGGAAGGCGTAGCGGCAGGCGCGGACCTTCTGGAGGAAGTCCTCGTGCGGCACCGTCACCTTGCCGTCCTGATGGCCGCACTGCTTCTCGTCGGAAACCTGATTCTCGATCTGGAGCGCGCAGGCCCCCGCCTCGATCATCTTCTTCGCGAGCAGATAGGTCGCCTCCGCATTGCCGAAGCCCGCATCGATATCGGCGATGATCGGCACGACATGCGTCTCGTAATTGTCGATCGCGTGGGTGAGGCGCTGCGCCTCCACCTCGTTGCCGGTCTCGCGCGCATGGTCGAGATCGCGGAACATCATGCCCAGCTCGCGCGCGTCGGCCTGCTTCAGGAAGGTGTACAGCTCCTCGATCAGCGCGGGCACGCTGGTCTTCTCGTGCATCGACTGGTCGGGCAGCGGGCCGAACTCGCTGCGCAGCGCCGCGACCATCCAGCCGGAGAGATAGAGGTATTTGCCCTTGGTCGTGCCGAAATGCTTCTTGATCGAGATCAGCTTCTGCTGACCGATGAAGCCGTGCCAGCAGCCCAGCGACTGGGTGTAATTGGCCGGATCGGCGTCATAGGCCGCCATGTCGCGGCGCATGATCGCGGCGGTGTGGCGCGCGATGTCCAGCCCCGTGCGGAAGCGGTTCTGGAGCTGCATCCGCGCGACCGCCTCGGCGTCGATCCCGGCCCAGGTTCCGTTGAAGCTGCGGATCAGCTTGTCCGCGCCGGCGATCTTTTCCTGATAGGTCATGCCTGGATTCCCTTCGATTTCGGATGGCGGGGAACGAAATGTCCGCCGGCGATCTGGCGCCGGCGGACACCTTCCTCCCCAGGAAGCGCTTGCTCAGCCGAGCCGGCCGAGGCGGTGGTAGAGATTGGAGAATTTCGCCGAGCGGGGATCATCGGCGATCTGCCGGACGTAATGGGCAACCGCTTCCTTCATCAGCTCGAAATCCTCGGTCGAGAAGACGGCGCGGCTGCGCTGCGGCTCCTTGGTCATGTCACGGCTCCTATAATGTTCGGCGTTCCCGCCGGATGAGAGTGTGATAATCGACCAAAATTCACTTTGAGAGAGCAGATCACACCGAAATCGTGTCGCAACGTCGCTGAAATGCAGTTAATAGCGGTCTTATTGTAAATTAGTTTACAGGATCGATCGCGATGGCGCGGGACAAATTGCTGGCAGGCCATGCGGTGCGGAGGCTGCGGAGGCGCACCGGGCTGACGCAGGCGGCGATGGCGGAAATGCTGGAGATTTCGCCGAGCTACCTCAACCTGATCGAGCGCAACCAGCGCGCCCTTCCCGCCGCCTTGCTGGTGCGGATGGCGGAGCAGTTCGATTTCGATCCGCGCGCGCTTGCGGCGGGCGAGCCGGGCGGCGGGGCGGAGGCGATCCGGCGGCGGCTCGCCGATCCCCTGTTCGCCGATCTGGAGATCGACCGGCACGAGGTGGAGGAATGGCTCGCCGCCGCGCCCGGCGGGGCGGAGGCGTTCGCGCGCGCCTTCGACCGCGCGGGCGGCGGCTTCGCGCCCGAAGGCGAATCGCGCGACGATACGATGACCGCCGTGCGCCGCGAGATCGAACGCTGGCGAAACCATTTCCCCGATCTCGACGCGGCGGCGGAGGGGCTGGCGGATGAATTGCGGCTGGTCGGCGCAGACCTGTTCGCCGGGCTGGTGGAGCGGCTGCGCGTCAAGCATGGCCTGTCGATCCGCATCCTGCCGATCGAGGTGATGCCCGATCTGCTCCGCCGGCTGGACCTCCACGCGCGGCAATTGCAGTTGAGCGAGACGCTCGATCCGCCCGCGCGCACCTTTGCGCTGGCGGTGCAGCTCGCGCAGCTCGAGGCGCGCGCGGAGATCGACGCGCTGGCGCGCGGCGCCGGTTTCGCGGACCGCAATGCCGAGCGGCTGTTCCGCCGCCACCTCGCCAATTATTTCGCCGCCGCCGTGATGATGCCCTATGCCCGCTTCCTGCGCGCGTGCGAGGCCAGCGGCTATGACGTGAGCGTGCTCGAACGCCGCTTCGGCGCGAGCTTCGAACAGGTGGCGCACCGGCTGACCACGCTCCAGCGCGTCGGCGCGCGCGGCCTCGCCTTCTTCATGATCCGCGTCGATCGCGCCGGGCAGGCATCGAAGCGCTATGCGGGCGCGAGCAACGCGCCGCTGGTGCAGGCGGAGAATCGCTGCCCGTTATGGCGTCTCCACCATGCTTTCGACCGGCCGGGCGCGCTGGCGGTGCAGCTCGTGGAGCTGGAGGACGGCGCGCGCTGGTTCACGCAGGCGCGCGTCACCGGCGCGCCGGGCGGTCGGGCGGAT
>JASGGR010000105.1:0-11612 GCA_047602705.1 Sphingomonas bacterium | reverse complement strand
CTTCGGTCGCATGGAGATCGACCAGCAACTGGCTCGTTCCGGCCTGGCGATCGGCGGGCGAGCCGCTCGTGCGGCAGAACAGGATCATGTAATCGGCGTGGTGCGCGCCGGTGGTCCACAATTTCGTGCCGGTCACTCGCCAGCCGCCGTCCACCGGCATCGCGCGCGTGCGCGTCGCGGCGAGATCGGAGCCGGAATCCGGCTCGCTCATGCCGATGCAGAACACCGTCTCCCCGGCGGCGATCTTCGGGAGGATCGTCTCCTTCTGCTCCTCCGTGCCGAAACGCAGCAAGGTAGGGCCGCTCTGCCGGTCCGCGATCCAGTGCGCCGCGACGGGCGCGCCTGCGGCCAGCGTCTCCTCGACCACGACATAGCGTTCGAACGCGCTGCGCTCATGCCCCCCATAGCGTTTCGGCCATGTCATGCCGAGCCAGCCCTTCGCGCCCATCGCGCGGCTGAAATCGCGGTCGAACCCGTTCCAGCTTTCCGCGCGCGACAGGGAAGAGCGTTTCGCCAGCTCCCCGGCGAGGAAGGCGCGGACCTCCATCCGCAGCGCCTCGGCCGCAGGGGAGGGCGGGGGCGAGGGGAAGCGGAACGCCGTCACGCCGCTGTCACCATGGGCCAGAATCCTTCCTTGCCCGCCGCCAGTGCGCGGTCGCCCAACAGGCGCGCCCAATGCGCCGCGCCGCCGAATTCGTCGCGCCACGCCCACAGGCTGGTCGTGAACAGATGCAGATTGTGCTCCGCGGTGAAACCGATCGCGCCGTGAAGCTGGTGCGCGATCCCGTTGGCGCGCCCGACCGCCTCGCCGATCCGCACCCGCGCCGCCGCTATGGCGAAACTCGCGTCGGCCGGATCGGCAAGGAAGGCGTCCATGGCCAGATCGGCGGCGGCGGATGCGGCGGCGGTTTCTCCCGCCAGCTTCGCCAGCTCCTGCTGGATCGCCTGGAATTTCGCGAGCGGACGGCCGAACTGGATGCGTTCGGAAGTGTGCGCCACGGTCAGCTCCAGCACCCGCTCCAGCGCGCCGGCGCATTGCAGCGCGCGGACCATCGCCCCGCGTTCGAGCAGCGATCCGGCGATCGGAACGGCATCGGCCACGGGAAAGCGCATCGCGTCGCGCGGCTGGCCGGCGAGGTTGCCGCCTTCGCGCTCCACCGCGAAACCCGCATCGATCCGCGCCACCCCCTGCGGCGTTTCCACGACGAAGGTGCGGCAGGTCCGCCCCCAGGCCACCCGGTCGGCATGACCGGCCGGCACCAGCGCGGCTTGTCCCTCGGCCAGCGGTAGCCCCGCTTCCGCCAGCACGGCGTTCGCCATCATCGTATCGCCCAGTGGCAGGGGAACGGCGTGGCGGCCGAACAGGCGGATCAGCTCCAGCCCGTCGCGCGGATCGAGGCCGAAGCCGCCCGCGTCCTCCGGCACCAGCGCCAGCGGCACGCCCTGTTCCTCCAGCGCAGCCCACAAATCTGCGGGCCGCGCCTCCAGCAGCCGCCCGACCGATTCCGTCAGGATCGTCGCGATCTCGCTCACGGCCTCTCCATCGCTTCCTTGCTATCGTGCCAAACCGCTCTAAGCGGTTTCGGAGCGCGCGCAATGGAGGAGGCGGCTTGGCGACGAAACTGTTCCATGTCAGCGATCTGCACTTCGGCGCGGAGGATCGGGCCGCGCTCGACTGGTTCGCCGAACGCGTCGCGGAGGAGAAGCCCGACGCGGTGGTGATGACCGGCGACCTCACCATGCGCGCCCGTCCGCGCGAGTTCGAGGCCGGCACGCGCTGGCTGCGCGATCTCGGCGTTCCGGTGACGCTGGAAGTCGGCAACCACGACGTGCCTTATTACTGGGACCCGCTGCGGCGCCTGTTCCTGCCCTATCGCCGTTACGAAGCGGCGGAGCGGCTGATCGAGCAGCCGCTGGAGCTGCCCGGCGTGTCGATCGTCCCGCTCAAGACGACAGCGCGCGCGCAGGTGCGGCTCAACTGGTCGAAGGGCAGGGTGAGCGACGTCGCGCTGGCGAGCGCGCTCGCGGATATCGCGCGAGCGCCGGAGGGCAACCTGATCTTCGTCGCGGGCCACCACCCGCTGATCGAGGGGCCGACCACCGGATCGGGCCGGACGAGGAACGGCGCGAAGGCGCTCGCCGCCCTGTCGGCGGCCGGCGCGAGCGCGGTGCTTTCCGGCCACGTCCATGATCCGTTCGACATAGAGCGCGGCGGCGTGCGGCTGATCGGCGCGGGCACGCTCTCCACCCGGCTGCGGCAAACGCCGCCCAGCTTCAACGAAATCCGCGTTGCCGGCGGCAGCTTCGACACGATCGTGCGCACGCTGCCGGGCATTGCTCTTGGGGCGGCGCACCCCTAAGGCGCGCGGCATGGAGCGGCTGGACGGAGGCTCGGCGATCCCGCCGCATCTTGGCGGCGGCATTGTCGCGCTCGGCAATTTCGACGGTTTCCACCTCGGGCATCAGGCGGTGATCGGCCGTGCGGTGGAACAGGCGCGCGCCCAGGGGCGACCGGCGCTGGTCGCCACCTTCGATCCGCATCCCGTGCGCCATTTCCGCCCCGATGCGCCGCCGTTCCGGCTCACCACGCTGGACCAGCGCGAGCGCCTGTTCGCCGAAGCGGGCGTGGACGCGATGATCGTCTTCCGTTTCGACGGCGATCTGGCCGCGCTGGAGGCGGAGGATTTCGTCCGGGAACGGCTGGTCCACCTGCTCCGCGTGAACGGCGTGGTTACGGGGGAGGATTTTACCTTCGGCCATAACAAGAGCGGTGACAGGGCAGCGCTCGCCCGTTTCGGCGAGGCCTATGGCTTCACTGCCGCCACCGTCGGCGCCGTGATGCTGGACGGTGCGCCCGTATCCTCCACCCGGATTCGCGATGCCCTGCGCGCGGGCAAGCCGCGGGAAGCGGCGCGGCTGCTCACCCGGCCCTGGGCGATCGAGGGGCGCGTCCAGCACGGCGACAAACTCGGGCGGGAGATCGGCTTTCCGACCGCCAATATCGACATGGGCAAATATCTGCGCCCTGCCTACGGCATCTATGCGGTGCGCGGGCATCTGCCGGACGGGCGCATGCTGGCCGGAGCCGCGAATCTCGGCATCCGCCCCAGCTTCGATCCGCCCAAGGAATTGCTGGAGCCGTATTTCTTCGATTTCTCCGGCAGCCTCTACGATCAGGTGATCGAGGTGGAGTTGGTCGATTTCCTGCGACCGGAGGCGAAATTCGACACGCTCGACGCCCTGAAGGCGCAGATCGCGGCCGATTGCGAACGCGCGCGGCTGATCCTCGCATGATGGGACATGACGTGGCCGCAATCGCACGCTAACGCATGCCCCGCATGTCTGACGCAACCGATACCCAGAAGCGCGACTGGCGCGACACCGTCTTCCTCCCGAAGACCGATTTCCCGATGAAGGCCGGGCTGCCGCAGAAGGAGCCGGTGATCCTCGAACGCTGGCGGAAGCTCGGCCTCTACCAGCGCCTGCGCGAGCAAAGGAACGGGCGGGAGAAATTCATCCTCCATGACGGCCCGCCCTATGCCAATGGCGACATGCATATCGGCCATGCGCTGAACCATATCCTGAAGGACATGGTGGTCCGCACCCAGACCCTGCTCGGCAAGGACGCGCCCTATGTCCCCGGCTGGGATTGCCACGGCCTGCCGATCGAATGGAAGGTCGAGGAGGAATATCGCAAGAAGAAGCGCAACAAGGACGAGGTTCCCCCGCGCGAGTTCCGCGCCGAATGCCGCGCCTATGCCCAGCATTGGGTGGACACGCAGCGCGAGCAACTCAAGCGGCTCGGCATCAACGGCGACTGGGACAAGCCCTACCTGACGATGGACTTCGCCGCCGAGGCGACGATCGTCGCGGAGCTGATGAAGTTCGCCGAATCCGGCCAGCTCTATCGCGGCGCGAAGCCGGTGATGTGGTCTCCGGTGGAGAAGACCGCGCTCGCCGAGGCCGAGGTGGAATATGAGGACATCACCTCCACCCAGATCGACGTGGCGTTCGAGATCACCGAGGCGCCGAACGCGCCGGAACTGGTCGGCGCCTATGCGGTGATCTGGACGACCACGCCGTGGACGATCCCGGTCAACCAGGCATTGGCTTATGGGGAGGATATCCTCTACCATCATTATCGTGCGCATGACGGCCGCCGTTTCGTGGTGGCGACCGAATTGCTGGAGCCGTTCTTCGAGCGCACCGGGCTGGGGCCGATCGCCAATCAGGGACCGGGCGGCACCGCCACCGACCTTTCCGAATATGCTTTGGGGGAAATCACCGGCTCCCAGCTCGCCGGAGCCGTCGCGCGGCATCCGATGCACCACCTCGGCGGCTTCTTCGCGAAACCGCGCCCGTTCCTCGCGGGCGATTTCGTCACCACCGACGCGGGCACCGGCCTCGTCCATATGGCGCCGGACCATGGCGAGGACGATTTCAACCTTTGCAAGGCGAACGACATCGAGCCGGTTTTCGCGGTCGATGCCGCCGGCTTCTACCGCGAGGACTGGGCGTGGCTCGGCGGGCAGGGGAGCGTCATCAACAAGAAGTTCACCGCCAGCGACGGGCCGATCTGCACGGACCTGCGCGCGGCGGGCGGGCTGCTCGCCGCGTCGGACGATTTCGTTCATAGCTACCCTCATTCGTGGCGCTCCAAGGCGAAGGTGATCTTCCGCTGCACGCCGCAATGGTTCATCCCGGTGGACAAGAAGATCGACCGCCAGATGGCGCTCTGCGACGTGGAGGCGGATATCCGCAGCCAGCAGGGCGAGGGCGAGACCTTGCGCGAAACCGCGCTCGCCTCGATCGCCGCCACCCGCTTCGTGCCGGAGAAGGGCCGCAACCGCATCGGCGCGATGGTGGAGGGGCGGCCGGACTGGGTGATCTCCCGCCAGCGCGCATGGGGCGTGCCGATCGCCTTGTTCGTGAACCGCAAGACCGGGCAATATCTCTGCGACCCGGCGGTCAACGCGCGGATCGTGGAGGCTTTCCGCCGCGAGGGCGTCGATGCGTGGAGCGACGAGGCGGCGCAGGCCCTGCTCGGCCCGGATTATGCGCTCGCCGATTACGAGCGCGTCACCGACATCCTCGACGTGTGGTTCGATTCGGGCTGCACCCATGCCTTCGTGCTGGAAAGCGGGCGATGGCCCGAACTGCGCTGGCCTGCGGACCTCTATCTCGAAGGCTCGGACCAGCATCGCGGCTGGTTCCAGTCGTCCTTGCTGGAAAGCTGCGGCACGCGCGGCCGCGCGCCTTATGACGCGGTGCTGACGCACGGCTTCACGATGGACGCCAAGGGCATGAAGATGTCCAAGTCGCTGGGCAACACGGTCAATCCGCTCGACCTGATGAAGGAATATGGCGCGGATATCCTGCGGCTGTGGGCGCTTTCGGTGGACTTCACCGAGGATCACCGCATCGGCAAGGAAATCCTCGCCGGCGTGGCGGACCAGTATCGCAAGCTGCGCAACACCTTCCGCTACCTGCTCGGCGCGCTCGACGGGTTCGAGGAGGCGGAGCGCCTGCCGGTTTCCGAATGGCCGGAACTGGAGCGCTATATGCTCCACCTCGTCCACGCGCTGGACGGACAGCTTCGACAGGCGATCCACGACTTCAACTTCAACGGCTACGTCCGGCTGTTGAGCGACTTCGCCAATGAGGATCTGTCGGCCTTCTTCTTCGATATCCGCAAGGATTCGCTCTATTGCGACGCGCCGACGGACGCGAAGCGGCGCGCCTATCGCACGATGCTCGACGTGCTGTTCCACGCGCTCGTCCGCTGGGCCGCGCCGGTGCTGACCTTCACGGCGGAGGAAGTGTGGCAGACGCGCTTCCCCAGCGAGGACGGCTCGGTGCATTTCCTTGACTGGCCGGAGCTTCCGGCGCAGGCGGGCGAGGATGTGAGTGCCCGCTGGCTCGCCGTCCGGTCCCTGCGCGAGCGCGTGACCGAGGCGATCGAGCCGCTGCGGCGCGAGAAGATCGTGCGCTCCAGCCTGGAGGCGGAGGTGACGGTGCCCGACATGCCGCTCGACGCCGATGCGCTGGCGGAGGCGTTCATCGTCGCCAGGGTCGCCCCGGGTGATGAGGTGACGGTGGCGCGCACCGATTATCACAAATGCGGCCGCTGCTGGCGATTGCTGCCCGATGTTGCGGAGGACGACGGCCTGTGCGGCCGCTGTGCCGACGTGGTTGCGGAGGCGGCGGCGTGACGCGCGGACTGCCGCGCATCGGGCTGGCGGCGGCGGCATTGCTGTTCGTCACGGACCAGATCGTGAAGTGGATCGTCACGGGGCCGCTCGGCCTCGATTATATCGGGGCGGTGCGGAACATCCTGCCGATCTTCGATCTGCGATTCGTCCAGAATATCGGCGTCAGCCTCGGCCTGTTGCGCGCGGAGAGCGAGATCGGCCGTTGGGCGCTCGTCGCCATGACGGGCGCGATCGCGGTCGGCATATTGGTCTGGATGTGGCGCGAGAAGAGCCGCGCGGACCAGATCGCGCTCGGCCTCGTGCTGGGCGGCGCGCTCGGCAATATCGTCGATCGGGTGCGGTTCGGCTATGTCGTGGACTTCGCCGATCTGCATTTCGGCGAATGGCGTCCGTTTTTGGTCTTCAATGTCGCCGATGCGGCGATTACGATCGGCGTGCTTATCCTGCTGGTGCGAGCGCTGCTGATGCGCGACAAGCCCGGCAACAAGCCTGTGGAGAATCATAATGCGTAAGATCGTCGTTGCCGGAGCGGGCCTTGCCGCGCTCGCCCTGCTCGCCGGTTGCGGCAAGCGCGGCTACGACCGGGCGCGGCCTGACGAATTCGCGGTCGCGCGCCAGCCCTCGCTGGTGATCCCGCCTGATTTCGCGCTCGTGCCGCCCACGCCGGGCGCGGCGCGCGTGCAGGCGAATGGCGGAACCGCGCAGGCGCAGACTCTGGAGGCGCTGTTCGGCATCGCCCCGCGCAACGCCGCCGAGGCCGCCACGATCAACCAGACCGGCGGCACCGCCGATCCCGGCATCCGTTCGTCGGTGGGCGACCCCAAGACCAATGTGGTGGACAAGGGCCAGACCACGCGGGATATCGTCGCGGCGCCGGAAGGCGACGGGCAGGACGCGCGGGCCGCTACGCCCAAGTGAGCGCTTCGGGCGCGCGGAGGCTCAGCCCAGCGCCGCCCGGAACCTGCCCAATCCGCGTTCGAGATCGGCGATCAGGTCGTCGGTATCCTCCAGCCCGATCTGCAACCGCACGATCGGCCCCGCGAAATCCGGCCTGGTCGCGCTGCGATATTTCGCCGGATCGACGGGGAGGGCGAGGCTCTCGAATCCGCCCCATGAATAGCCGATGCCGAAATGATCGAGCCCGTCGATCAGCGCGGCGCGCTCCTTCTCCCCGCCGCCGTTGAGGACGAAGGAGAACAGGCCGCTGGCGCCCGCGAAATCGCGCGCGAACAATTCGTGGCCGGGGCAGGAGGGTAGGGCCGGATGAAGCACGCGCGCCACCTCCGGCCGCGTTTCCAGCCAGCGCGCGACGGCGAGCGCGCTCTTTTCGTGCCGGTCCAGCCGCACCTGCATCGTCCTCAGGCCACGGCTGGCGAGATAGGCGTCGTCCGGGCTGACCACCTGCCCGAGCTGGAAGCTGGTCTGGCGCAACGCCGCGAATTTTCCCTTCGCCGCCGTCACCGAACCCAGCATTATATCCGAATGGCCCACGATATATTTGGTGCAGGCGAGGATCGAATAATCCACTCCAAGCGGAATCGCCCGGAAGTTCAATGGCGTCGCCCATGTATTATCAAGCAATGTGGCAACATTGCGCGCCTTGGCCGCCGCGACGATGGCGGGCACGTCCTGCACCTCGAACGTCAGGCTGCCAGGGCTTTCCATGAAGATCGCGCGCGTCCGCTCCCCGATCAGGTCTGCGATGCCAGCGCCGATCAGCGGATCATAGAAGCGCGTCGTGATCCCCATCCGCTTCAGCAGCCCGTCCGCCATCGAGCGCGTGGGGTCATAGGCCGAATCGACCAGCAATAATTCATCCCCCGGCGACAGCACGGTCAGCAGCGCCGCCGCGATCGCCGCGACACCGGAAGGATAGAGGAAGGTCGCCTCAGCCCCCGGTTCCAGCTCGGTCAGCGCGTCCGCGAGGCTCCATTGCGTGGGCGTGCCGCGCCGGCCGTAGAACAGCCGGTGATGCGTGTCGTCCGCCGCCGTGCCGCGCAGATCCGCCACCGAATCGTAGAGGATGGTCGAGGCGCGCCACACCGGCGTGTTGACCACGCCCGCCGTCCATTCCTTGCGCCGCCCGGCGGAGACGACACGGGTGGCGTCGGCGATATTCTTGCGCTCGCTGCTCATCGGCCTGTCTCCTTCGGGGTTTCGGGATGGCTGCCCCATTCGGCCCAGCTTCCGTCATAGACCGCCGCTTCATGTCCCAGCAGATGTGCAGCGAAGGCGATGATCGAGGCTGTAACGCCCGACCCGCAGCTTGCCGTAACCGGCCGCGCGAGGTCGATCCCGGCATCCGCGAACACGGCTGCGAGTTCGTCCTTCGAACGCCATGTCCCGTCCTGGTGGAAGAAACGCGAGTAGGGGATGTTGATCGAGCCGGGAATATGGCCGGGCACCACGCCGGGGCGCGGCTCCGGCTCTTCGCCGGCGAAACGGGCGGGGGAGCGGGCGTCCACTACCTGTTCCGCCTTCGTCTCAAGATTGCTGCGCATCGCGTTGATATCACGGACACCGATGCCACGCGCACGCGGCGTTATATGGCGCGGGCGGGGCTTCACTTCGTCGGCCGAAAGCGGGCGGCCCTCCATGCGCCATTTCGCCAGCCCGCCATCGAGGATCGCTACATCCGGCACGCCGAAGCTGCGGAACATCATCCACGCGCGCGCGACGGTATGATGCGGGGAGTTGTCGTAGAGCACGATCCGCACGCCGTCGCCCAGCCCGAGCTTGGCCATGCGACTGGCGAATTTCTCGACCGGAGGCAGCATCATCGGCGCGGGGTTGTCGGTGTCCACGATCTCCGCGAGGTCGAGGAACACCGCGCCGGGAATATGCGTGGCGCGATAATCCTCCGCGCCGTCGCGCCCTTCGCCGGGCAGGAACCAGGAGCAATCCGCGATGCGCAGATCCGGTGCGCCGAGCGTGTCGGCAAGCCATTGCGTGGAAACGAGCGAGTCCATGCGCCTGTCCTTAGCGCGGTGAACGGATTTGTCGAAAGCCCGGCGCGCTGGCGCGGCGCGGCATCAGCGCCTATCTCGCGCCGCATGACACTTCATCTCGGCAAGGCCAGCACGCTTCCCGCTTCTCCTGAAGAGGCGGTGCTCGATTATGTTCCCAATCCGCGCAAGGGCCGCATCTATGCCGTGCGCTTCGTGGCGCCCGAATTCACCTCGCTTTGTCCCGTCACGGGCCAGCCGGATTTCGCGCATCTGGTGATCGATTACGTCCCCGGCGAGACGATCGTCGAATCGAAATCGCTCAAATTATTCCTTGGCTCCTTCCGCAACCACGCGGCTTTCCACGAGGATTGCACCGTCGGCATCGGCGAGCGGCTGGCGGAGGAGATGAAGCCGGTATGGCTGCGTATCGGCGGCTATTGGTATCCGCGCGGCGGCATCCCGATCGACGTCTTCTGGCAGACGGGCGCGCCGCCGGCCGAACTGTGGCTGCCCGATCAGGGCGTGCCGCCCTATCGCGGGCGCGGCTGACTCCTCTTGCCGCCACTTCCCGCGTGCCCCAAGAGCGCGCGACGGACAGTTAAGGGAATCGGGATGGCGGAAGCGTTGCGGGTTGCGCTGGCGGGCTTGGGGACGGTCGGATCAGGCGTGATCCGCGTGCTGGAGACCAATCGCGCGCTGATCGAGCGCCGCGCCGGCCGCGCGATCGAGGTGGTGGCCGTTTCCGCGCGCGATCGCACCAAGGATCGCGGCGTCGATATCTCGCAACTCCAATGGGTGGACGACACCGTTGCGCTGGCGGATGCGGACGCGGACGTGGTGGTGGAACTGATCGGCGGGGCGGACGGCCCGGCGCTGGCGCTCGCCCGCGCGACTTTGGCGCGCGGCAAGGGCTTCGTCACCGGCAACAAGGCGATGCTGGCGCATCACGGCCTTGAGCTGGCCGATGCGGCCGAGAAGGCCGGGGTTCCGCTGAAGTTCGAGGCGGCGGTGGCGGGCGGCATCCCGGTCATCAAGGGCTTGCGCGAAGGCGCCGCCGCCAATGAGATCGTGCGGGTGCAGGGCATATTGAACGGCACCTGCAACTTCATCCTTTCGAAGATGGAAGCAGAAGGCCGCGATTTCGGCGACGTGCTCGCCGAGGCGCAGGCGCTCGGCTATGCCGAAGCCGATCCCAGCTTCGACATCGACGGCGTGGATGCGGCGCACAAGCTCTCGATTCTCGCCAGCCTCGCCTTCGGCACGCGCCCGGCGTTCGGCGACGTGGTGATCCGGGGTATCCGTCAGGTGATCGCGGGCGATATCGCGGAGGCGGCGGCGCTCGGCTATCGCATCCGGCTGATCGGTCAGGCGGAGCTTGGCGCGGGCGGGCTGTTCCAGCGCGTCGAGCCGCAACTCGTGCCGCAGAACCATCCGCTCGCGCATGTCACCGGATCGACCAATGCGGTGGTGGCGGAAGGGAATTTCGTGGGCCGCCTGCTGTTCCAGGGCGCGGGCGCGGGCGACGGGCCGACCGCGAGCGCGGTGATCGCCGACCTGATCGATATCGCGCGCGGGGAGGCGGGGCCGCCCTTCGCCATGCCGGCGGCGGCGCTCGCCGATGCCTCGGCGGCGGATACCGGCGCGCGGCGGGGCCGGGCCTATCTGCGCTTCATGGTGGCGGACCGGATCGGCGTACTGGCGGAGATCGCGGCCGCGATGCGAGACGCGGGCGTCTCGATCGAGAGCCTGATCCAGCGCGGCGCGAACCCGGACGGCAGCGCATTGGTCGCGATCGTGACCCATGAAGCGCCCGAATCCGCGATCGCGGCCGCGCTGGAACGGCTGCGCGGCTCGCAGAGCCTTGTCGGTGAGCCGATGTGGATGCCGATATTGGGCTGAGCGGTCAGTGCTCGATCGTCGCCGTCGCCGGATGGTGGCGATCGAGGTGGCGCTTGATCTGCCTCAGGTTCTTCGTGTTCGAGCGATAGAAGAAATCCGCGGCATTGCCGATCAGCGGCACCGCGCTGAACAAGGCGTCCAGCCCCACGCGCCCGCCCATCCGCATGAGCTGGAAGCGGCTCATGCCCAGATTGCGCGCTTCCCACACGATCCACGCGCCCATGATGGTGGTGACGATATCGCCCGCCACGGGCACCAGCCCGAGCAGGAAATCCAGCCCGAGCCGCTGTTTCGTGCCGGGGATGACGAACATGCCTTCCAGCAGTTTCTCCATCGCCTCGATGCGCTGGCGGACTGAAGCCGGATCGCGCCCGATCGGCAGGCGATCGAGCAGGGCAGGGTCGAACGGGCGGGCGCGTGTGTCCATGCCCGATCACTTGGGGATGGCGCGCAGCCTGTTCAACGGGTGCCACGCCCGGGCGTTCGGTTGCCATTGCCGCAGCCGGAGCGATACGGCTTCAGTCCGCCAGCGCATCGAGGCGATGGAGAAACT
>JASGGR010000104.1:0-11728 GCA_047602705.1 Sphingomonas bacterium | reverse complement strand
ATCTACGCTCCCGCGCGACGCCGGTCGCCGCCCCTATTCCCGTGGTGCCGATGCCGGTGCCGCCGCTGATCCTGACCGCCCCCAAGCCCGACCTGGGTGCACAGGCGACGACGGGCGCGAGCGATATCGCCGGCCCCGGCACCGGCGCGGGCGGGATCGGCAACGGCCGTGGCGGCGGGGGCGACGGCGACGGAATCGGCCCGCAATGGCGCAGCGGACGGCTGAAGGATTCGGACTATCCGGCCGAAGCGGGCCGCGCGGGCGTCAGCGGCGTGGTGTCGGTGCGCTATCTGGTCGGCACCGATGGACGGGTGGCGGAATGCGACGTGACGCATTCCAGCGGGAGCCGGGCGCTCGACGACACCACCTGCGGCCTGATCCGGAAACGCTTCCGCTTTTCCCCCGCGCGCGACGGCGACGGACGCCCGGTGCCGGCATGGATCGTGGAGACGCACACCTGGGTGATCGAGCATACCACCGCCCCGCCGGACGAGGACGATCCCCGCTGACGGTTACGCGCGTTCCGCCATCAGGTCGGTCAGGTCCAGCCCGAGCAGGTCGATATAGCCGCGGATGCGGGGCCATTGGCTCTGCATGAACGTATCGCGTTCGGCGATGCGCAGCCGTTCCACCGCGCCCGGCAGCACGAACATCCCCACGCCACGCCGCACCTCGACATAGCCGTCGTCCTGAAAGCTCTGATAGGCCTTGGCGACCGTCAGTGGATTCGCGCCATGCTCGGCCGCCAGCGCGCGCACCGAGGGAAGCTGGTCGCCCGCGCCGAAATCGCCGCGCAGGATCGCCGCCGCGATCGTCGCGCGGAGGCGGATGTAGACCGGGCTGTCCTCGTTGCTCAAAGCTGTCATGCTGCCTTAATACAGCAAGGGACGGAAAAAGCGAGTCCTAACCCTGCCAATGGGTAATGATCGCTGCCGGATCGGGGCGGGGGCGTTCTTCCAGCGGCTTGCCCGGCGTGCCGATGAAGATGAAGCCCGCGAGCCGCTCCGGGGCCGCGCCGAAAGCGTCGCGCACGCGATCGGAAAAGGTCGGCCAGCCGGTCAGCCAGCCGCCCGCATAGCCCATGGCATGGGCCGCATGAAGCAGGTTCATGCAGGCCGCGCCGGCCGAAAGCTCCTGTTCCCACAGGGGAATCTTGCTGTCCACGCGCGGGGAGGAGAGCACCACCACCAGGGCCGGGGCCTGATGCGCGAATTGCTCCAGCGCCTCGATCTCGATCCTCTTCGCCTCCGGCCGCCCGGCGCGATAGGCATCCGCGATGAGCCGCGCCAGCGCGGCGCGCTTGTCCGCATCGACGATCACGAAGCGCCATGGCGCGAGCTTGCCGTGATCGGGCGTGCGCGCGGCAAGGGCGCAGATCCGCTCCAGCGCCGCCGCATCCGGGCCGGGCGCGACCAGATCGCGCGGCTTGCCGGAACGGCGGGTGGCGAGATGGGTGAGCGGGGTGGAGAGATCGTTGAACATCGCCCTCACCTATGATCCCCCCGCGCCCGCGCCAAGGCCCCCCGCGCGCGCATATTTACTCCTGCACCATTCCCGCTAGTTTCCGCCGCAACGAAATCTCAGAGAAAGACGACGCTATCATGGTGGAAACCCCCACCGCGGCCAGCCCGCGCGAGCCGGACATCACCCACGTCAATCCGGCGTCGGAGCAGACATGGTTCGGCCACCCGCGCCAGCTCGCCCGCCTTTTCTCGACGGAGATGTGGGAGCGTTTCGGCTATTACGGGATGCGCGCGCTCCTCACCCTCTATCTCACCCAGCATTTCCTGTTCGGGGACCGGGAGGCGACCGGGCTTTACGGCGGCTATACCGCGCTGGTCTATCTCACGCCGCTGATCGGCGGCTATCTGGCGGACCAGTATCTGGGATCGAAGCGCGCGGTGAAGTTCGGCGCGATCATCATGGCGCTGGGCTATTTCCTGCTGTGCTTCGGCGGCCAGACCGCGAAGCCCTATGCCATGATCGACGGCCAGAGATACGAGATCCGCGTCGATAGCCAGAAGGGCGCGGAAACCCGCTATGTGATCGATCATGGCGAGCCGCTGAAGATCAGGGGCAATGACGACAAGTCGATCGACCTGATCGCGGCCGACGGGCAGGCGAAGCGCCATATCGCGCCCGGCGGCTTCCAGTCCGACGCGGATCGCAACCCGTTCAACGTCATGATCCTGCTGATCGCGCTCAGCATGGTCTCCACCGGCAACGGCTTCTTCAAGCCCAATATCTCCACCATGGTCGGGGAGCTTTACGAACAGGGGGACCGGCGGCGGGACAGCGGGTTCACCATCTTCTACATGGGGATCAACCTCGGCTCGCTCTTCTCGCAATTGCTGTGCCCGTGGCTCGCGGTCGCGGTCGGCTGGTGGGCCGGCTTCGGGCTGGCGGCGATCGGCATGGTGTTCTCCTGGTGCCTGATCCAGTTCAACGGCGGCAAGCTCGACGGCTATGGCGAGCCGCCGGCGCGCGAGGGGCCGGATCGCGCGCTCCTCATCTACGGATGCGCGCTGCTGGCGATCCCGGTCTTCTATTTCCTCTACACCAACCTGATGCACGCCGTTTCGGCCCCGCCGTCCTCGGGGATCGTCGGCTATGTGCTGTCGCTGCCGCTGATGGGGAAACTGCTGTTCGGCACCTTCCTGCTCGCGGTGCCCGGCATCCTGATCTGGTCCTGGACGGCGGGCGACAGGCGCGAATTCCAGATGATGGTGGCGGCGATGATCCTGATCGTCTTCAACGTCGTGTTCTGGACCCTGTTCGAGCAGGCGGGATCGAGCCTGACGCTCTATGCCGACCGCAACACGGACCTCAGCGTGTTCGGCCTGTTCTCGATCACCGCCGGGCAGACGCAATTCTTCAACGCCGCCTTCATCGTCATCCTGGCGCCGCTGATGAGCATCCTGTGGGGCGCGCTGGCGAAGCGCGGGCTTGAGCCGACCGTGCCGGTGAAGTTCGGCATCGCGCTGATCGGCGTGGGCGCTGGCTTCCTGTTCCTCGTGTGGGGCGGCGGCTTCGCCGGACCGGACTTCAAGGTGGCGATCTGGTGGCTCGCGGGGCTTTACCTGATCCACTCGCTGGCCGAATTGTGCATCTCGCCGGTGGGCCTCAGCATGATCACCAAGCTTTCGATCGCGCGCGTCGTGGGGCTGATGATGGGCGTATGGTTCCTGTCGATCTCGGTCGCGCAATATGTCGCCGGCGTGGTGGCGCAGGTGGCGAGCGTGGAGACGGTCGGCGGGCAGGTGACGAACCTGAAGGTCAGCCTGGACACCTATAACGGCGTGTTCTGGACGATCGGGCTGGTCGCGGCCGGGATCGGCGTGTTCCTGCTGCTGCTGTCCCCGATCATCAAGAAATGGATGCACGGCGTGCAATAAGATTATGGTGCCGGCCGGGATCAGGAAAGATAAGATCGCCCGGCCGGCTTCCATCGCAACCCGGTTTCCCTATATGCCGGCAAGCGGAGATATGCGGGGAGAGGAGAAGAGATGCTCGGTTTGATGCAGCACGGCGCGCTGACGGTGGACAAATTCCTCGATCATGCCGCCGCGTGGCATGGCGCGCGCGAAATCGTCTCGCGCGATGCGGCGGGCGCGGTCAGCCGCAGCAACTACGGCGAGATGCACGCGCTGGCGAAACAGGTGTCGAGCGGCCTCGCCCGCGCCGGCATCCGCCCCGGCGACCGCGTGGCCACGATGGGGTGGAACAGCGGGCGCCATTTCGCCGCATGGTTCGGTGCCACGAACATGGGCGCGGTGCTGCATACGCTGAACCCGCGCCTGTTCCTCGAGCAGATCGTCTATATCGCCAACCACGCGGGCGATCGCATCCTGTTCGCCGATCCCGCCTGCGCCGAACTGGTCGGACAGCTCCTGCCGCAGGTGCCGACGATCGAGCGCGTGATCTTCTTCTGCGCGCCGGACGAGATGCCCGGGACCGACTATCCCGCCACCGCCTTCGACGCATGGGCGGCGGGCGAGCCGGCGGAATATGCCTGGGGCGGCTTCGACGAGAACAGCGCCTGCGGCCTGTGCTACACCAGCGGCACGACCGGCAATCCGAAGGGCGTGCTCTATTCGCACCGTTCGAACTACATCCATTCGCTGATGACGCTGCAGGCCGACGCGCTGGCGCTGTCCGCGCGCGATACGGTGCTGATGGTCGTGCCGATGTATCACGCCAATGCGTGGGGCGTGGTCTATTCCGCCCCCGCCGTGGGCGCGAAGCTGGTGCTGCCGGGGCAGAAGATGGACGGCGAATCGCTGGTCGACCTGATCGAGCAGGAAGATGTCACCGTGTCCTCGGCCGTGCCGACGATCTGGCAGGGGATGCTGGAATATCTGCGCGCCAGCGGGCGCGGGCTGGGCAGGCTGGAGCGCGTGACGGTGGGCGGCTCCGCATTACCGGAGGCGCTGGTCCGCGCCTTCCGCGACGATTACGGCGTGAACATGATCCAGGGCTGGGGGATGACGGAAACCTCCCCGCTGTGCACCATCTCCACCCCCTCGGCCGAGGTGGCGGCGATGGAGCCGGACGAGCAGATCGCCTATACCATCAAGCAGGGCCGCCTGCTTCCGGGCCTGGAAATGAAGCTGGTCGACGACGCGGGCAACCGCCTGCCGCACGACGGCAGCACGCCGGGCCGGCTGATGATCAAGGGGCCGACGATCGTGGCCGGCTATTTCGGCGGCGAGGGCGGCGACATCCTCGACGAGGAAGGCTTTTTCGACACCGGCGACGTCTCCACGATCGACGGGCGCGGCTATATGCAGATCACCGACCGCGCGAAGGACGTGGTGAAATCCGGCGGCGAATGGATCAGCTCGATCGAGATCGAGAATATCGCCACCGGCCATCCCGCGGTCGCGCTGGCGGCGGTGATCGGCGTGACGCATCCGAAATGGGACGAGCGGCCGATCCTGCTCTGCCAGCTCAAGCAGGGCGCGAGCGCCTGCCGCGAGGACGTGCTGGCTTTCCTGGACGGCAAGATCGCGAAATGGTGGATGCCGGATGACGTTCTTTTCGTGGATGAAATCCCGCTCGGCGCGACGGGCAAGATCGACAAGAAGCTGATCCGCCAGCGGATGACGGGCTATACCCTGCCGTTCGAGGTGGCGCGCTGAGCGCGCCGCCTCCCCTCTTGATCCCCATCAAATTGCGTCTAGCCTGTCCGGGTTAGGAAGATGCGGACATCATGAGGAGAGGCGAGGTGCAGCAGGCGCAGGCTGGAACCCGACACGATACGGCGACGCATGTCGACGTGCTGATCGTCGGCGCGGGCATTTCCGGGGTCGGTTCGGCATATCATCTTCAGGATCAATGCCCGGACAAGAGCTATCTGATCCTTGAGGCCAAGGACACGTTCGGCGGCACCTGGGAAACGCACAAATATCCCGGCGTCCGCTCGGATTCGGATCTCTACACCTTCGGCTACCGCTTCAAGCCGTGGGTCGGCACCCCGATCGCGAGCGGCGCGGAAATCCTGAAATACATGGGCGAGGTGATCGCGGAGAACGGGATCGACCGCCACATCCGCTACGGCCACCGCATCACCGCCTGCCGCTGGTCCAGCGCGGAAAACCTGTGGCACGTCGATGCGGTGCGCAAGGCGGACGGCGCGACCGTTTCCTTCACCTGCAACTTCATGTGGATGTGCCAGGGCTATTACGACCACGAAAAGCCCTATATCCCCGACTGGCCGGGCCGGGAGAATTATCGCGGGCTGTTCGTCCATGCGCAGCTCTGGAATCCCGCGACCGATTATGCCGGCAAGCGCGTGCTGGTGATCGGATCGGGCGCCACCGCCGCCACCGTCGTGCCCGCGCTGGCGGAGAAGGCGGCGCACGTCACGATGCTGCAACGCTCGCCGACCTATTTCTTCTGCTCGCCGAACCAGAACGAGCTGGCCGACCGGCTGCGCGAGATCGGGGTGGACGAGCCGACGATCCACCGCGTCGTGCGCCTTCAGGTGCTGCACGATCAGGACGTGCTCACCCGCCGCTGCCAGGAAGAGCCGGAGGCGGTGTTCGAGGAGCTGAAGGCGCTGGTGCGCGCCTATGCCGGCGAGGATTTCCAGTTCGAGCCGCATTTCACCCCGCGCTATCGCGTGTGGCAGCAACGGCTGGCCTTCTGCCCGAACGGAGACATCTTCCAGGCCGTCGCGGCGGGGAAGGTGAGCGTCGTCACCGACCAGATCGAGCGCTTCACCGAAAAGGGTGTGCTCACGAAGTCCGGCGAGGAGCTGGAGGCGGATATCGTCATCGCCGCCACCGGGTTCCGCCTGTCCGTGCTGGGGGACATCCCCTTCTCGGTCGACGGCCGGGCGATCGACTGGCACGATACGGTCAACTATCGCGGCATGATGTTCACCGGCGTGCCCAACCTCTTTTGGGTTATGGGCTATTTCCGCGCGAGCTGGACGCTGCGGGTGGACATGATGGGCGATTTCGTCACCCGCCTGCTGAATCATATGGACCAGCGCGGCGCGCATCGCGTGGAGGTCGCGCTGAGGCCCGAGGACGAGGGGATGGAGCTGCTGCCGTGGATCGACGCGGACAATTTCAACCCCGGCTATCTGGTGCGCGGGCTGGACAAGATGCCACGGCGCGGGAGCAAGCCCGAATGGATGCACAACCAGGATTACTGGCGCGAGAAGGACGAATTTCCGCTGATCGATCTGGAGGGCACGGAATTCGTCTATGACGGACAGCGTCAGGAAGCGCGCAAGCCCGTGCTCGCCGCCTGATCTCCCGCTCGCCGGCCTGCCGGGCCGGCGAGCGACTCTCTTCGATTTCCCGATTGCGGATGGCGGAATCGCGCGTCAGAAGCAGGAATGATCAAGGCCTTCGCGCTGGGGCTGGCTGCCCTTCTCTCCGCCACCCCGGCCGCCGCCCGTGCCGTGCATCAGGGCAAGATCGCGCTCACGTTCGACGATCTGCCGGCCCTGTCGATTCTGCCGGATCAGGATTATGTCGACGACGTCAACGCACGGTTGCTCGCCGGCCTGAAGCGGCATCGCTTCCCCGCGATCGGCTTCGTCAACGAAAGCAAGATCGCGAATCTCACGCCCGATCGCCAGGTGGCGAACCTGAAGCGCTGGCTGGACGCGGGCATGTCGCTCGGCAACCACACTTATTCGCACGGATCGCCCAACACGCTGGGGGCGGCCGCCTATATCGCCGATATCGCGCGCGGGGAGCAGGTGACGCGTCCGCTGCTGCGGGCGCGGGGGAAGAAGCTCGGCTGGTTCCGACACCCCTATCTCGAAACCGGCTATCCGCTGGCGGTGCGCGACGAGATCGATCGCTGGCTGGCCGCGCACCATTATCGCATCGCCCCGGTGACGATCGACGCGGAGGACTGGGAATTCGCCGAGCCATATGACGACGCCATCGCCCGCAACGACGTCGCGCGGCAGGAGAGCATCCGCAAGGCCTATCTGGCCTATACCGCGATTCGCATCCGCTGGTCGCAGGCGAGCGCGAAGGCGCTGTTCGGGCGCGATATCGCGCAGGTGATGCTGCTCCACTGCACCCGCCTCAACGCCGATACGCTGGACGATCTCGCCGCCCTGCTGCGCGCCGCGCGCCTGCGCCCCGTGACGATCGCCCGCGCCATGCGCGACCGCGCCTATCGCACGCCGGATTCCTATGCGGGGAAGGACGGGATAACCTGGCTGGAACGCTGGGCGATCACGCTCCACAAGACCTTGCCAGAGGAAGGCGACGAAGACCCGCCGGCCGAAATCCAGGCCGAATATGATCGCGTCGACAATGACCGCGTGGCGGGAGCAAATCGCTGAACGATGCGTTTTGCATTGCCGGGCCATAGCGCAATGCCATACCCTGCGCCATAACGCCTTATCCGGAGCTTCCATCTTGAGCGACACGCGGACCCCCCGCAAGCCTGCGGAATATTACAAGAATCCGGAAAACAGCATCGGCTATCTCACGCGGATCGTGTTCCGCAATTTCTCGCGCCTGCTGGAACGCCACACGTTGCAGCACGAGATTTCCGCCGGGCAGTGGCGTTTCCTGCGTCAGCTCTGGATCGAGGACGGCATCACGCAGCGCGAGCTGAGCGAGCGCGTCGGGATGCGCGAGCCGACCACGGTCGTGGCGCTCAAGGGGCTGGAGGCGGCGAAGCTGGTCCGGCGCGAGAAAAGCAGGACGGACCGGCGCAAGATCCACATCTATCTCACCCCCTTCGCCAAATCGCTGGAGGCGGAGCTGGCGCCGCTCAACGCCGCCGTCCACGCGGTGGCGACGGCTGGGATGAGTGATGAGGAAGTGGAGACGCTGCGCGCATTGCTGCGCCGCGTGATCGCCAACCTCACGGAAGAAACGCGCCGCACCCCCAATCTCGCCGACAGCGATCCGGACGAAAGGGCTTGACCCCATCACCGGCGCCCGTGAAACTCTTAGCTATCTAATATATTAGAGGAGCGGGCGATGACTGTGCGGATCGGCGTGATTTCGGGGAGCATCCGGCAGGGATCGCACAACATGGCGCTGGCCGCGCTGGGCGCGGAGCGGGTCCGCGCGGCGGGAGCGGAAGCGGAGATGGTGGACCTCTCCACTTATGATCTGCCGCTCTATTCACAGGATCTGGAGCTGCGGGCCTGCCCGCCCGACGCGCGCCGGCTGAAGGCGACGCTGGTCGCCTGCGACGGGCTGCTGATCGCCACGCCGGAGCATAACGGCACCATATCGGCCCTGTTGAAGAACGCGATCGACTGGGCATCCCGGCCGAGCGACGGCGAATCGCCGATCGCGCTCACCGCCTATCGCGGCAAGGCGGCGGGGATCATGGCTGCCTCGATCGGGCCGTTCGGCGGGATGCGGGCGCTGGCGCATCTGCGGCAGGTGCTGGGCACGATCCAGATGATGGTCGTGCCCGAGCAGCTCGCCGTGCCGCTCGCGGGCAACGCCTTCACGGCGGAAGGCGCGCTGGCCGATCCGCTGGCGAACGCGATCCTCGACGGGCTTGCCGCGCGGCTGGTGGACGTCTCTACCCGACTGAGGGTTGCGCCGGAGGGCGGCTCCGCATAGCTTAGGATACTAAGTTTATCCGGGAGTCGCCGTGGGACCGCTTTCTGACATTCGCGTCGTCGAGCTGGGGCAATTGATCGCGGGGCCGTTCTGCGCCCAGTTGTTCGGCGATCTCGGCGCAACCGTCATCAAGATCGAGCCGCCCGAAACCGGCGATCCGATGCGGCAATGGGGCGCGGGCGATCCGCCGGTATGGTGGGAGGTCATCGCGCGCAACAAGCGATCCGTCTCCGCCGACCTGCGCACGCCCGAGGGGCAGGAGGTGGCGCGCCGCCTGATCGCCACCGCCGATGTGCTGATCGAGAATTTTCGCCCCGGCACGCTGGAGAAATGGAACCTCTCCCCCGCCGATCTCTGCGCCGCCAATCCCCGGCTGATCGTGGTGCGCGTCTCCGGCTATGGACAGACCGGGCCTTATTCCACCCGCGCCGGCTTCGGCGGGATCGGGGAGGCGATGGGCGGATGGCGCGCGCTGGTCGGCACGCCGGATCGCCCGCCCTCGCGGCTGGGCGTCTCCATCGGGGACAGCCTGGCCGGCACCTATGGCTGCCTCGGCGCGATCGCCGCGCTGCATGAACGCGAACGCAGCGGGCGTGGACAGATCGTGGACGTCAGC
This sequence comes from Sphingomonas bacterium, assembly GCA_047602705.1. Lineage (GTDB taxonomy): Bacteria > Pseudomonadota > Alphaproteobacteria > Sphingomonadales > Sphingomonadaceae > Sphingomonas. The sequence goes on along the minus strand of JASGGR010000104.1, from coordinate 2,044 downwards.
CTGTTCGAATCGGTGCTGCAGGTGATGGAGGGGCTGATCCCCGAATATGCCGCGGCCGGACATGTGCGCACGCGCTCCGGCTCAATCCTGAAGGGCATCGCGCCGTCGAATGTCTATCCGTGCAGCGACGGCGAACTGCTGATCGCCGCCAACCAGGACGCGATCTTCCGCCGGCTCGCCACCGCGATGGGCCGGCCGGAGCTTGCCGACGACGCGCGCTTCGCCACGCACAATGCGCGCGGGGCCAATCAGGACCTGCTCGATACGATGATCGCGGACTGGACGCACGGGCGGACACTGGCGTCGGTGGAGGCGCTGATGGAGCAGCATGCCGTGCCCGCCGGCCGCATGTATGCCGCGCGCGACATGCTGGAAGACCCGCATTTCTCCGCGCGCGAGGCGATCGTGTCGGTGGATACGGCGCGGCACGGCGCGCTCCCCATGCAGGGCGTCTTCCCCCGCCTTTCGCGCACGCCGGGCGGCATCCGGTCGGCCGCGCCCGCCACGCCGGGGGCCGATACCGACGCGCTGCTCGCCGAACTGGGCTATGACCCGACGGCGATCGCGGACCTCAAGCAGCGCGGCATCGTGTGACGGGCACGCTGTTCGATCGCATCTGGAACAGCCACCGCATCCTGGAGGACGGCGGGGAGACGTTGCTCTACATCGATCTCCACCTGCTGCACGAAGTCACCTCGCCACAGGCCTTTGCCGGGCTGGAGGCGCATGGCCGCCCGGTGCGCCGGCCGGGGCGGACGCTGGCCCTGTTCGACCATAATGTGCCGACCGAGGCGCAGGACAAGGGCATCCCCGCCGTCGCCGATCCGCAGGCGCGCGCGCAGCTCGCCCGGCTGGTGGAGAACAGCATCCGCCACGGGATCGAGCGGTTCGACATGGGCGATCCGCGCAACGGCATCGTCCATGTCGTCGCCCCCGAGCAGGGCCGCACCCTGCCGGGCATGACGATCGTGTGCGGCGACAGCCACACCTCCACCCATGGCGCGTTCGGCGCATTGGCGTTCGGCATCGGCACCTCGCAGATCGAGCATGTGCTGGCGACGCAGACGCTGCGGCTGCGCAAGCCGAAGACGATGCGGATCAACGTCACGGGAACGCTGCCCGCGCATCTTTCCGCCAAGGATCTGGCGCTCGGCATCCTGCGCGCGATCGGCGTGGACGGCGCGCTGGGCCATGCGATCGAGTTCGCCGGCCCGGCGGTGCGCGTGCTGTCGATGGAAGGGCGGATGACGCTCTGCAATCTCGCGGTGGAGATGGGCGGACGCGCCGCGCTGATCGCGCCGGACGATATCACCTTCGCCTATCTCGCCGGTCGCCCCTCCGCCCCGCGCGGTGCGGAGTGGGATCGGCACATGGCCGAATGGCGCAAGCTCGCAAGCGCGCCCGACGCATCGTTCGATCGCGAGGTGGCGATCGCCGCCGATATGCTCCGCCCGATGGTGACATGGGGCACCACGCCCGCTCAGGCGATCGCGATCGACGAGACGATCCCCGATCCGCGCGCCACAGCCGATCCCCTGAGCCGCGCCGCGCAGGAACGCGCGCTTGCCTATATGGGCCTCTCGCCCGGCCAGCGCATCGCGGGGCTGCCGATAGATCGCGTGTTCATCGGAAGCTGCACCAACAGCCGGATCGAGGATATCCGCGCCGCCGCCGCGATCGCGCGCGGGCGCAAGGTGGCGGCGGGCGTGGAGGCGATGGTCGTCCCCGGCTCCGGCCTCGTGCGGCGTCAGGCGGAGGAAGAAGGCCTCGCCGACATCCTGATCGCGGCGGGGTTCGACTGGCGCGAGCCGGGATGCTCGATGTGCGTCGGCATGAATCCGGACAGGCTCGCGCCCGGAGAGCGCTGCGCCGCCACGTCGAACCGCAATTTCGAGAACCGGCAGGGCACCGGCGGCCGCACCCATCTGATGAGCCCCGCCATGGCCGCCGCCGCCGCGATCGCCGGGCGGATCGTCGACGCGGGCGAAATCTAGGGTCAGGACCTATTAAATCGTTTGCGGTGATGAGGAACGGTTGATTCAAT
>JASGGR010000103.1:0-11895 GCA_047602705.1 Sphingomonas bacterium | reverse complement strand
AGAGCGTGTCGCCGATGTGGATCGGCGTCGATCGCCTGCACCACCGAATGGGGCGTGCAGGTGTAGAGCGTGCCGCCGATGCCGGCGCGGGCGACTGGGCGCATTATGGCGGAACGCTCGCCGGGCAGCGCTATTCCAGCCTCACGCAGATCGATCCGGGCAATGTCGCGCAATTGAAGCTCGCCTGGACGCAGCGCACCGGCGACCTGCCCGACAGGGCGGAGGCGGTGGAGCACAAGCGCGAATATCATTCGGAAGCGACGCCGATCCACATCGGCGACACGCTCTACACCTGCACGCCCCATTCGGTGGTGCAGGCGATCGACGCCACCACCGGCCGCACGAAATGGAGCTGGAAGGACACCGCCGACCGCACCGGCAATTCCTATCTCGTCTGCCGCGGCGTCTCCTACTTCGAGGCCCCCGCTGGCACGCCTTGCCCGCGCCGCATCTTCGCGCCGACCTTCGATGCGAAGCTGATGGCGCTGGATGCCGATACCGGCAAGCCGTGCCCGACGTTCGCCGACAATGGCGCGATCGACCTGCGCGCGAACATGGGCGTCTCGCACCCGGCGGACCAGATCAGCACCTCCCCGCCGGTGGTCGCCAACGGGCGGCTTATCATCGGGGAGCGGATCGTCGACAATGTGAACCGTGATATCCCCTCCGGCGTGGTGCGGGCCTATGATCCTGTGACCGGCGCGCCCGTCTGGGCATGGGACGTGGGCCGCTCGCCCGATGCGATCGCGCCGCTGCCCGCCGGGCAGAACTACACGCGCGGCACGCCGAACGTCTGGGGCGCGATGACGGCCGATCCGGCGAACGGACTCGTCTATCTCGGCACCGGCAACGCCTCGCCCGATTACTGGATCGGCTGGCGCCGTCCGTTCGACGATCGTTTCGGCACGGCGATCGTCGCGCTGGAGATCGCGACCGGGAAGCTGCGCTGGGTGCGCCAGCTCGTCCACCGCGACATGTGGGACATGGACCTGCCGATCGGTCCGTCGCTGTTCGACTATCGCGCGCCCGACGGCCGGGTGATCCCCGCGCTGATCCAGACGACCAAGATGGGGCAGGTCTATTTCCTCAACCGGCTGGACGGATCGCCGATCACCCCGATCGAGGAGCGCCTCGCGCGGCAGGACGGCGCGACGCCGGGCGTGAAGGTTTCGCCGACGCAGCCGTGGTCGGTCGGCCTGCCGTCCTTCACCCCGCCCGCGCCGAGCGAGCGGGCGACATGGGGCGCGACCCCGATCGACCAGCTCCTTTGCCGCATCGATATCCGCCGCACGCAAGGCGCGGGCATCTACCAGCCGGTCGGCCTCAAGCCGATCATCGGCCACCCGGCGTTCGACGGCGTGACCGACTGGGGCGGCGCGGCGGTCGATCCGGTGCGGCAGTTGTTCGTGGTCAACACGATGGAGATGCCGTTCAGGATCGAGCTGATGCGCCGCGACGATCCGCGCGTCGGCCCGCTGCTGAGGAAGAAGCAGAGCGGCGAGAATGCGCGCGAGCCGCAGCTCTATACGCAATATAACACGCCCTATGTCGCGGTGGTTCAGGCGTGGATCGGCATATTCGGCGCGCCGTGCAGCGCGCCGCCGTGGGGCAAGCTGACGGCTGTCGATCTCAACACCCGCAAGGTGAAGTGGAACGAGGTCTTCGGCACCGCGCGCGATACGGGGCTGTTCGGCACGCGGATCGGCGTGCCGCTCAAGACCGGCGTGCCCAATCTGGGCGGCGCGATCGTCACCGCGTCCGGCATCGCCTTCATCGGGGCGACCACGGACCAGTATCTGCGCGCCTATGATCTCGCGAGCGGCCGCGTGCTGTGGAAGGCGCGCCTGCCAGCCGGCGCGCAGGCCACGCCGATGACCTACATGGGGCGCGACGGGCGGCAATATGTCGTCATCACCGCCGGCGGCCATGGCTCTCTGGGCACCCGCTACGGCGATTACACGCTCGCCTTCGCGCTCCCCGCGCGGAGCGGCGGCGCGGCCGACTGACAGAAGTCTTTCACGAGGAGAAGAATATGAACATGGGCAAGGGATGTATTCTGTGGCTGATCGGAATCCCGATCCCCGTCATTATCCTGCTGTGGATCTTCTTCCACCATTGACCCGTATTCCGGCGGCGGGGGCGGATCGGTCAGGCGAAGACCAGCCGATCGCCCTCGTCGATCCGGGAGGTGCCTTCCGCGCTGCCCTCAACGAGCCTGAATGCGGTGGAGACGCTGTTCCTCAGCCTGCCGGCTTCGGGATTGGGCTGGAACAAGGCGATTTTCCTGAGCGTGGCGAAGTCCGGCAGCCGCAACTGCTTCGATTTCAGTTCGATCAGCCCTGATCTCCGCATCTGCTGGAGGGTGCGGTTGACGTGGACCGGCGTAAGCCCCGCAATGTCCGCGATATCCACCTGGGTCAGCGGCATCTGGCACATGCCGGCGCCTTGCGCGTTCACGCGCCCGACACGCTGGACCAGCTCGCAGAACAGATAGGCCAGCCGCTCGATCGCCGTGCGCCGTCCGAGCGAGACGAGCCATTCGCACTGGGTTTCCCATGCGCGATATGCCTCGTCGTCCACGATTGACCGCGCGCCGGGATCACATTCGATCTGCTGTTCGAGCTTACCGATGTCGATGCGGAAGGCCCGGATCGGCGTCAGCGCGATTACATGCTGCGCCAGCGTCTTCGCATGCCGCCAGGCGAGGTCGCAGAAATCACCGGGGACGAACAGCCCCGTGATCTGCCGCCGTCCGTCGCTGAGCAGCCGATAGCGCGCGGCCCAGCCGTCGACGAGCAGGAAGACATGTCTCGCCCGATCGCCCGGCCGCGCAAGATAACGATGCGCTCGTCGAATCTCCAATGCTTCGCCTTTCCGCAAGGCCGGCTTCGCCGAAGGAGCTTCGGCGACCGGCTTCGGTGTCTCGTGCATCGCGCTCTCCCGTGCGTTCCGAACGGACTGAATGCGTCGGGAGGAACTTGGGTGCCATCGGTGAAGGCGTGGCGCGGTGCGAGGTAGATGAAACGTGCGATTTTCGCGCTTGATTGAGCAGATGTCGCGTATTTCGCGCCTGTCGGATGCATTTGTGTCGGGGAAGTAACAAATAAAAACATGATTAAGGAGATATTGAATAAATATTTCGTGCGTAATGTTTATGATTTTAGTGTCGTAACGGCGGTTATTTTTTCAAGATAAGTGGACTGTGTGACAGATGGAATCGATATATTGGATCAGGATATGCATTGATATCCCGAATGTGATCGGAACATGCCTTTCGTTGACCCATTATTCTCCGGCGTTGTGAGCCTCTGGCCGCTTCCTTCGAACGGAATGGAGAGAGAAATGGCAGACGAGAACCCCGCGAACGGCGAAGAATCCTCACGGGAGCAGAATAAGGGAAAATCTGCTTCCGAAAAAGGAGCAGGAACCCGCGTCGTCCAGAAGAAGACGGAGGCGAAAGTCGCGGGAAAGACCGATGCGGTCGAGCTGATAAAGCGCGATCACAGAAATATCGAGGCGCTGTTCGACAAGTTCAAAAAAGCAAGGAACAATTCGCAGAAGAAACAGATCGTCGCGCAGATCATATCCGAATTCCTGACGCATTCGCTGATCGAGGAGAAAATCTTCTACCCGGCCTGCCGGGAGAAGATCGACGACGAGCAGCTCGACGAGGCGCAGGTGGAGCATGACGGCGCCAAGCAACTGGTCGAGGAATTGCACAACGCATCACCCGACACACCCTTTTACGACGCCAAGGTGAAGGTGCTGAGCGAACATATTCGCCATCACGTCGCCGAGGAGGAGCGCCCGGAAGACGGCATCCTGGCCGCTGCCGTGGCCGCCGGCGTCGATATCGAGACCCTCGGCAGAAAGATCGAGGAGCACCGGGAGGAAATCCGGCGGCAGGTCGGGCAACGCCCGCCCGAAATGCCGTCCATGGGGAAGATGCACAAGGAGCAGATCATGGCACAGCAAGATCGTCGAAGTGAATATGGCCGGTCGTCCACCCGTTACGCCGATGACGACGACGACCGGCGCGGCAGCAACGCCCGCCATCAGGAGCGCGACGAAAATGGCCGCTTCATGAGCAACGATGACGACCGCAACGGCGGAAGCCATCGTGGCGGTGGCGGCGGCAACGGCTCGCGCGGCTACGGCCGGGAGCGCGACGAGGAAGGCCGGTTCATGTCGCGCGATGACGACGGTCGCTCGCGCTCCGGCGGCGGATCGCGCTATCGCGACGATGACGACCGGCGCGGCGGCGGCCGTGGACAGGGCGGCTGGTTCGGGGATTCCGAGGGCCATTCCGAAGCGGCGCGGCGCGGCTGGGATGAGCGCGGCGGCGGCTCGCGCGGACGCGACAGTGACGATGACCGCCGCTATTCCAGCTATTCGCGCTCGAACGGCGGCGGGCGGTATCGCGACGAGGATGACGATCGTCGCGGTGGCGGACGCGGCCATGGCGGCTGGTTCGGGGATTCGGAAGGCCATGCCGAGGCGGCGCGCCGTGGTTGGGACGAACGCGAGGGCAGTTCGCGCGGGCGCGATGACGACGACGATCGCCGCTATGGCAGCAGCTCGCGATCCGGTGGCCGGTATCGCGACGATGATGACGACGACCGTCGCGGCGGCGGCCGGGGTCACGGCGGCTGGTTCGGCGACCCGCGCGGCCATTCCGAAGCGGCCCGGCGTGGCTGGGAACATCGCTGAATAGCGTGGCGGGGAGGGAGCGGACCCTGCTCCCCGGATCGGCGCGGCGGGATCGTCATGGTCCCGCCGCGTTGCCTTTGGAGCCTCCGGGCGCGCCCGCGCGTTAGGCCGTGGCGCATGTGCAGGGGATCAGGATGGCCGAGCGACATTTCTCCACGCTGCCGGAGCTTTATCGCGAGGAGGAAGCCGACGAGGCCCTGCGCGCGCCCGGCTTCAGCCCTGTTTTCGTCCCCGGCGAAGGGCCGATCGGCGCGCCGCTGATGCTGGTCGGCGAACAGCCCGGCGATCAGGAAGATCGGCTGGGCCATCCCTTCGTCGGCCCCGCCGGGCGGTTGCTGGATCGGTGCCTGGCGGAGATCGGGATCGATCGCCGGAAGCAGTTCGTGACCAATGCGGTCAAGCGATTCAAGTTTACCCTGCGCGGCAAGCGCCGCCTTCATCAGACGCCCAATGCGGGTGACATAGACCGCAGTCGCTGGTGGCTGAAGGAGGAGGTGCGGCTGGTGAAGCCAACCGTGGTCGTCGCGCTGGGGCGGACGGCGCTGCGCGCGCTCGACGGGATTTCCAGGGCGGATCGCGGCGTGCTGCTGCCATGGGAAGGGCGGACCTTGCTCGCCACGATCCACCCCAGCTATCTGCTGCGCCTGCGCGACCGGCGCGACGAGGAGGAAGCGCGCTTTCGCGAGGATCTGCGCGCCGCCGCGCGCGGGGCGGGCTGTCAGGCCTGATTCTCCGGCCTTTTGGGAACGACGCTGATCTTCCCGCCGCGCTCGATCGTGGCGAGGGCGACGTCCTCGATGGCGTCCACCTGCTCCATCCGCAGGCCCTCCATCAGATCCTGCTCGCTGATCCCGTGCCGCAGCATCGCCTGCCCGTGGAGCTTTCCGTCGCGCACCAGCACCGCCGGCCGGCCCTTCGCGAACAGGGACAGCAGGTTCGACCTCACCGTCGCCAGCGCCACCAGCCGGTGGAGGAGGACCAGCAGCAGCGTGGCCGCCAGCGTCTGGATGAACGGCGCCCTGCCCGTCATCGTGCGGCTGATGTTCGATCCCACCACGATGGACACGATGATGTCGAGCGGGCTGAGATCGGAGAATGTGCGCCGCCCGGCGATGCGGATGCAAAGCAGCCCGAAGACGAACAGGATCGTCGCCCGCGCGCAAAATTGCGCGATCGAGCCGGAGGCGTCGTCGGGGCCGATGATCTGGTGCAGCCAATCGATCATCCGCGCCTCAGCTCGGAAGCACCGCCATCGCAGCGGCGGCGGCGGCCATCACGGCGGTCGCCAGCCAGCCGAAGAATTTCAGCGTCGGCGATGCGACGAAATCGCCCATGATGCTGCGCTTCGACACGACGATCATCAGCCCGATCAGGATGGGCACCGCAGCGACGCCGTTGATGACGGCGCTCCAGAACAGCGCCTTCATCGGGTTGATCGGGGACCAGTCGATCCCCACGCCCAGCGCCATGCCCAGCGCGATGACGAAGTAGAAAGCCTTGGCCCGGTGCGGCTTGTGCTCGAGGCTCGCGTTCCAGCCACCGATCTCGCACACCGCATAGCCCGATGCGCCGGCCAGGACGGGCACGGCGAGCAGGCCGGTGCCGATGATGCCCAGGCTGAAGGTGGCGAAGGCGAGATGGCCCGCGATCGGCTTCAGCGCCTGCGCCGCGTCGGCCGCGCTCTGGATATCGGTCTTGCCCGCGCTGTGGAGCGTGAAGGCGGTGCCGAGCATGATCGCCAGCGCCACGATGTCGGAAACCGCCATGCCGGCGAACGTGTCCCACCTGATACGGTTGAATGCGTCGTCCGCCTGCCCGTTCTTCTCGGTCAGCGGCTCGCGCTCGTCCGACTGATCGATCTCCTCCACCTCCTGCGCCGCCTGCCAGAAGAAGAGATAGGGGCTGATCGTCGTGCCGAAGATCGCGACGATGGTGGTGAGCGCGCCCGTGCCCGCGATGGTCGGCACGACGAGGCCGCGCAGCGCCGCCTTCCAGTCGATATCGATCATGAACACCAGCGCCACATAGGCGAGCAGCACCAGCGTGAGCCATTTCAGGATCGAGGAATAACGATGATAGGGGATGTAGAGCTGGAGGATGAGCGAGAAGATCGCCAGCCCGACGGTGAACACATGCTTCCCTCCGCCGGAAACCAGCGCCGCGGCTTCCCCCATCGCCGCGAGGTTGGCGCCGATGTTGATGGTGTTGGCGACGAACAGCAGCCCGACGATGCCGACCACCAGCCAGCGCGGCATGATCTCGCGCAGGTTCCTTCCCAGCCCGAAGCCGGTGACGCGACCGACGCGGGCGCTGGCGAGCTGCACCGCGACCATCAGCGGATAGGCGAGCGTCATCGTCCACATCAGGCTGGGGCCGAATTGCGCGCCGGCCTGCGAATAGGTTGCGATGCCGCTGGGATCGTCGTCGGCCGCGCCTGTCACAAGCCCCGGACCAAGCCGTTTCACGCGGTCGAACAGGCCCAAACGACGATCCTTCCCCGGTGGGCGTTCCGCTCTATGTCGCGGGGAGGGAACGCATATTGCGGGGGACGGAACGCGCCGTCGGCGATTTCGTTTCGCCCGGCCTATGCCGCCAGACGCACCCTTTCGGCCTTGCGCGGGGCGATCGGGCGGAAGGTGACGGCGAGCAGCAGGTCGCCGTCGTCCGGGGCGGGAGTCGCCGGTGCGAGGGTCAGCGCGGCATCGCCGTTGCAGCGATAGAGGCCGCCGGCCGGATTCTCCATCCCGTCGTGGAACAGGCGCGCCGGCGTGCCGGCGCCGCGCGTGGCGAGCCTGCCATAGGTCTCCACTGCATGGAAACGGGCATCCTCGATTTCGACCCAGTCGTAGAGTCGGCCCCACAGCATCCCGATCGACAGCCGTCCGGCGCCCACCGGGATCGCGGCGGTATAGAAGCCGTCATGCGTCGGATAGGCGTCCACATCGATATTGACGATCCCCGGCTTCCGCGAATCCGCGACCATGATCGGCAGCCGGATCGGCTCGCCCAGGATGTCCCCGCCTTTCAGGTCCAGCCCGAACCGCCGCGTCGCGAACAGGGCCAGGTTCAGCCCCACGCCGCCGCGCCGCATCTCCGCGGGAAGGAAGATGCGATCAGATTCGTCGAAATGGAGCAGGCCGTTGCGCCGCAGCCCGGCCTGGGCGGCATCGGGATCAAGCAATTCCATATTCTCGTGCGAGCCGAGGTTCACGTCATGCTCGAAGCCTGCGAGCGTCGCCACCTCGGAAGGCATGGGCAGGAACAGCAGTCTGGCGAGCGCGCCGGCGGCCGCGACGCGCTCCGCATCCGCCGTATTGGCAGCGGATGCCGGCCCTCGCCAGCGCGCCAGCGTCTCGGCGAAGGCGACGCATCCGGCCTGCACCTTCTCGCGCACCGCCGATTGCGCCGCGGCGGTGGCATGAGCGGCGCGGATCGGGAGGCCGTCCGGCTTGTAATCCATCACCGATCCCTGATCGACGGTGCACAATTGCTCCACCACTGCGATCGATTCACTCAGCGCGATGAGGGCGTGGAAGTCGTAATGGCGCGTGCCGAGGAAGCCGGCCTTGTCCAGCCCCGAAGGCAGCTTTTCGCGCAGCAGCAGATAGCGCCCCGCGACGTTCAGCTTCATCCGCGTGGCCAGCATCGGCGCGACATGATTCTGCACCGATCCGTTATAGCCGAGATCGACGAGGATCACATTGTCCCCCTCCTGCACGCCGGCGCGCTCCAGATGCGCGATCAGGCGAGCGGCGAAGCGTTGCGAGCGGCGGACGACGCGGTCGCACATCGCATCGGTCGCCAGCCGCGCGAGAAGGGCGCGGTCCGTCATCGTCCGGCGCGGCGCGATCCGCGCGATCTCCTCGCGGGTGAGCAGGAACTGGCGCAACACGATGTCGCTCCGCCCGGTATCGAGCTGGCCGTTCAGATAATCGCGCACCGCCGCGCGATCGGTGAAGCCGGCGGCGGTGGCGGTGAAGCGGCTGATCTCCACCGTCGCGGCCTCCGCTTCGGGAAAGAGCGCGCGGTGGACGCGGGACGGGAGGTGCCCGTCGCGCAGCATGAACAGCAGCTTCGGCGCGCGGCCGTCGCGCGCCGCGATCATCCTCGCCTCGCCGGCGAGCCATCGGCAGAAGCCGGCCATCACCGGCCCCAGGGTGTCATGGCCCAGCACATGCGCCGGCCCGGCGGGCGGGCGCAGCGAGAAGATAGGGCGCCACGGCTGGAAAGCGGGGGCGGAGACGCGGAGCGCCGGATCGATCATCCTGCCCGCGGCCACCTCCAGCCGCAGCCGCGTCTGCACCTCGTCCTCGAACTGCACCAGATGCGCGCAGGGGATGCCCAATGCCTCCGGCGCCTTGCGATCGGCCGTCTCGTTGTCGCCGAGGTGGAACAGCGCGGACGGCGTGCAGCCCAGCGCTTCCAGCACATGCGGGAACAGCCCGCCAGCCTTGGACACGCCATAGGCCGATGAGACGAAGACGCGCTCGATCGCATCCGCCGTCTCCGGGCCGCACGCCGTGGCGATCAGCGCGCGCAATTGCGGCTCGTCGAGATAAGTGTCGCTGACGATGACCACCTTCAGCCCGCGCGCGCGGGCGGCGGCGATCAGGTCCATCACGGGGCGGAAGCCGAAGCAATGGCGATGCTCCGCCGCGATCTCCCGTGCGATCGAGGTTTCGACGTCGCCGTCCGGGCAGAGCCGCCGATGGATGTCGGCCAGCGAGACTTCGGTCTTACCCTCCGCCATCCGCCGGGCGTCGCGCGCCCGGCTTTCCGCCGCCGCGCGGGCCGCGATCGCGCCGCCCGGCAACGGCAGGTCCGCGAAGACGTCCACCGGCATCGCGCAATCGCGCCACACCAGCGTGTCGAAGCAATCGAGCGAGAGATAGCGCACGCCTTCCGGAATCCGGTCGATCAGTTCCGCCAGATCGCCGGTGCGGATCGCCATCGTCATCGCCTGTTTCTCCCTGTTCCCCCACTTCATAGGAAGGAAGGCGGCGATCGCGTGAAATCGTGCGCATTTGCATGATGCTGCCCGGTTGCGATCCGCACCGGTTTCCCCGATTGAGGGCGCATGGTCACACTCTACGGCATCCCCAATTGCGAGTAGAGCGCAAGGGTTGTAGACGGAATTTACTGCAAGATAACCGATTGATTTATATTTAAAAAATTATTTGAGGCAGCGAAATGATCGTCACCGTATTTGGGATTCCTAACTGCGATACCGTGAAGAAGGCTCGCGCATGGCTTGCAGAGCGCGGTGTTGATTATGCCTTTCACGATTACAAGAAGAGCGGCGTCGATACGGATAGGTTGGCAAAGTGGGTCGATAGGTTCGGCTGGGAAAAGGTGCTCAACCGTGCGGGCACCACTTTCAAGAAATTGCCGGACGCGATGAAAGCCGACTTGGACGCTACCAAGGCCATAGCAATCATGGGGGAGAATCCGTCAGCGATTAAGCGCCCAGTCGTGGAGTACGACGGCGGTGCATTAGTGGGGTTCAGCCCGGCGGAATGGGATAAGGCGTTTTAGCGTCAGCGAGTCGCATAAATACGGCATGAGATTTTACGAGTTCGCCACGACCAAGCCGAAGAAAGCCAAGAAGCCACACAAACCCCTAACACCTGAGCAATCGCTCGAGGCCGCCAAAAAGCGTGAGATCGATGTAGCGAAGAAGGCGCTGCAATCCGTGAAGGACCAGCATAAGCGCCGCAAGGAAATGGAGCGCGCCCGTAGGGATAGCTACATTGGGCAGCTACAGAAGCGGCAGCGGTCGAACTGACCGCCAATCGGCCTTCGATCTGGAAGGCAGACTCCCATTCTACCCACATATATCCATCGAACACGATGTCGATGCCGGTTTCAGGCATGGGAATTTACTATGTAGATAATTCCATATCAGGGCGCGGCCCACGAGTAGTGAGTGGACAAACCAAAACGCCCCCACGGCAAACCGTGAGGGCGTCTTATCGACCGTCACCGTAAGGCATAGCGCCCTCCGTGGGCAATATGATTCTGCCACACTGACGCGGTGACAGGTGGCGTTCCTTCGCGTCGCTAAAGAGTGAACGCCACATACTCGTGGCAGAAATGCGTCCACCTGTTCGTCGTCCACCAATGGTAGTAGAGCGAGTGGAACTCCTTGGTGAGCCGAGGGTCATCAAAGAAAGTGAGGAAAGCGATGCGTGCGATTTTGCGGACCGGTCGGCGCTTTGTCCACATTTCTCGTTGCCGTTTGTAGATACTATCCATCACGGAACAGAAGCCATCTTGACGAACCGCAAAGCGGGACGGCTCTTCGCGACGCGCGTTGTAGTGAATCGAGTAGTAGTTCAATTTGTCCTCAAACATCACCATGTAGCCGGATTTACCAGCATCTTTCTCCTCATGGGCGTGCTTAAACAGATGCTTCTTGTTGAGCGGGTGCATTATTTCCTCCATATGATTGTGGGCATAAAAATGCCCACCGCCACTGTGAGGAGACGGTGGGCATTAGCCTTCGCCGTTGAGCATGACGCTCTCCGTGGGTGATATGTGTAGCCAGACTAGCGCACTGGCATTTGTCGCTTAGACGGGATCAGCTTCAACGAGGTCCACAGACACACGCATGGCGGCAATCGCTTTCGCTATTGCTTGCTGAACGGCATCCTTCGAAACACCAGCCTGAATGAGTGCAGCAACCTCATCCTGCTGACCGTCGCCAGTCATCGCATTCAAGGCATCCGCATTGAGGGCAGCTTGGCGAGCGTCTTCCTTGGCCTGCAACTTCTCCTCCTGCTTCAGCACATCGCGAGCGCGGCGGATGAGGTAGTTTTCGTACTCCGCCTGATCCCAAGGCTTGAAACCCACGATGACCATTTCGCCGTCATGGACTTTGTAAACCGCCTGACCGTAAGCGAGCTTCTCAGGTGGCTTAGATGCGGGGAAAACGTCGTCGTTGAGATCCGCATTTTCGGCGCGCTTAATCAGCTTGTCGCGCTTCATTTTCTGGCTGTAACTTAGGTCTGTCGGGATCGAAGCAGCCTTTGGCTTAGCGCCGGGATTGCGCTTGCGGTCGCGGTCCTCCATGCCCTTAAGTCCGCCGCCAAATTCATGATCGTTGAAGTTCTGAATGGTCTCAACGATCTTGTCTTTATCGACGCCAGTTTCGGCGATGAAGCGAAGGACGTTTGCATACTTTTC
>JASGGR010000102.1:0-11934 GCA_047602705.1 Sphingomonas bacterium | reverse complement strand
CGGGCCGGTCGCCGCGACGATCGCGCGGCTGCGCGCGGAGGCCGATGCGCGGGACGTGCCGACGATCTACGTCAACGACAATTTCGGGGAATGGCATTCGGATCGCGACCGCCTGGTCGCCGCGGCCCGGCCCACGCTGGCCGATGGCGCGATCGAGCCGAGGGCGCACGACTTCTTCGTGATAAAGCCGCAATTCTCCGGCTTCTATTCCACCAACCTCGCCGTGCTGCTGCCCAAGCTGGGCGTGCGCCGCCTGATCCTGACCGGCATCGCCACCGAGATCTGCATCCTCGTCACCGCATCCGATGCACACATGCGCGATTACGCCCTGTGGGTGCCGGAAAACGGCGTCGTCCCGCTCGATCGGGCGCACGGCGCGGCAGCGCTCGCCATCATGGGCATGCGGATGGACGCGCGGACAGACCGGTTCGAGGACGGCGCGCTGGCCGGCTGGCTGGCGGGGGCGGCGGACAAAAACGCCCGCCGCTAACATAGGCTATCATCAAAGCCCGCCGCCCGATGCAGCCCATCCCGCCGCGACGGGTTCTGCACCTATGCCGGCGGGGACTTTGCCCGCGCCCATCCATTCGAGCCACAGGAGAGCAAAGTGGGGCTGTTCAGCAAGGATATCGCGACTCTGCACGATCTGTTCCTGCATACATTGCAGGACATCTATTATGCCGAGAACCAGATCACCAAGGCGCTGCCGAAGATGATCGAGAAGGCCACCGACGAAAGCCTGCGCGCCGGATTCGAACAGCATCTGGAAGAGACGAACCGGCAGGTCGATCGGCTGGAGGAGGTGTTCGCCCTTCTCGACGAGCGGGTGAAGGCGGTCGATTGCCCCGCGATCGACGGCATCATCAAGGAGGCGAACGAAGTGGCTGGCGACATCGCCGACAAATATGTGCTCGACGCCGCCCTGATCGCCTCCGCGCAGGCGGTCGAACATTATGAGATCACCCGCTACGGCACGCTGATCGCCTGGGCGCGGGAGATGGGCCACGATCAGGTGATCGAGCTTCTGGAAGCGACGCTGGAAGAGGAGCGCGCGACCGACGAGAAGCTGAGCGACCTCGCCGAAAGCGCGGCCAACGCGCGCGCCGATCACATGCCGGCCTGAAGCCGCCATATCAGCCACAGCAAGGGAGAAGCCGCCGCCATGGCCGAGCCACTCATCGACCCGACCGACAGATATCATCGCGGCGGCTTCCCCGGACAGCGGCAGGAATGGCCCGGCCTCCAGCGCGAGATGGAGCCGGTGCCCGATTGCGGCGAGACGAGCTATACCGGCACGGGCCGCCTCGCCGGCCGTCACGCGCTGGTGACGGGCGGCGATTCCGGCATCGGCCGCGCCGCCGCGATCGCCTTCGCCCGGGAAGGCGCGCGCGTCGCGATCAACTACCACCCGCGCGAGCAGGCGGATGCGGACGATCTCGCCGGGGTGCTGGCGCGCGACGGGCTGGAGCTGGTGCAGCTGCCCGGCGACGTGACCGACCAGGCCTTTTGCGAGCGGTTGATCGACGAGGCGCGGGAGAAGCTCGGCGGCCTCGACCTGCTCGTCATCAACGCCGGATACCAGCAGGCGCGGAAGACGATCGAGGATATCTCGCACGAGCAGTTCGATCGCACGATGAAGACCAATCTCTATGCGATGTTCTGGCTGTCGAAGCGCGCGGTGGAAGGGATGCCGGCGGGATCGGCGATCATCAACACCGCCAGCGTCAACAGTTTCAACCCGAGCGGCGAGATGCTCGATTACGCCACGTCCAAGGGCGCGATCGAGATTTTCACCAAGGGCCTGGCCAAGCAGCTCGCGCCGCGCGGCATCCGCGTCAACGCGGTCGCGCCGGGGCCGGTGTGGACGCCGCTCCAGATTTCCGGCGGGCAACTGGAAGGCGGGGTCGAGAAATTCGGGCAGGATACGCCGCTCGGCCGCGCGGGCCAGCCGGCGGAGCTTGCCGGCCTGTATGTGACGCTGGCGGAGAGGCGGAACAGCTTCACCACCGGCAGCATCTTCGGCGCGAACGGCGGAACCGGGGTGATCTGAACAAGGAGAGCAATCATGCCGCGTGGAGACAAATCCAGCTACACCGACAAGCAGAAACGCCAGGCCGAGCATATCGAGGAAGGCTATGAGCATCGCGGCGTCAGCCATGGCGAGGCCGAACGCCGCGCCTGGGCCACGGTGAACAAGGAAACCGGCGGCGGCAAGAAATCCGGCTCGGGCCGGGGCAAGCCGGAAAACCACGAAAGCTCGCGCCGCGGCGGCCACAAGGGCGGCAGCAGCCAGTCCCACGCCAAGCGTTCGGCCGCGGCGAAGAAGGGCTGGGAAACCCGGCGGCGCAACGCGCGGGGCTGACCCGCGCCCTTGCCGTCGATCCGGCGCGCGGCATGTTGCCGCCGGTCCTCGCCGGCGCGCAGTCATGGGCCGCGTGTCAGATAATAGATGTTGAATCCCGCAAAAATCAACAGTGCGAGAATCATGATGATTACGGCGGCGGCACCGAATCCCTTGCGTATTCTCCGCCTTTTCCTTTGCTCCCGATACGCCATCGACAAACCTTTCATGGAATCCGATAAACGTATCCGGTCAGGGATTTATCCCTGCTCCGGGTTGTAATGGCGTGTATTTCCGGCTTTGTTTTTACGAACATAAATTGCTTTTTCCGCTGGTCTTCGGAACATCATGCTTCTCGCGCGGTTGCGGAAGGCAGGTGAAGAACGGAGACGATGAACCCATGCGCACATATTTTCTGGGCCTGATCGGCATCACCGCCGCCCTTTCCGCCTGCAACCGCTCCTCCGAAGACGCCGAGCGCACGCAGGAAGCTTACGGGCCGGGCAATCAGGCCGCATTGTCCACCGTCGACAACAGCATGCCGCCCATGGCCGACAATATGGCCATGGCGGCTTCGCCGGATCAGGGCTTCGCGAACACGGCCGCCGCAAGCGACAATTTCGAGATCACGACCTCGAAGCTCGCCGCGACCAATGCGAGCGCCAAAGCGATCAAGGACTTCGCGCGCGAGATGATCGAGGCGCACGGCAAATCGACGGCGGAGCTGAAACGCATCGCCGCGAAGCTGCCCGCCCCCATCACGCCCGACGCCACCCTGTCGCCGGAACAGCAGCGCATTGTCGACGACCTGCGCGGCAAGAAGGGCGCCGATTTCGATCGGGCCTATGCCTCGGCGCAGGTCGATGCGCATCAGAAGACGCTCGACGCGCTCCAGAACTACGCCGCGACCGACAAGGACGGCGCGTTCCATGGCTTCGTCAGCGATATCGAGCCGGTGGTGAAGAAGCACCTATCGATGGCGAAGGGCCTCGCCCAGCACGCGCCCTGAAGCAGGGGTTCAGGCGGGCGGCGGAGCCGAGGGGGCGACGCGCCCGGCCTGAACCGGGCGGGCCGCGGCCTGCTCCATTCCCTCGGGCGGCGTGTCCCGGATGATCGGCGGCGGCACGGTGAAGATGCCCCAGCGCAGCAGCCGGTCCCCCAGCGAGACGCTGGAGGTGAGCGAGATCAGCCACGGGGACGCCAGCAGGCCCAGGCTCACCGGCGAGAGCCAAAGGCCCAGCACCGGATCGAACGCCCCCACGGCCACGAACGCCAGCCCCAGCGCGATATGCTCGCGCACCTTCGGCAGCACCTCGCGCAGCGGGATGCGCGCGGCCTCGCGGCTTTGCACCGTCCAGTTGGAGGGGACGCCGGAGATCATGCCGATCAGCGCCTTGGTCTGCGTCACCATCGTGACGGGGGCGAGCAGGATCGCCAGCACCACCTCCAGCAGGGTCGATTTCAGCACGGCGGCGGCGCCCCCGAAGGCGCGGCGGCGGCGGGCGTCGGAGAGGACCCAGATCACGCCCATCGCCTTGGTGCCGAACAGGCAAAGCAGGGTGACGACGAGGACGGCCGCCGGCGGCCCGTCGACGAGCGCGTCGCGGTGGCCGAGCAGGGTCTGCGCGATCTCCGCAAGGATCAGCAGCAGCCAGGCGGGGGAGGTGAGATAGGCCGACGCCCCGATCAGCAGGTGCAGCCTGCTGGTCCAGTGGAAGCCCGCGCTGTCCAGCAGCCGCAGGTGCTGGAGATTGCCCTGCGCCCAGCGGCGATCGCGCACGGCGTGGTCGATGATCGTGGGCGGGAATTCCTCGTAGCTGCCGTCGATCATCACCATGTGCACCGCCCAGCCGCGCCGCCGCAGCAGCGCCGCCTCCACCATGTCGTGGCTCTGGATCAGCCCGCCGAACGGCGGCTCGCCCGGCAGGTCCGGCAGGCCGCAGCATTCGGCGAAGGCGCGGGTGCGGATGATGGCGTTATGCCCCCAGAAATTCGCCTCCGACCCGGACCACCACACCAGCCCGGCCGACGAGATCGGGCCATAGGCGCAGGTGGCGAACTGCATCCAGCGCTGGAACAGGGTATGCGCGTTGAGGATCATCGGCACCGTCTGCAGCAGGCCGACGGTGGGCTTCTCCTCCATGATCGCGGCCATGCCCACCATCGCGCTGCCGCTCATCAGACTGTCCGCGTCGAGCACGATCATATGCTCATAGTCGCCGCCGAACCGGCGCACCCATTCAGCGACATTGCCCGGCTTCTTGCCGATATTGAGCGTCCGGCGGCGATAATAGACCGGGATCGGCGCCTCGGGGGCAAGGCGCGCCCATGCCGCCTCCTCCAGCCTGCCGTGCAATTCGCCGGAATCGCTCAGGATGAAGAAATCGAAGAACCCGGCGCCCCCGGCGTCCGCCACCGATCGCGCCATGGCGGCAACACGGCCGAAGGTCGCCTCGATCCCCTCGTTATGCACCGGCATCAGGATGGCGGTGCGATGGCGTAGCGCGCTCACCGGCTGCGGGATCGGCGCGAAGCCGGGATGCTCGCCGGTGATGAGCTTGATAAAGCCGACCAGCGCGCTGACGAAGCCGAACGCGATCCAGCTCACCAGCGGCACGAACAGCAGCAGCAGCAATATGTCGAGCAGCCCGAGCCCGTCCTCGCCCAGCGCCATGCGGACGCCGGTGGAGGCATACATGCCGAGCACCGCCGTCGCGACGATCAGCAGCATCCTCTTGCCCAGAAGCCCCGGCGGCGCGGTGCGCACCTCGATCGTGGCGGGCGGGTTGCCGCGCAGGCGCTGCTCCGGCATCGCCAGCGGCGCCTCCGGGGGGAGGGGCGCCACGGCGTTCATGACGACAGCGACTCGATCAGGGTTTCGGACAGAGCCGCGGACCCGCGCCGCAGGAACAGGCGAAGCTCCTTCGGGTTGCCGGGATTGTCGCGGATGTCGATCGTCGCGCGCCAGCGCCCGCCCTGCCCTTCCACCGGATAGACGGACAAGGCCATCAGCGCCGGTCTGGCAAGGTTGACAACGCCCTCCACGCCGCTGCGCCGGTCGAGGCCGACCAGGCCCTTCCCTTCGAAATCGACCACATATTTGCGCGCGCCCGCCACCGGCGGCAGGCCGGGGATGCCCGCCGCGCCGACACGGATATCCGTCACCCGCGCCACATCGCCTTCGAACGGGTCCTGCGACATCCAGCGCAGGCGATAGGCATATTCGCGCCGCTCGCCCGCGCGGACCGGCCGGTCATCCACCCAGAAGGCGACGATATTGTCGTTCGTCTCCCCATCCGTGGGCATCTCGTAGAGCATCACCGCGCCCTTGCCCCAGTCCCCGGCCGGCTCGACCCACAGGCTGGGGCGGCGATCGTAGAAAGCGCCGTCGTCCTCATAATCCGCGAAACGCTGGTCGCGCTGGATCAGGCCGAAGCCCCGCACCCCATCGGCCCGGAAGCTGGCGGTGCGCGGGTGGGCCGGGTTGGAGAGCGGCCGCCAGATGCGCTCCCCGTTGCCGGACCAGATGGCCAGACCGTCCGAATCATGGATTTCCGGCCGCCAGTCGTTCGCGGTGCGGCGGTCCTTCTGGTCATACCAGAACATGCTGGTCCCCGGCGCGATCCCCAGCCGGGCGATATCGCGGCGCGGGAACAGCACCGCGCGCACGCCCTGCGTGACGCCGCCCGGTTCCTGCGCGCAATCGAAGGCGAAGGCCCCGGTGATGCTCGGCCCGTCCAGCAGGGCGTGGATCATGAAGCGCCGGGGCGAAAGATGCTCGATCCAGAAATCGGTGAAGGAAGGGAATTCCTCCGGGCCGTCCAGCCCGGTGTTCACCGCGATGCCGCGCGCGGACAGGCCATATTGGTTCTGCGGACCCACCGCACGGAAATAGGATGCGCCCTGAAAGGCCAGCCAGTCGCCGGCCAGATTCTGGTTCAATATGCGGAAGCCCGCGGGCATGAGCGCGGCGCCGCCGGAAAACAGGCCCTTCGTGGAAAGCACCGGCCGCGCCATGCCGTGCTCTACGACGTTCAGCCGCACCGGCTCCGGCGCCAGATGCGTCACGGGCATCAGCCGCACGAGATCGGCCAGCGTCTCCGCCGGGCCATAGGCGCGGCGCGTCGCGGCGTCGAAATCCGCGGCCACATCGTCGGCGCGGGCGCGCGGCACGTAGCGGCGGGTGGAGAGCGCCTTCGCCTGATCCACCAGCCGGTCCCATGAAAAGGGAACGGCCGGGCCGAACCGGGGACCACCGCCACGGCGCGGCGCGGCCCCGGCATGGGCCGCCACCACCATGCCGGCGAGGAACGCCAGCCCCGATCGTCGTGAAATATGGGTCAAACCGCCAGAATCCGCCTCGTTTCCGATCATAGATTCCCCTTACGGCCCTGTTCGCCAAAATCCCGCACACCGCACACCGTTCGTCCGCCCCGGCGGGCGGCGCGTCGCGAACCCGCCTCAGCGCAGCCCGGTGACGACGCGCATGCCGGGCTCCAGCCCGTCCGACGCCACCTCGCTGTTGCGGCCGTCGCCGCCGCCCCGCGTCACCGGCTCGCGATGGAGCTTGCCGTCGCTTCCCGTCACGTAGACGGCATCTCCCTGCTGCCCCTGCGCGGCGTCGCTCGCGCGGGCGAAGCGCAATGCGGCATCGGGCACGATCAGCACGTCGCGATGCAGGCCAAGGGGGATCTGCACCGACACATTGGTTCCAACCCGCAAGGCCAGACCGGGGTTCCCGATCTCCAGCGCGATCCCCACCGGCGCGGCGGACGCCGGGCCGCGCGCGGCCGGGGCGGAGCGGCGACCTCCGCGATGCGCGCGACCGGCACGGCAAGGGCCTTGCCCGAAGGCGGCGAGACGATCGCGCGCGGCGGCCGCGCCGCCAGCAGCCGGGCCGCCTGCGCGCGATCGGTGGCGATCTCCAGCCGCAGGAACGCATAAGGCTCGGCCACCGTGAAAAGCGCCTGCCCCGCGCATTGCCGACGACCTGCCCGACGCTTGCCGCGCGCCGGATCACCACGCCAGCGATGGGGAGCGGATATCGGCGGAGGCGAGCTGCGCCTCGCGCTCCGCCAGATCGGTGCGGGCGGCGGCCAGCTCGACCTGCGCGGCGTTCAGCGCGTCCGCCGCGCGGCGCGCGGCATCGCGCGCGGCGGCCATCTCGCGATTGGACGGCACATCGCCGCCGGACCGGCGCCGCACGCGCTGATAGAGCGCGAGACGCCGGTCGATATCCGCCTTCGCGGCATGCGCCTTCTCCACCGCGGCCTGCCGCGTGTCGAGCAATTCGCGGGCACGGTCGCGCGCTTCGCGGAACGGCGCGGGATCGAGGCGGGCCAGCACCTCGCCCTCGCTCACCGGCTGGTTCTCCTGAACCAGTATCTCCTGCACCGTGCCTTCCTGCGCGGACCCGACGGGGCGCGCGCCGACGGGCTGAAGCCGCCCGGTGCCGAACAGGCCGAGCCGGATATCGCTCCGCACGACCGGCTCGGAGGCATATTCGGTCGCCAGCCCGCCGCTCACGAAGCGGCCGATCAGGATCGTCAGCACGACCGCCGCCGCAGCGATCGCGAGCCATTTCAGCCAGCGCCGCCATGACGGGCCGGGGCTGGTGCCGAGGAATTCATCGACGGCCATGTCCGCCACGGGCGCGGGATCGTCAGCGATGATCGCCATCCGCTTCCATCTCCCATCCCCCGCCCAGGGCGGCGAACAGGTCGATCAGCGCCCTTGCGCGATCCGCCAGCGCATCGACCCGTTCGTTGCGGACCGCGAGCAACGCGCGCTCCGCGCCTTCCAGCGCCACATAATCGGCCAGCCCCTCGCGATAATGTTTGCGCGTCATCAGCGCCAGTTGCTCCGCATCGTCCACGGCCTTGTCGAGCGCGGCCACGCGCGCCTTCGCCGCCGCGAAGGCGCTGCGGGCGTTCTCCGTCTCCTCGATCATCCGCAGCACCGTCTGCTTGTATGCCGCGGTCGCGGCGCCGGTTCCGCCGCCCCATGGACGCGCGGGCGCGATCCGCAGGGCGGCGAGCCGCGCCTCCGGCCGCCGCGCGAGCAGGTCAGAGGGCGCGCCGACCGCCACATCCGATGGCCCCACCGGGATCGGCCTGGTCGCCGCAAGCTCCCCGCGCAGCATCACCGGGGCCTGTCCGGTGAGCACCGCGATGCGGGCCACGTCGGCGGCGATCGCGGATTCGAGCGCCGGAATGGTCGCGGCGACGCGATCGCTCTCCGCCGCGACCTGAAGCGCGTCGCGGCTCGTCACCAGCTTCGCCTCCTCGCGGAAGCGCGCGATCACCTCGTCATCCTGCCGCGCCGCCAGATGGGAACGTATGTTCTCGATCTTCGCCTGACGCGCGCGCAGCATCACATAGCTGCGCGCGATCCCGGCTTCGGTCGCGATGCGTTCCTGTTCCAGAAGATAGCGGGCCTTGCCCTTCTTCCCCGCCGCCGGATCGTCCGCGCGCGCGCGCTCGATCAGCGCATCGAGCTGCGGATCGTCGAAGCCGCGCCACCATTGCGCCAGATCGGCCGCCGCAATCGGCTGCGGCGTCTTCTGCCCACCGGAATAAAGATCCGCCACGCCCAGTTGCGCGAGCGTCGGCGGGCGGCGGCCGGACATGCCGCCGCAGCCGGACAGGCTCAGGATCGCCAAGGCGCACAACGCCGCTTTCTTAGTTGCGCCCATTCAAATCCCGATGCTTCCACTCAACGCACGCTGCGGACTTCTCAAACGATCCAGATGCGCGAACGATGCGGTTCTCCCGTGCCAAAGCTGAACAGCTTCTTCCGCGTGCCCGCCGAAAACTCAAGTGCGCCGGCATGGCCAAGCATGCTCCGTAGCGCGCGGGCCGGCCATGTCCAGACTTTGCGGGCAGATGCGAGGGTCAGGAAAGGAAGCACTCCACCGGCACGACAAGCTCGGTCGTGCCCTCGGCGCGATCGGCCGGGGGCCTCGGCAACGGGCGCCGCGTTTCGGGAGCGCTTCGCGGTCGCGATCGGGGAAGCCGGACTACCGCTCCGGCCGCATCAGTCCACGAAGGCGCGCTCGATCACATAATGGCCGGGATTGGCGTTCGAGCCTTCGCGCAGGCCCGCCGTTTCCAGCAGCGCCGCCGTCTCGCGGATCATCGCCGTCGATCCGCAGAGCATCACGCGGTCGATCTCCGGGTCGAACAGGCGCGGGCCGGCCACCGGGGGCGCGAACAGGCGCTCGTCGGCGATCAGGTCGGTGATGCGCCCGGCGGTGTGAAACGGCTCACGCGTGACGGTCGGCAGATAGTGAAGCTGGAGCAGGGCCTGATCGCCGATCAGCGGATCGCCCGCGAATTGCGCGGTCAGCGGCTCGCGCCACGCAAGGTCGCTCACGCGGCGGACGCCATGGACGACGATCACCTGGCCGAACCGCTCATAGACATCCGGATCGCGCGCGAGGCTGAGGAACGGTGCCAGCCCCGTGCCGGTGGAGAGCAGCCACAGCCGCCGCCCGCCCAGCAGGGCGTCGCACACCAATGTCCCCGTCGGCTTGCGGCCGAGATAGAGCTGGTCGCCGCCCGCGATCCTTTGCAGCCGGCCGGTCAGGGGGCCGCCGGGCACCTTGATCGACAGGAATTCCAGCTCCTCCGCCCATGAAGGGCTGGCGATCGAATAGGCGCGCATCACCGGCTTGCCGCCGTCCTCGCCCGGCAGGCCGATCATCACGAACTCGCCGGAGCGGAAGCGGAAGCTGGCGGGGCGATCGACCGCGAAGCTGAAAAGATGCTCGTTCCAATGCTTCACCCAGCGCACGTCGACCGTCTGGAAGGCGGCATTGCCGGGGATCATCTGGGGGAGGCGGCCGATCATGTTCATGCCGCATTGCCCGCCAGCGCCATATCGACCGCGTCGATCGCGCCGAGCATGGGCGCGACGGCCTCTTCGCGGACCAGTTCCCCCAGCAACACGGCCAGCCGGTCGCCATCGCCCTGCCGCGCGAGCGCGAACAGCGCGAGGACCCGCGCCTCGTCGTCCGTCACCTTCGGCCAGACGAGCGGCGCGAAGCGCAGCGGCGTGGTGCCGCTCCGGTTGAGCAGCGCCATCAGGGTCACGAAATCCGGCAGCGCCTCGGGGATCGCCCGCGCCTCGAAGCCGACGGACAGCACCTGGCACACGCAGCGCCTGGCATGCGCCGCCGCGACGAACCCGCGCATCGCGGACAGCAGGAACAGGTCGTTGCCGGCCAGGCTTCGCAGCGGACGGTCGAGATAGGCATACACGAACACGTGTCTCCGCAGGGCAGGCGGTGAAGGGGTTGGCGGCCGCGGGGAGGCGACCGCCAAGGCCTGTCTAGCGGGCTCGCAGATTAATGCAATTGCGAATCGTTATCATATTTGTCTGCGTCACGCTGAACTCGTTTCAGGGTCCATCCTCAGCCGGCAGAGCGGAGCGCGCGGGCAGATGGATGCTGAAACAGGTTCAGTATGACGAAGGGGGCGTTGCGAACGGTCCGACCGTGCTACACGCCCGTCACCATGGACGAAACCGAAGACCGCAAATCGAAGCCCACCGTTCGTGCCCGCGCGGAGGCGATCAAGGCGTTTCGCTGCAAGAACCTGATCGCCGTGCTCGAAAATCCGTCCGATGTGAAGAACATCGGCTCGGTGATCCGCAATGTGAACGGTCTCGGCGTCGAGAAGGTCTATATCGTCGATCCCCGCCGCTCTCTGCCCGACGACTGGCAGCAGCTGCGCGAGCGGCGGTCCGTGTCGAAGACCTCGGTTTCCGCGGTGAAGTGGACCTTCGTGAAGCGTTTCGACAGCACGGACGAGTGCTTCGATTATCTCGAGAAGAAGAATTTCCACTCGATCGTCACCTCGCCGCACGTCAAGGGCAAGACGAGCATCTTCCTGCACGAAGGCGACTACACGGTACATCCCAAGCTCGCGGTATGGTTCGGCAGCGAAGCGATCGGCATCAGCGCACGTGCAGTGGAGCGCAGCGAGATGTGCGTCTCGATCCCGATGTTCGGCATGATCGAGAGCCTGAACCTCGGCACGAGCTCCGGCATCGTCCTCTACGAAGTGACGAAGCAGCGGCGGGCCTATCAGAGCCAGTTCAAGTTTCGCGGGCGGCGGGGCCGGCGCGAAACGCTGTTGCCGACCATCATGCCGCGCGAGGGCGGAAACCCGTGGGAGCGGCGGGCGAATAGGCCCGCCGCTCCCATCCGCTCACCACACCGCCACACGCTGCGCCGGCGCCAGGAACAGGGCGTCGCCTTCCTTGACGTCGAACGCCTTGTACCAGGCATCGAGGTTGCGGACGGTCAGCGCGCGGTACATGCCCGGCGCATGGCCGTCGGTGGCGACGCGCGCGCGCAGCGCCTCGTCGCGCATCTTGGTCGCCCAGGTCTGCGCATAGGCGATGAAGAAGCGCTGATCGCCGGTGAAGCCGTCGATCACCGGCGCTTCCTTGCCGCCGAGCGACGCGCGATAGGCGTCATAGGCGGCCTGAAGGCCCGCGACGTCCGCGATATTCTCGCCGAGCGTAAGCTTGCCGTTCACGGCGAGATCCGGAAACGGCTTGTACGTTTCATATTGCGCGGCGAGCGC
>JASGGR010000101.1:0-12086 GCA_047602705.1 Sphingomonas bacterium | reverse complement strand
TGTGGTGCGACGGGATGGAAGTCACCCAGTTCACCTATTTCCAGCAGATGGGCGGATATGATTGCAAGCCGGTGGCGGGCGAGCTGACCTATGGGCTTGAGCGGCTGGCGATGTATATCCAGAACGTCGATAACGTCTACGACCTGCGCTTCAACGACGAGGGCGTGAGCTACGGCGACGTGTTCCTCGAAAACGAGCGCGAGATGTCGACGTGGAATTTCGAGGTCGCCAACACCGACGCCCTGTTCGACCTGTTCCGCAAGGCGGCGGCGGAGTGCGAGAACGCGCTGGCCGCGAGGCTGCCGATCGCGGCCTATGAGCAGGCGATCGAGGCGAGCCATATCTTCAACCTGCTCAATGCGCGCGGCGTGATCTCGGTGGCGGAGCGGCAGGCCTATATCGGCCGCGTGCGCGATCTGGCCAAGGCAAGCTGCGCCTCGTGGATCGAGAAGAACACGCCCCAATGGCGCGAGAAATATCCCGAATGGAGCGCGGCGTGACCGATTTCCTGCTCGAACTCCGCTCGGAGGAAATCCCCGCCCGGATGCAGGCCAAGGCGCGTGAGGACCTGGCGCGCCTGTTCGCGGCCGAACTGGCGCAATCCGGCATCGCGGCGGTGGAGACGATCACCTGGGCCACCCCGCGCCGCCTCGCGCTGATCCTGCGCGGCCTGCCGGACGCGACGGAGGCGGTGCGCGAGGAAGTTAAAGGCCCGCGCGCTTCCGCGCCGCCGCAGGCGCTGGAGGGCTTCCTGCGCAAGACCGGCCTGACGCGCGAGCAACTGGAGGAGCGCGACGGCGTGCTGTTCGCCGTCACCGAACGCCCCGGCCGCGCGACGGCGGAGGTGCTGGCGGCGGCGATCCCGGCGGTGATCCGCGCCTTCCCATGGCCCAAGTCGATGCGCTGGGGCGCGGATTCGCGCTCGACCGAGAGCCAGCGCTGGGTCCGCCCGCTGCACGGCATCGTCGCCTTGTTCGGGGGCGAAATCGTGCCGGTCAAGGTCGCGGGCGTGGAGAGCGGGGCGGCGACGCTCGGCCATCGCTTCCACCATCCGGGCGTCATCACGATCGGCTCGGCGGCGGATTATGTCGAGAAGCTCCGCGCCGCCCATGTCATCGTCGATCAGGACGAGCGCATGGCGATCGTCCGAGACCGCGCGACAGCGCTGGCGCGTGAGGCCGGGCTGGAACTGGTCGAGGACGAGGGGCTGGTCGCGGAGAATGCGGGGCTGACCGAATGGCCGGTCTCCTTGCTCGGCCGGTTCGACGCGGCCTTCCTTGAAGTGCCGCCCGAGGTGATCCAGCTCACCGCGCGGGTGAACCAGAAATATTTCGTCTGCCGCGACGGCAACGGCAAGCTCGCCAACGCCTTCGTCTGCACCGCCAACATCGCCGCGACCGACGGCGGCGCGAAGATCGTCGAGGGCAACCGCAAGGTGCTCGCCGCGCGGCTTTCGGATGCGCGCTTCTTCTACGAGACGGACCTCAAGGTGCCGCTGGAGGAGCAGGCGAAGAAGCTGGAGAAGATCGTCTTCCACGAAAAGCTCGGCACCGTCGCCGACAAGGTGGAGCGGGTGGCGAAGCTGGCGGAATGGCTGGCGAGCGAAAAGATCGTCCCGAACTGCGATCCGAAGCTGGCGCGCCGCGCGGCGGAATTGTGCAAGGCCGATCTCGTCACCGGCATGGTCGGCGAGTTCCCCGAGCTTCAGGGCCTGATGGGCGGCTATTACGCCGCCGCGCAGGGCGAGCCGCGCGAAGTGGCTGAGGCGATCCGCGATCACTACAAGCCGGTCGGGCAGGGCGACGACGTGCCGACCGCGCCGGTCACGGTGGCGGTGTCGCTGGCGGATAAGATCGATACGCTGACGGCTTTTTTCTACATCGAAGAAACACCTACGGGTTCCCGAGACCCATTTGCATTAAGGCGCGCGGCGCTGGGAACGATACGTCAAATTGCCGACAAAAACCTGCGTGTTCGACTTCTATCTGTCATAGACAAGCAGATGGGATTGATTCAACTTTCGGTTGAAGGAGTTGAACGAAAGCGGCTCGAAAAATTGCGCGAACAAGCGGAAGTCGAATCCGAGACGCTTGTGATTACTGTTGGTCGATCGACGAAAGGGCACCCCGCTAGCGGAGAAACTTTCGATGTTAGTGCATGGTCGCTCCTCGACTTTTTCGCCGACCGCCTCAAGGTCCAGCAGCGCGAGGCGGGCGTCCGGCATGACCTGATCGACGCCGTGTTCGCGCTCGGGGGAGAGGACGATCTGGTCCGCCTGCTCGCGCGCGTTCGTGCGCTGCAATCGTTCATCGGCACCGATGACGGCGCGAACCTGCTCGCCGGATACAAGCGCGCGGCGAACATCCTCAGGAAGGAGGGCGTCGATGCGGCCGAGTGGAAGCCGCTCGCTTATGCGCCCGAACGTGACGAAGCCTCGCTGATCGCGGCGCTCGACGCAGCCGAGCCGGCTGCCGCGCGCGCGGTCGCCAACGAGGATTTCGAGGCGGCGATGGCCGCGCTCGCGACGCTCCGCGCGCCGATCGATGCGTTCTTCGATACGGTGACGGTCAACGACGCCGATCCCGTCAAGCGCGACGCCCGGCTCGCGCTGCTTGCGCGCGTTCGTGCTGCGGTGCACAGCGTCGCGGATTTCTCGCGAATCGAGGGGTAGGGCGCTTCTCGGTCCCGGCAACTCAACGGACAGTTCGCTCCCGCAGCGAAACAGGCACACTTAGGGGTTGGACATGACGCAATACGTCTATCGGTTCGGTGGTGGCGTTTCCGACGGGGGCAAGGGCGACAAGAACCTGCTCGGCGGGAAGGGCGCGAATCTGGCGGAGATGGCCTCGATCGGCCTGCCGGTGCCGCCGGGCTTCACCATCTCCACCGAGATGTGCACGCGTTATTACGACGACGGCGAGCAATTTC
Source organism: Sphingomonas bacterium (assembly GCA_047602705.1). Lineage (GTDB taxonomy): Bacteria > Pseudomonadota > Alphaproteobacteria > Sphingomonadales > Sphingomonadaceae > Sphingomonas. The sequence goes on along the minus strand of JASGGR010000101.1, from coordinate 9,158 downwards.
CGGAATCGCTCCGCGCCGAGGTGGCGCAGGGCATCGCGCATATCGAGGCGGTGACGGGCAAGACATTCGGCGATGCGTCGGCGACCGGCGCCGGGCCGCTGCTGGTGTCGGTCCGCTCCGGCGCGCGCGTGTCGATGCCGGGCATGATGGACACGGTGCTGAACCTCGGCCTCAACGACGCGACGGTCGAGGGGCTGGCCAAGGTCTCCGGCGACGAGCGTTTCGCATGGGACAGCTATCGCCGCTTCATCCAGATGTATTCGGACGTGGTGCTGGAGCTTGACCACGGCGCGTTCGAGGAAGCGCTGGAGATCGCCAAGGAGGACAAGGGCTTCACCCTCGATACCGAGATGGGCGCGGCCGACTGGAAGGCGCTGGTCGCGGAATACAAGAAGCTGGTGCAGGAGGAATGGGGCAAGCCCTTCCCGCAGGACGTGCACGACCAGCTCTGGGGCGCGATCGGCGCGGTGTTCGGATCGTGGCAGTCGGAGCGCGCCAAGGTCTATCGCCGCCTCAACGACATCCCGGGCGACTGGGGCACGGCGGTGAACGTGCAGGCGATGGTGTTCGGCAACATGGGCGACACCTCCGCGACCGGCGTCGCCTTCACCCGCGATCCCTCGACCGGCGACAATGCCTATTACGGCGAGTTCCTCATCAACGCGCAGGGCGAGGACGTGGTGGCGGGCATCCGCACGCCGCAATATCTGACGAAGGCCGCGCGCGAGACGGCGGGTGCCAAGGCCGCATCGATGGAGGAGGCGATGCCGGCGGTCTATGGCGAGCTGGCCGCCGTGTTCGACCGGCTCGAAAACCATTATCGCGACATGCAGGACATCGAGTTCACCGTCGAGGCGGGGAAGCTCTGGATGCTCCAGACGCGCTCGGGCAAGCGCACCGCCAAGGCCGCGCTGAAGATCGCGGTGGAGATGGCGGACGCGGGCCTCATCACGCGCGAGGAGGCGATCGCGCGCGTCGATCCGCAGGCGCTCGACCAGTTGCTCCACCCGACGCTCGACCCGCAAGCGGCGCGCGACGTGCTGACCAAGGGCCTGCCCGCCTCGCCGGGCGCGGCGAGCGGGGCGGCGGTGTTCGACGCCGACACGGCCGAGCGCTGGGCGGCGGACGGCAAGGCGGTGATCCTGCTGCGCACCGAAACCTCGCCGGAGGATATCCACGGGATGCACGCGGCGAAAGGTATCCTCACCGCGCGCGGCGGCATGACCAGCCACGCGGCGGTGGTGGCGCGCGGCATGGGCCGCCCCTGCGTCTCCGGCGCGGGGGCGCTATCGATCGACTCGAAGGCGAAGATCGCGCGGGTCGGCGGGCGTGAGGTGCGCGAGGGCGAGATCGTCACCATCGACGGCGCGACCGGCGAGGTGATGGCTGGCGAGGTCGCGACGATCCAGCCGGAACTGGCGGGCGATTTCGGCACGCTGATGATATGGGCCGACGCGGTCCGCCGCCTCAAGGTGCGCGCCAATGCCGAGACGCCGCTCGACTGCCGCACCGCGCGCGATTTCGGCGCGGAGGGCGTCGGCCTGTGCCGCACGGAGCATATGTTCTTCGATGCGGCGCGGATCACGGCGGTGCGCCAGATGATCCTCGCGGCGGACGAGGCGGGGCGGCGCGCGGCGCTGGAGAAGCTCTTGCCCGAACAGCGCAAGGACTTCGTGGAGATCCTTGAGGTGATGGCCGGCCTGCCGGTTACGATCCGTCTGCTCGATCCGCCGCTGCACGAGTTCCTGCCGCATGAGGAAGCGGAGTTCGCCGAGGTCGCGGCGGCGGCCGGGGTGGACGTGGATACGCTCAAGCGCCGCGCGGCGGAGCTGCATGAGTTCAACCCGATGCTCGGCCATCGCGGGTGTCGTCTGGGCGTCACCTATCCCGAAATCTACGAGATGCAGGCGCGCGCGATCTTCGAGGCGGCGCTCGATGTGGCGGAGAAATCCGGCGAGGCGCCGATCCCGGAGGTGATGATCCCGCTGGTCGCCACCAAACGCGAGTTGGAGCTGATGAAGGCGGTGGTCGATCGCACCGCCGAGGCGGTGTTCGCGGAGCGCGGCAAGCGCGTCGATTATCTCGTCGGCACGATGATCGAGCTGCCGCGTGCCGCGCTGCGCGCCGCCGAGATCGCGGAAGCCGGCGAGTTCTTCTCCTTCGGCACCAACGACCTGACGCAGACCACGCTTGGCGTCAGCCGCGACGACGCCGCGCGCTTCCTCACCACTTATGTGGAGAAGGGCATCTACGCGCGCGACCCGTTCGTCAGCCTCGACGTGGAGGGTGTGGGCGAGCTGGTGAAGATGGCGGCGGAGCGCGGGCGCTCGACCCGGCCGGACATCAAGCTCGGCATCTGTGGCGAGCATGGCGGCGATCCGGCCTCGATCGCCTTCTGCGAGACGGTGGGGCTGGATTACGTCTCCGCATCGCCCTATCGTGTGCCGATCGCGCGGCTGGCGGCGGCCCAGGCAGCGCTGAAGAAATAGGAGAGCGCGCATGAAGCCATACGCCCGCTATCTGCTTCTCGGAATAGTGGGCGTGGCGGCCGGGCTGGGTAGCGCCGTCTATGTCGTGCGCGCGGGCGCGCTCGGCTCCAATGTGACGATCGGCCCGTGGGTGACGGGGCAGGATTTCGGCACGGGGGACCAGAGCGCGCGGACGCGGGCGGTGGTGGCGTTGCGCGGGCTGCTCGCGCTGCCGGCGCGCGAGGCGCGTTACTATACCGCCGCGAAGGACGACGCCGGCAGGTCGCTGGACGGACGGTGCAGCTATCGCCTCACCGGCGGCGTGATGCCGGGGCGGTGGTGGAGCCTGACGCTGTATGACGGCTCCGGCTATCTGGCGGGCGACGGGCCTTATTCGGTGGAAAGCGCCGCCATTCCCGCCGGGGAGCAGGGGCGCTGGACGGTGCTCGTCTCCCCCCAGAAGCAGCCGGGCTATTGGCTGCCGACCGCCAACCTCGGCCATTTCGAGCTGACGCTCCGCACCTATCTGCCGCCCGATGCCGGGCGCACCAATCCGGCACGCGACCAGTTGCCGAGCATCCGGCGGGAGGCATGCGCATGATGCGGCGTTGGGCAGGCCCCATCGCGCTGGCGCTGGTGCTGGCGGTCGTCACCTATTTCGTCACGCTGTCGCGCACGCCGCAGACGCTGATGGCGGCGGCGGTGTCGCGGCTGGGCAAGGCAGGGATGAACACCTTCGGGCACGCGCCGCTCGCCACGGATCAATCGCGCATGGTGGTGCGGCCCAGCCCGGATCTGGCCTATTCCAACTGCTCCTATGACCTGTCGAAGGGCGTGCTGGAGGTGTCGGTTCCGCCCCTGCCGGCGAATTACTGGTCACTCTCGGTGTTTCAGGCGAATACCGATGCCGCGTTCGTCCGCAACAATGTGGAGAATGGCGGCAAGCCGATGCGCATCGTCGTCGCGCAGGAAGGGCAGGCGGTGCCGGCCGGTGTGGAGGCGGTGCGCGTGAAGGGCGCGCGCGGCGTGGCGCTGTTGCGCATCCTCGTCGACGATCCCGCCCGCTTCCCGGCGATCGACGCGGCGCGGCGGACCGCGACGTGCCGTGTGCTGGGCTGAGCGTTCGTCCGGGCCGAGCTTATCCCCGCTTGCGCGCCTGCCGATAGGTGCCGAGCACGCGCACCCATTTCGAATGGAAGCCAAGCTCCTCCATCGCGCGATCGAACGCGGCGTCGCCCGGCCGGCCCACCACATCGGCGTAGAATTCGGTCGCCGCGAAGCTGCCGCCGCGCTGGTAGCTTTCCAGCTTCGTCATGTTGACGCCGTTGGTCGCGAAGCCGCCCATCGCCTTGTAGAGCGCGGCGGGGATGTTCTTCACCTCGAAGATGAAGGTCGTCATCCACGGCCCTTCGCCCACCGGCGGTCTTCCGCCGCGCGCGAGGATCACGAAGCGGGTCATATTATGGTCCGCGTCCGCGATATCGTCCGCCAGCAGCTTGAGGCCGTAGATTTCGGCGGCCGGCGGCGGCGCGAGCGCGGCGGTGCGCGCCTCGCCGATCTCCGCCACCATCGCCGCTGCGCCGGCCGTGTCCGGATAGGCGAGCGGCTGGATATCGTGTGCCTTCAACCAGTGGCGGCACTGGCCCAGCGCCTGCGGATGACTCATCGCCTCGCGCACGTCGTCACGCGCGCCGGTGCCCATCAGCGCATAGCGGATCGGCAGGAAATGCTCGCCGGTGATGACCAGCCCCGATTCGGGCAGCAGGAAATGAATGTCCGCCACGCGGCCGTGCAGCGAATTCTCGATCGGAATCATCGCGCAATCCGCGCGGCCTTCCTTCACCGCGTCGATCGCGTCCTCGAAGGAGAAGCAGGGGAGGGGGAGGCCGTCCGGAAAGGCTTCCTTCACCGCGACATGGCTGTTGGCGCCCGGCGCGCCCTGGAAGGAAACCGCGCGCTCCGGCTCTGCGGCGGCGGCGGCGGCCATGGCGGCTACGATAGGGCGGGCGGGGGCGGCGAAATTCTCCATGATGGGGCCGGGCGTTAGCGTGAGTTTTCACAAGACGCAAAGCGCGGCTTGCGGTCGCCCGGCGGCTTTCCTATGGGGTTTGAGATAAAATTTCAGGGGCGGTTTCACGATATGGACGATCGAAACAACACCATTGCGGGGTGGGTGCTTGCGGCCTGTGGCGCGGCGTTGGGGTTGTCGATCGTGGGCGGGATGATTTTCCATTCCGGCCATGTCGAGAAATTCGGCTATCCGGTGGAGGCCAGCGATGAGGGCGGCGCGGGCGCCGCAGCCGCCGCGGTGCCGATCGCGGCGCTGCTGCCGAAGGCGGATGCCGCCAAGGGTGCGGAAGTGTTCAAGAAATGCGCCGCCTGCCACACGATCAATCAGGGCGGCGCGAACGGCGTCGGCCCGAACCTCTATGCCACGCTGGGCGAGGAAGTCGCGCAGGGCAAGGGCGGCTTCGCCTTCTCCGATGCGCTCAAGAGCATCGGCGGCAAGTGGGATTTCGACAAGATGAACGCGTGGCTCACCAGCCCGCGCAAGTTTGCCAACGGCACGAAGATGACCTTCGCCGGCCTTTCGAACCCGCAGGATCGCGCCGACGTGATTCTCTATCTGAATCAGCAGGGTTCGAATCTGCCGCTTCCCCCGCCGCCCGCCGCCGATGCGGCGCCGGCAAAGGACGGCAAGGATGCAGCCCCCGCCGCCAATGCGGCGGCTCCGGCCGAAGCCGCCGCGGCCCCCGCCAACGCCGCTGCGCCGGCGGCCGAGCCTGCGAAGAAATAAGCCTCCGTTCCGGGAGCGCAAAAAAAAGCGCCGGTCAGGATATCCCGACCGGCGCTTTTTTTCTTCTCGCGGACCCGTCAGATCTTGGGCGGCTGCTCCTGATAGAAGCGCTGGACGACCTGCCAGCCTTCCGCCGCGCTTTCGACATAGGTGAAGATGTCGAGATCGCGCTCGGAGACCACGCCTTCCTCCACCAGAGCCTCGAAATTCACCACGCGCTCCCAGAATTCGCGGCCGAACAGCAGCACGGGGATCGGCGCGATCTTGCCCGTCTGGATCAGCGTCAGCAGCTCGAACAATTCGTCGAACGTGCCGAACCCGCCGGGGAAGGCCGCAAGCGCGCGCGCGTGGAGCAGGAAGTGCATCTTCCTGAGCGCGAAATAGTGGAACTGCATCGACAGGCTGGGGGTCACATAGGGGTTCGGCGCCTGTTCGTGCGGGAGCACGATGTTGAGGCCGATCGAATCGGCGTGCACGTCCGTCGCGCCGCGATTCGCCGCCTCCATGATCGAAGGGCCGCCGCCGGAGCAGACCACGAAATGCCGCCGCCCCGATTCGTCGCGCGGGAAATTGCTGGCGAGCCGCGCCAGCTCGCGCGCCATCTCGTAATATTGCGCCTTGGCGACCAGCCGCTGGGCGATGCGGCGGCTGCGGTCGTCGGTAGCGGCGTCGAGCAGGGCCTGCGCCTTCTCCGGCTCCGGGATGCGCGCCGATCCGTAGAAGACGAAGGTGGAGCCGATATGCGCCTCGTCGATCAGAAGCTGCGGCTTGAGCAGCTCGAGCTGGAAGCGGACGGGGCGCAAATCCTCGCGCAGCAGGAAATCCATGTCCTGAAAGGCGAGGCGATAGGCCGGGTTTTCGGTCTGCGGGGTGGAGATGCCGGTCTTGGCGGTTTCGGCATCCTGCTTCGCACGCGGGAAGACGCGGCTGGGAACGCGGGTTTCTGTCATTGCACGCGATCTAGCGGCAAAAACTTGCGCGGTCATCCTCCAGATGCAGGTGATTCTGGTGCGCGGCATTGTAATCGGGCGACAGCACGGTGCCGAAGCGCTTGCAGGCCGATTGGTGGACGACGCGCAGGAACTGCCGCACCTGCGGATCGGGCGAGTTCCAGTCGTTCAGGATGGTGATTCGCCGGCCGTCCTTCAGCACGAAGCCGCCGACGTCGATGGCATTGGCTATGGCATGGCCGGATCGCCGCCCGGTGCCCGCGACGTTGCGGCAGGAATAGCTCCCCATCGAATCGATTCGCGCCAGCTCGCTGCCCAATATCTGATAGGCCGCCGGGCCGACCGCGTTGCGCGCCCATGCCGCATAGGCGCGCGCCTCGCCGCAGCGCACCGCGCCGAGATTGGTGGTCGGCACGCCCACGTCGAGCAATTTCACCGTGCCGAGGATCGCGCAGCCCGGCCCGAACTGGCGATCGGCCAGCGGCTCGTATTCGACCCCGAGCGTGCGCAGCTCCGACAGGCATTGCGCCGTCTCGCGCGCGGAAGGGCCTTCGATTCGCGCAAAACCGGCGCCGTTGCCGGGGTGTTCGGACCTGCCGCAGCCTGAAAGCGCCAGCGCGGCGAGCGACACGATCGCCGTGCCGCAGCCGCGCCAGCCGCTCTTCTGCCCCACGCTCCGCACGGCCAACTATCTGCGGCAGCGAGGAATCCCGGCGCAAGCGGATGGTGACGAAGCGAGTCGCATGCGCGCCGGGCCGAGGGAATTTGGCGATTGCCAGCACGCGCGCGCATCGCTAGTGCGGTCGACGGGCCACGCGGTCCCAACGCCGCGCGTGCTCTCTGCAAGGAGAGTTACATGACTGATACGACGCTCGTTACCGACGCCACGATTGCGCCTGCGAAACCCGCCACCCGGCCGGCTCGCCCCCATTTCTCCTCCGGTCCCTGCGCCAAGCCTCCGGGCTGGGATGCCTCGAAGCTGAACGTCGACGTGCTCGGCCGCTCGCACCGCTCGAAGCTCGGCAAGCAGCGGCTGCAATATTGCATCGACCTGATGCGCGAGATGCTCGCGCTGCCGGACACGCACCGCATCGGCATCGTGCCCGGTTCGGACACCGGCGCGTTCGAGATGGCGATGTGGACGATGCTGGGTGCGCGCGACGTGACGTGCCTAGCGTGGGAAAGCTTCGGTGAAGGTTGGGTCACCGATGCGGTCAAGCAGCTCAATCTGGAGCCGACCGTGCATCGCGCGGATTACGGCCAGCTTCCCGATCTCGAAAAGGTCGATTGGTCGAACGACGTGCTGTTCACTTGGAACGGCACTACCAGCGGCGTGCGCGTGCCGGACGGCGAATGGATCGCCGCCGACCGCGAGGGCCTGAGCTTCGCCGACGCGACCAGCGCGGTGTTCGCCTACGACCTGCCGTGGGACAAGATCGATGTCGCCACCTTCTCGTGGCAGAAGGTGCTGGGCGGGGAGGGCGCGCATGGCGTGCTGATCCTCGGCCCGCGCGCGGTGGAGCGGCTGGAGAACCACACCCCCGCCTGGCCGCTGCCGAAGGTGTTCCGCCTCGTCTCCAAGGGCAAGCTGGCCGAAGGCGTGTTCAAGGGCGAGACGATCAACACGCCCTCGATGCTGGCGGTGGAGGATGCGATCTTCGCGCTCGAATGGGCGAAGTCGATCGGCGGACACAAGGGCCTGATCGCGCGCTCCGACGCCAATGCGGCGGCGCTCGATAAGATCGTCGCGGAACGCGGCTGGCTCGGCCACCTCGCGGTGGCCAAGGGCATCCGCTCCCGCACCAGCGTCTGCCTGACGGTGGAAGGCGCGGACGAGGCGTTCATCAAGGCGATGGCCGGCCTTCTGGAGAAGGAAGGCGCGGCGTTCGACGTCGCCGGCTATCGCGATGCGCCGGCGGGCCTGCGCATCTGGTGCGGCGCCACGGTGGATACCGCCGATATCGAGGCGCTCGGGCCGTGGCTCGACTGGGCCTACGCCACCGTGAAGGCCGGCTGACCACCTGATTTCCGCTCGCCCTGCGCTTGTCGAAGGGCCGCATTTTCTTTCCCGCCATCAGCAGGGGCAGGGCTTCGACAAGCCCGGCCCGACGGCGCCGAGTTCAAGGACTTACCAGATGCCCAAGGTATTAATCAGCGACAAGATGGACCCCAAGGCCGCGCAGATCTTCCGCGAGCGCGGCGTGGAGGTCGATGAGATAACCGGCAAGACGCCGGAGGAGTTGAAGGCGATCATCGGCCAGTATGACGGCCTCGCGATCCGCTCTTCGACCAAGGTGACGAAGGACATCCTCGACGCCGCGACCAACCTGAAGGTGGTCGGCCGCGCCGGGATCGGGGTCGATAACGTCGATATCCCCGCCGCGTCCTCGAAGGGGGTGGTGGTGATGAACACCCCGTTCGGCAATTCGATCACCACCGCCGAACATGCCATCGCGCTGATGTTCGCGCTCGCCCGCCAGTTGCCGGAGGCGGACACCTCCACGCAGGCCGGCAAGTGGGAGAAGAACCGCTTCATGGGCGTCGAGCTGACGGCCAAGACGCTCGGCCTGATCGGCGCGGGCAATATCGGCTCGATCGTCGCGGACCGCGCGCACGGCCTGAAGATGAAAGTGATCGCTTATGATCCTTTCCTCACGCCGGAGCGCGCGCTGGAGATGGGCGTGGAGAAGGTGACGCTGGACGAGCTTCTCGCCCGCGCCGACTTCATCACGCTGCACACGCCGCTGACCGACCAGACGCGCAATATCCTGTCGGCCGAGAATCTCGCCAAGACGAAGAAGGGCGTGCGCATCATCAACTGCGCGCGCGGCGGGCTGATCGACGAGGCGGCGCTGAAGGAGGGCCTCGATTCGGGCCATATCGCGGGCGCGGCGCTCGACGTGTTCGTCACCGAGCCGGCGAAGGAAAGCCCGCTGTTCGGCA
>JASGGR010000011.1:0-35219 GCA_047602705.1 Sphingomonas bacterium | reverse complement strand
CGGCCCCTGCCTCCCGAAGACAGTGCTCTACCAGGCTGAGCTACTCCCCGACCGAGGGCGGCATCGCGTTGCGATCCCGCCGGGCAGGCCGCAGCCTATAGAGGCGGCTTTTCGGGCTGGCAAGCGGTCGATGCGCTTTTTTTAGCGGGTCATAACAGCCCCGCCGCGCGGAAGCTGAAACGGTCGTTTCGCGCGTCGATCACATGGTCCGCCAAGGTGATGTCGAGCGGGCGCAGGCGGCGGCAAAGCGAACGCGTCAGCGCGATGTCGGACGGGCGCGGTCGCGCCATCCTTTCCTTCCCGCGCCGTTGATAGAGCGCCAGCCAACGGCTTCCATAGTGCAGCAACTGCCTTGCGGTGGCGCGCCAGTCCTCTTCCGGAGGCAATCCGCGCAGGGGACGCCACTGTTCGTCCAATATCACCAGCTCGATTTCCACGTCCTTGTTCATAGGCGAATAATGCTGCCGCCAGGCGGTGCGAGGCTATCGGAACCCTGTCCGTTCTGCTTGCCGCTTCCTCCATTATGGAGAAATCCTTCTCCGTTGGCGGATGCGGCCCGCTGGGCTAGAGGCGGAAGATCGGATTCTCCCATCCGTCAGGAAGGCCGCCGCATTGACCGATCACGCCCCCCATTATGAGCAGCAATATCTGGACCTGATGCGCCGCATCTGGACGCAGGGCGATGAACGGATCGACCGGACCGGGGTGGGCACGCGGTCCATATTGGGCGCGACGATGCGCTTTTCCCTGGCCGGGGACCATGTGCCGCTGCTCACCACCAAGCGGGTCTATTGGAAGGTCGCGGCGCGGGAGATGCTGTGGTTCCTGACCGGCGACACCAACATCCGCGAGCTGGTGCGGCAGGGCGTGCATATCTGGACCGACTGGCCGCTCGACGCTTATCGCAAGGCGACTGGAGAGGAGATCGACCGCGACGCCTTTGAGCGGCGAATCATCGACGATGCGGGTTTCGCGGCACGCTGGGGCGATCTGGGGCCGGTCTATGGCGCGCAATGGGTCAATTGGCCGGTTTACGAGCCTGTGGGGGATGGTCTCTATCGCCGGGCGGAAAAGGGACGCAACCAGATCGCCGAGCTGGTCGAATCGATTCGCGCGACGCCGGGATCGCGCCGTTTGCTTTTCACAGGCTGGAACGTGGCGGAGGTGCCGCGCATGGCGCTGCCGCCCTGTCATATGACCTATCAGTTCCAGGTAGCGGACGGGCGATTGAACGGCCTGCTGTTCCAGCGCAGTTGCGATCTGGGGTTGGGCTTTGCCTTCAACATCTTCGGCCTGTCGATGATCACGCGGATGCTGGCCCAGCAATGCGATCTGGAGCCGGGCGAGGCGGTCTGGCAGGGCGGGGACGTGCATCTCTACCTCAACCATGCGGAACTGGTGGAGGAGCAGTTGAGCCGGACGCCTTCCGGTGCGCCGAAGCTGCGGATCAATCGGCGGCCTTCGAGCATTTTCGACTATGGAATCGATGATTTCGAAGTGCTGGATTATGCGCCGCAATCCCATATCGCCGCGCCGGTGGCGGTGTGAGGGGGCAAGGGCCTGACATATTTGGGTAAGTAGCCCTTGCCTTTTTGGGCGTTGAAATATAATAATTACGCAGAGTAATATTATTGCAACGCACAAAGGAGGCGGGATGAGCGACCCGGCAGGATCGGAAGGGGGCGGAGGCCAGGCGGGACGCAACCTGCCGACGCTTCGGCTGCATGTGCCCGAGCCGAAATTCCGGCCCGGCGACAGCGTCGATTTTTCCGATTTCGATATTCCCGCGGCGGGCGCGACGCCCCGCCCCGACGAGGCTGTCCAGCCCGCGGCGATCCGCGACATGGCCTATGGCCTGATCCGCGTGCTGGATGAGGATGGCGCGGCGGTTGGGCCGTGGAATCCCGCTTTGCCTGCTGAAACGCTGCTCAGGATGCTGCGCGCCATGGCGCTGACCCGCGCTTTCGACGCCCGCATGTTCCGCGCGCAGCGGCAGGGCAAGACCAGCTTCTACATGAAGTCGACGGGCGAGGAGGCGGTGTCCATCGGCGCGGCGCTGGCGTTGGCGCGGGACGATATGTGCTTTCCCAGCTATCGCCAGCAGGGCATATTGATCGCGCGCGACTGGCCCATCATCGACATGATGAACCAGATCTATTCCAACAAGGGCGACCGGCTGAAAGGGCGCCAGCTTCCCATCATGTATTCGGCGCGGGAGGCGGGGTTCTTCTCCATCTCCGGCAACCTCACCACCCAATATCCGCAGGCGGTGGGCTGGGCGATGGCGAGCGCGGCCAAGGGCGACACGCGCATCGCGGCGACATGGTGTGGCGAAGGCTCCACGGCAGAGGGCGATTTCCATTCGGCCTGCACCTTCGCCAGCGTCTATCGCGCCCCTGTTATCATGAATATCGTGAATAACCAATGGGCTATCAGCAGCTTTTCAGGTTTCGCGGGAGCGGAGGCCACGACCTTCGCGGCGCGCGCCGTGGGCTATGGCATCGCGGGACTGCGCGTCGACGGCAATGACGTGCTGGCGGTTTATGCCGCGACCCGCTGGGCCGCCGACAGGGCGCGTTCCAATGCGGGGCCGACGCTGATCGAGCATTTCACCTATCGGGTGGAGGGGCACAGCACCTCGGACGATCCCAGCGCCTATCGTTCGGCGGAGGAGAGCAGCCTCTGGCCGCTGGGCGATCCCATCGCGCGGCTGAAGCAGCATTGCATCCGCCTCGGCATCTGGGACGAGGAACGCCATGCCGCGATGGACAGGGAACTGGCCGAAATGGTCCGCGATGCGGCGCGCGAGGCGGAGAAGAACGGCATCCTCGGCCACGGCCTCCATCATCCGATGGAGTCGATGTTCGAGGATGTGTTCGAGGAGATGCCCTGGCATCTCAAGGAGCAGGAACGGCAGATGCTGGACGAATGGAAGGCGGCGGGACTGTGACCGAAGCCATGACGCAGGAAACGCGCGCGGACGTGCAGCAGATGAACATGATCCAGGCGATCAACAGCGCGCTGGACATCATGATGGAGCGCGATCCCGATGTGGTCGTGATGGGCGAGGATGTCGGCTATTTTGGCGGCGTCTTCCGCGCCACGGCGGGGCTTCAGCAGAAATATGGCAAGAACCGGGTGTTCGACACGCCGATCACCGAATGCGGGATCATCGGCGTGGCGGTGGGCATGGGGGCCTATGGGCTGCGCCCGGTGCCGGAAATCCAGTTCGCGGACTATATCTATCCGGCGCTGGATCAGCTTGTGTCGGAGGCGGCGCGGCTGCGTTACCGCTCGGCGGGCGAGTTCATCGCGCCGATGACGGTGCGCTCGCCCTTTGGTGGCGGCATCTTCGGTGGGCAGACGCACAGCCAGTCGCCCGAAGGCATCTTCACCCATGTGTCGGGCATCAAGACGGTGATCCCGGCGACCCCCTATGACGCCAAGGGGCTGCTGATCGCCGCCATCGAGGATAATGATCCGACGATCTTCTTCGAGCCGAAGCGCATCTATAACGGGCCGTTCGACGGGCATTACGATACGCCCGCGGTAAGCTGGGCGGGGCATCCGCAGGCGCAGGTGCCGACCGGCTATTACCGCGTGCCGCTGGGACAGGCGCGGACGGTGCGGGCGGGCGAGGCGCTCACCATCCTCTGCTATGGCACGATGGTGCATGTGGTGGAGAACACCGTCGCGGCGATGGGCGTGGATGCGGAGATCGTGGACCTGCGGACATTGGTGCCGCTCGACATCGAAGCCATCGAGGCGTCGGTGAAGAAGACGGGCCGCTGCCTGATCGTCCATGAAGCGACGCGCACCAGCGGCTTTGGCGCAGAGCTTTCCGCGCAGGTGCAGGAGCGATGCTTCTATCATCTCGAAGCGCCTGTCGAGCGCGTCACCGGCTTCGACACGCCTTATCCGCATAGTCTGGAATGGGCCTATTTCCCCGGCCCGGTGCGGATTCGCGAGGCCATCAACAAGATCATGAAGGACTAAGGGGCCATGGTTGTCACACCTCCCTGTTCCGTTCGTGCCGGACAAAGCACGACCAGGACCATCTTCCCGGCGACGCACGAACGGGGGAGGATGTAATGGCTCTGTTCACATTCAAGCTGCCCGACATCGGTGAAGGCATTTCGGAAGCGGAGATCGTCGGCTGGCATGTCAAGGTCGGCGACCGGGTGGAGGAAGACCAGCCCATCGCCGACATGATGACCGACAAGGCGACGGTGGAAATGGAAAGCCCGGTCGCGGGCGTGGTGATGCGTCTGGCGGGCGAGCCGGGCGATCAGGTCGCCATCGGTTCCGTGCTGGTGGAGATCGAGACGGACGGGGGAGGGGAGGTCGTTCCGGTCTCTCAATCTGCGCCGCCGTCGGAAGAAGTAATCGCGGCGGAAACGCCCGGTGAGGCGGTGATCGAGGAAGCGCGCACGCCCGTCGCGGAAGAACCCGGTGCTCCTGCGGAAGCAGGAGCCCAGCGCCCCACGGACAGCGCCCCGAACCCGGGACTCCTGCCTTCGCAGGAGCATGATGAGGCGGAAGGTGCGAAGGTGCTTGCCTCTCCCGCCGTCCGCGCGCGGGCGAAGGAATTGGGGATCGACCTCGCTCAGGTGAAGCACATGGGCGACCGTATCCGCCATGCCGATCTGGACGCCTATCTGCTCTATGGCGCGGGGCAGGGCTATCATCCGGCGGGCCGGTCGGCCAAACGCCCGGACGAGGCCGTCAAGGTCATCGGCATGCGCCGTCGCATCGCGGAGAATATGGCGGCGTCGAAGCGGCATATCCCGCATTTCACCTATGTCGAGGAAATCGACGTCACGGAACTGGAGGCTCTGCGCGAGCAACTGAACGCCAGCCGGGGCGAGCGGCCGAAGCTTACCATCCTGCCGCTGCTGATCGCGGGCATCTGCCGCACATTGCCGGAATTCCCGATGCTGAACGCGCGCTATGACGATGAGGCGGGGGTGGTGATGCGCCATGGCGCGGTGCATCTGGGCATGGCGACGCAGACCGACGCGGGGCTGATGGTGCCGGTCATCCGCGACGCGCAGGATCGCAACATCTGGCAACTGGCGTCGGAAATCCGCCGCCTTGCCGAAGCGGCCCGCACCGGCAAGGCGAAGCCGGAGGAGCTGAGCGGCTCGACACTGACCGTCACGTCGCTGGGGACGCTGGGCGGCATCGCCACGACGCCGGTCATCAACCGGCCGGAAGTCGCGATCATCGGTCCCAATCGCGTGATCGAACGCCCTGTCTTCCGGGGCAGGGAAGTCGTGGCGGCGAAGCTGATGAACCTGTCGATAAGCTGCGACCATCGCGTCGTGGATGGCTGGGATGCGGCGAGCTTCGTTCAGGCGCTCAAGAAGCGGCTGGAAACGCCTGCGTTGTTGTTCGTGGAGTAGGGCGGGGTTTTGGGATGGCCGGTTTTGGCCAAGAGCGGACGTTCATCCCACCACCGTTCGTCCTGAGTAGCCATTGAGCTTGTCGAAGTGGCGTATCGAAGGATATGGCGCAAAAGACCCTTCGATAAGGGTCTTCGACTTGGCCTTAGGCCAAGTTTATCCTGAGCGACTGCTGCAAGCAGTCAGTCGAAGGGCTCAGCCCCTACTCAGGGCGAACGGAGGTGAGTAAAACCGGACCGTCCGCAGCCCACCCTTGAACGCCCTGCGGTATCGGATTTGCGGATTACGCAATTCCCAAAAGGAAAAGGGCCGGCGCGGGATGCGCCAGCCCCTTTTCCTTCGTCGCGTTCTGGCCGTTCAGGCTACGGGACCGAGTTCCTTGATCGCATTGTCGACTAGCGCCTTGTCGGCCTGCGCGTCGTGGCCCTGGGCGATCAGGGTGGCGGCGGCGCTCGTCGCGGCGTTCACCGCTGTGGCGCGGATGCCCGCGATGGCGGCGCGTTCGGCGGCGCCGATCTTGTCCTCGGCCATTTTCTGACGGCGGGCGACCAATGCGGTGGCGTTGGCCTTCGCATCGTCCAATATCGTTTCCGCCTCATGCTCGGCGGACTTGCGCATGGCGTCGGCTTCACCGGCCGCGGCGGCCAGCTTCGCTTCATATTCCGCCTTCAATGCCTCGGCTTCGGCGCGCAGCTTCGAGGCTTCCTCAAGCTGGGCCTTGATCTGCGCGATGCGGTTATCGAGCGCGCCGCCGATCAGGCCGGGCACCTTCTTCACCAGCAGAAGCAGGATGAACACCGCCATCGCCAGGCTGACCCAGCCGGTCGCGTCCATATAGAGCGCCTTGGGATCGCTGTGCGGCGCGACGCCTTCATGCGCGACGGTGCCGACCGGCTCCAGCCCTTCCGAATGGATCGCTTCGCCCAGATGGGGCGCTGCTTCGCTATGCTGTCCTGCTGCCTCAGCCATGGGCCAGTGCTGCCTTTACTGCGTTACGGGCCGCTTCCTCGGACGCATCCACGCCGGAAATGCGGGCCACCATGTCGCGCGCCGCTTCGACGGCAACGGTTTCAATCTGTTCCATCGCCGCGTTCGAAGCAGCCTGAATACGGGCTTCGGCAGCGCCGATGAGGCTCGCGACTTCCGCGTCGGCGGCGGCGAGTTTCCGTTCGGAATCCCTGGCGGCGTCCGCCTTGGCCTTCGCCAGCACGGCCTGAGCGGCGGCGCGGCTTTCAGCGTCGCGGACGCGATAATCCGCCTCCGCTTCGTCGGCGCGGGCGAAAGCAGCCTTTGCCGCGTCCAGATCGCCGGAAATCTTCGCGTCGCGCGCGTCCGCCGTCCCCTGCACCTTGGGCACCATGCCAAGGCCGATGACGAAGAACACGAAGCCGAACGTCAGCAGCAGCCAGAAAATCTGGGATGAATAGGTTTCGGCGATTTGCGCGATTTGAGGCATTTCGAATCCGTCCGATCAGGCGCGGTCAATTCAGGGAACGGGCGGAACCGGCCATAGGCCGCCCCGCCCGCTTCCCAAGCGGTTGTCAGGCCACGAACACCAGGATCATGGCGATAACGAACGCCAGCAGACCCAGAAGTTCGGCCGCGGCGAAACCGATGAACAGGCGGCCCTGCTGACCGTCGGCGGCGCCGGGGTTGCGCAGCGCGCCTTCAAGGAACGAGGCGAAAACATTGCCCACACCGAGCGAGGCAAGGCCCGCACCGATGGCGGCCAGACCAGCACCGAGCAGCTTCGCGGCTTCTGCGTCCATGTTGTAAACTCCTTTTCTAAACCGTTTTAAGCGTTGAACAAATTTCGAAAGATCAGTGCAGGTTCTCGGCATCGTTGATGTAGACCGAGGTCAACAGCGCGAACACATAGGCCTGGATCACCGCGACCAGCACTTCCAGCGCGCTGATGCCGATCATCAGGATGAAGCTGGCCGAACCGACGGTCAGGCCATAGCCGATGCCCGCATTCGAGCTGTTGATGACGAATCCCGCCAGCACCTTCAACAGGACGTGGCCCGCCGTCATCGCGACGAACAGTCGCAGCCCCAGGCTGAACGGACGCACCATGAAGGACACCAGTTCGATGGGGAAGATGACCGGGATCATCGGCAGCGGCGTACCGTGCGGCACGAACAGCGAGAAGAAGTGCAGGCCATGCTTCCAGAAACCGACGATCAGCACGATCGAGAAGCTGAGGATGGCGAGCACGCCGGTCGCCGTGAAATGGCTGGTGAAGGTGAAGGGGTGCAGGCCGATGAGGCCCAGCGGCAGCAGGCCGAGCAGGTTCGCCAGCAAGATGAACATGAACAGCGAGAAGACATAGGGAATATATTTCTTCCCGCCATCGCCCACATTGGCGATCAGCAGGCTCTTGATGAAGCCGGTCATATATTCGACCGCCATCTGCCAGCGGCCGGGGACCAGTTCGCGCTTCATGCCCATCAGCACAAAGCCCCACAGCAGCACAGCGGCGGCCACCATATAGAGCGCGCTGTTGGTGAAGGCGATGTTGAAGCCGCCGATGGACAGGTGATCGGTCCCGAACAGCGGTTCGATCGCAAACTGGTGCATCGGATCGATTTTGCCGGATTCTGCCACTTTGACCCCTGCGTACCTTGCCTTCGGACTAAGACAAAAGCGTCCCTTACTGGTCGGGACGCTTCGTCGTCGTCAATCTGATGATGTTCCTGAACGCCACCACGATCCCGAGACCGAGGAACACGAGCAGGAGCCATGGGGACGTGCCGATCAGCCAGTCGAGGACTCCGCCGATCACCGCGCCGCCGGCAAGACCCCCGATCAGTTCCGCGAGGACCCTGTTGCCCAGCCGCGAGCCATCGTCAGGCTGCTGCTGAACCGTCCCCTGTCTGACCTTTTCGGCATGTTCGGCCCGCGCGATCCGTTCCTCCAATGAGGTGATCCGCGCGTCCTCCCCCGCCGGGTCCTGCCCAGGTGCATCCCCAGCCATCGCCTCTCCCCTTCGTTCAGATCGAACTCACAGGAAGAGGCCATGAAGCCTGCGGCTGCACCCGTCAAGGCGCGGCCCGTTTAGAAAGGCGCTT
This sequence comes from Sphingomonas bacterium, assembly GCA_047602705.1. Classification (GTDB taxonomy): domain Bacteria; phylum Pseudomonadota; class Alphaproteobacteria; order Sphingomonadales; family Sphingomonadaceae; genus Sphingomonas. Next base: position 26,743 of record JASGGR010000011.1, on the reverse strand, counting down.
CGGGATAGTCAACCATGCATGGGAAGGTGACGCTTTTCCCTATGCCGCGCAACGAAATGTCGCGCGGCATAGGGACAGAATCAGTTCGCCGTGGCGCAATAGGACGGCAGCGCAATCGCGCCCGCGCCCTTGGTTTGCCACGCGCCGCCGCCGATCCGATAGACCTGCCCCTGCTTCACCCGGTTGCTGAGCGTCTGGCATCCGGTGGCGGCCGCGACGTCCTGAACCGTCACCCCGCGCTTGCCCGCCAGATCGGTATAGGCCGCGCGGCGCTTGATATTGATCGATTCGACTTCGGCCCGGACATCCGCGCCGACCGAACCGGCGATGCCCAGATAACCGTCGGCCTGTTCGCCGACCGTCCCCGCCGCCATCGCCGAAGCGACCGCGCCCGACTGCGCCCGTGCGGGCATGTTCATGGCAAGGCCCGTCGCCAATGCGATCACGGCGCCCGTGGCGATCATTGCAACCATGCGTGTCATTGCGGGAACAACTCCGGATTGTTCTGGATCAGATCCTGCGCGTCGCGTTGCAGCTTCACAACGACTTCCTGCTGAATCTTCACGTTAAGGTTGATCTCGATAGGCTTTTCGGGGGCCTTCACCTGAATGCAGCCCCCCAAGGCCAAGCTGGCGATGATCGCCGTCATGAGTGTCGTTCTTGTCATTTCCGCTCCCCGTCTGACATAGTTTCGCTTGCCGCAGGCTGAACCGCAACCCCTTCCCGCATCTTTCGCTGCACATCGTCGCCGATGTTGTTCTGAATGAGGGCGTTGGGATTGACGAGCGACTGGGCCGTGCCCATCAAGCCCCGGAAAGGCGCGGCGATCCGCACGTTGAAGATGAACGGCAGGCCGATGAAGCTGCGCGCGATGCCCTCCGGCGCGTCGCCCAGCTTGCCGCGATTGACGCCGTTGAAGACCACGTTCGTCACCATCTCGCCGTCCAGCGCGCCGTCCAGCAATATGGTGAGGCATTTATATTGCAGGTCCTTGAGCGCGTCGAAGGCCATCTTGCCCATGGTGCCGATCTGCTCGTTCGACACCGGGCCGACATAGGAGAGAACGCCGGACTGGCGCGCGGGATCGCAGGGGATGCTGGGCAGGACGCCTTCGGGCATCATCAGGGGGGGCATGCCCTGCTGCCTTGCCACCAATACGCCGCCCGATACCCGTCCGCCGCTGGCGTTGAAGATGAGCGGCATGATGCCGTCGAACGTCCCGGTGGCCGACACATTGTTCAGCTCCATCGCCTGAATGAAGGCCCCGGCGTCCAGCCCCAGGACGCGGAAGGTCATGTAGCGGTCGACATCCGCGCTGAAATCCATGGTGGTGGGCAGCAGGACAAGCTGCCCGCCCGCGAAGGGCCATCCGCCGCCTTCGATATGGACATGCTGATTGGGTTCGAGGCGGTAACGCACCACGCCGTCGCGCACCTCGACGCCGGGATTGACGGATTTGATGCGCGCTTCCTGTCCGGGCGCGCTCACCAGTCCCAGGAGGTCGGTGAAGCGCAGTTCGCCGGACAGGCCCTGCACGGGGCCGAACGCCGCCGCCAGATCGGCATTGTCCGTGCGGAACAGGCCGTCGCTGGTCACGGTCGAATCGTTCCAGCGGATATGGCCTTCGCCGGTGACGGTGGCCGACACGTTCGCGACGACGCCCAGCGCCAGTCCGGTCAGATCGTCGGGCTGCAGGCCGGGATCGAACACGAGGCCGGGCACGGAGAGGAGCGCGTTGCCCTTCGCGCTGTTGAGGTCATGGACGATGTCCGCCCGCGCCACCAGAGCGCCGTTGCGCGGGGCGCGCAGATTGCCTGTGGCGGTGATGCGCCCGCCCTTCATGGTGAGGGCGAAGTCCGGCACGTTCAGCGGATTGAAGCGCGGTTTCTGCTCCGCATCGCGCACGGAGAGGGCCGCCCTGAACGTCAGGACGCCATCCGCGAAACGCCAGTCGCCCCGGCCGTTTTCGACGATGAGCGGAACGGCGCCGATCCGGCCCCCGGCATCCTCGACCTTGCCGGCGAAGCCCTGTCCGGACAGGCGCCCGTCCAGCTTCGCCGCGGCCAGCCGCACCCGCGCGTCCTGCGGTCCCACGGTGAAGGCGGCATTGGCGAGCTGGAAGCCGGTCTGGCCGAGCACGAACCGCGCCTCATCCGCCTTCAGATGCATGGGGCTGTTGCCGCTGCGGCCGTCGAGGGCGACATTGCGGACGGACACGCCGCCGCGCAGACCGCCCGCGCCCATGGCCAGCATCGGCCCGCCCGCCAGAGGGCAAAGAGTCTGCCGCGTCCGGCCCAGCGCGAAGCCGCCATAGCGCGCCTCCCTCAGCGATATGGGGACGCAATGAGGGTTGATGGAGAGCGCCCCGTTGGACGCCAGAACGCCTTCGACCGGCGCGGTGAGGCCCTTTATCCCGCCATCGGGCAAGGGACCGTCCATTCGCATGACGGTGGAAAAGCGGGTCTGTCCTTCCGGTCCGGCCGAGAATCGCACCGGCTCCAGCGACAGGGAAGCGCCCGCCGCCTGATAGGGGTCGACGAACCATTGCCCGCCAAAGCCGCCGCCGGGCCGTCTGGCGAGCCGCAACGCCGATCGCGGCAGGCCGCCGCCGTCGGTCGTCACCGCGCCGTCGAGCGCCCAGTCCACGCCCGCGCCCTTGCGGCCCGGCCAGGTCAGGGTGAAGCGGCCGTCCTGCGACAGATCGGCGCGCGCACCGCTGCGCGCGGAGAAATGCGTGTCGTTGAGGACGATGCTGCCCGCGCTTTCCCGCTGGACGAGGGCGAGGCGCGCATGGAGGAGATTATCCTCCCCCGCGCGCTGCAAGGCGTCGGCCAGACGGGCGGCGAGAGGACCGACCGGCGAACCGGCGCTCGATTCGCGCAGGGACGCCAGAGGATCGCGGCCCGACGCGCGGATGTGGCGGGCGGAAAGCTCGCCCTGGAAATTCGCGCCGTTGTCCCCGGTGTTCCATGTGCCGTTGAGCACCGTCTGCTCGGCCATGGCGGCCCCGGCCGAAAAGGCGCGCGCGGCGATGCGCGCCTGTCCGCCGGTGGCCTTGGCCGTGCCGTCGAAGCTGACCCGCGCCGAGGGCGACGCCAGCACGATCCCGTTGGACTTGAGCGCCTCTCCGCCAAGCTGCGCCGTTCCGGTCCAGCGATCCAGCGCCTTGCCGAGCGTGAGGTCGATATTGGCGACCGGGCGCGCCATCGCCGTGGCCACGCCCCGGCAGGCAAGCGCCTTGCCCCGCAGCGGCCCGGAAAGACGGGGCTGTCCCGCATTCGTGCGGATGTCGAGCCATGCCGATCCGTCCGCCAGGCCGCAATCGGCCACCTTCGCGCGGGGCATGACGGCGGCGAGCTTGCCGCGAAAGCCGGATTGGAGATTGCCCGTCCCGTCCATCCGCATTCCCACGGCCCCGGCATCGGTATCGAGGCGGACCCGCGCATCGTTCAGCCCCAGGACAAGATCCGGCAGGCTGAACGGTTCGGTGGAAGTCGGATCGCGGAACTTGTCGAGTTCGCCCAGATCGAGGACGCCCCGATGCAGCAAGGCGCGCATCCTGACCCCGCCCGCGCGCACCGCCGCCACTTCCGGCGTCACGCCCGCAAAGGCGATGTCGACCTCCATCCATCTGGCCGTGAAGTCGGGGTTGGCCGGATCGCCCAGCACGATATTTTCGATCCGCTGCGTCCGAAGGCCGATATGCGCCAGATCGTAACGCGCCTCGACCCCGCGCCGGTTCAGTTCGCGGCTGATAAAATTCTCGGCGATGGGCGCGCGCTGCGTCCACAGGGCGACCAGCACCAGCGCGAGCGATCCCGTGCCCACGCCCAGCCAGCGCAACCAGTTCCGGCGAACCTTCATGTCGCCGCCTTCATCTTCCATCCGTCTGGTCAACCCCGGCTCTCGAACAGCATTTGCCATCTGTAACGCCTGCATAACGTCCCAGACAGACTAAATATCCTTGCCCGGAAAATCCGCAGCGCATAGGCGTCGGATGAGCAATGGGGGCTTTGAAAATTGGCGGATGCGGCAAGCAGGGCCAGCCATGACGGCGCGGGACATCGCGCCCGGCTGCGCCGGAAACTGGCGGAGAGCGGCGGCGATGCGCTGCATGACCATGAACTGATCGAATATCTGCTGGCCCTCGCCATCCCGCGCCGCGACACCAAGCCGCTGGCGAAGGCGCTGCTGCGGGAGTTCGGCGGGATCGGCGGGCTGATGACGGCGGACTGGCAGGCCATCGCCCGCGTGCCCGGCATGGGCGACACCAGCATCGCCGCCATCAAGATCGTCCATGCGACGCTGCTGCGGATGCTGCGGAACGAGGTGGCGGAAAAGCCCGTTCTGGCGAGCTGGCAGGCGCTGCTCGACTATCTGCGCGCGGACATGGCCTATCTGGGGGTGGAGCGCGTGCGGGTGCTGCATCTCAACAGCCGCAACATGCTGATCCGCGACGAGCATATGGGCGACGGCTCCATCGATCAGGCCGCCATCTATACGCGCGAGGTGATCCGCCGGGCCATCGACCTGGGATCGGCCGCGCTGATATTGGTCCATAACCATCCCAGCGGGTCGCCCGAGCCCAGCCGACAGGACATAGACGTCACGCGGTAGATCGTCGAAGCGGGCAAGCGGCTCAATATCTCCGTCCACGACCACATCATCATCGGATCGGGCGGGCATAGCAGCATGCGGGCCAAGGGGTTGTTGTAGGGCGGTTACGGTTTGCGAGGATGCGATGTTGGGTGGCTGGTTTACACATCGCTTATCCTTCTCCCCTTGTGGGAGAAGGATACGAAGCCTTGCGGAGCGAAGCGAGGCCAGGCGAAGTTGGATGAGGGGTGGAGGCGAAGTGGCCACGCCAATGTGACGCCGCTTCCCCCTCACCCAGCTACGACTAAGGCAGCAAGCTGCCCAAGTCTCCGCAACCCTCTCCCCTATGGGGCGAGGGATAAACTCTGTTCGCTCCTTAACCTTACCCGCCTGCCCCGTCGGGTTTGCAAGCTATGCAATCCCCTTGACGGTCGGGAAATTCAGAGGTCGAAGCCGACCGACAGGAATTCCGGAACGGGTCCGTTCCAGCCCTCGTCCGGGCCTTCGTCCACGGGTTCGGGGCGGCGCGCGCGCGAGGGTTCCCTGACCGGCGCGGGTTCGCTCCGGCGGGCGGGTTTCCTGTCATCGCTCTTGCGGTCGTCGTTCTTCCGATCGGCGACCTTCCGGTCCCGGCTGCGCGGTTTTTCCTCGCGCCGGTCTTCCTTCTGCTCCGCTTCCACGGCGGGCGCGCCGATGGTCTCGATCTTCTGGCCGATCAGCTTCTGGATATTGTCGATGGCCTCCGCATCCTCGGAGGTGACGAGGGTATAGGCGACGCCCTTCGCGCCCGCGCGGCCCGTGCGGCCGATCCGGTGCACATAATCGTCGGGATGCCATGGCGCGTCGAAGTTGAACACATGGCTGACGCCCTTGATGTCCAGCCCGCGCGCCGCCACGTCGGAAGCGACCAGGATGTTGACGTCGCCGGTGCGGAAGCGTTCCAGTTCGGCGATGCGCGCCGACTGGTCGATGTCGCCATGAATCTCGCCGGACCGGAAGCCGTGGCGCTGGAGGCTCTTGTTGAGTTCGCGCACCGTTGTCTTGCGATTGCAGAAGATGACCGCGCTCGTGACATCCTCCGCCACCAGCATCTTGCGGAGCACATCGCGCTTCTTGCGCGAATCGACCTTCACCAGACGCTGCGTGATGTTGGTGGAGGCGGTCGCGGGCCGCGCCACCTCGATCGACTTGGGATTGGAAAGGAAACGGTCGGCCAGCTTCTTGATCGGCGCGGGCATGGTCGCGGAGAACAGCAGGGTCTGCCGCTGCGCCGGGAGCTTGGTGCAGATTTCCTCGATGTCCGGGATGAAGCCCATGTCGAGCATCCGGTCCGCCTCGTCGATGACCAGCATCGAACAGCCGTTCAGCAATATCTTGCCGCGCTGGAACAGGTCCATCAGGCGCCCCGGCGTCGCGATCAGCACGTCGACGCCCTTTTCCAGCGCCTTCACCTGATCGCCCATCTGCACGCCGCCGATCAGCAGCGCCATCGAGAGCTTGTGGTATTTGCCGTATTTCTCGAAATTCTCCGCCACCTGCGCGGCAAGCTCGCGCGTCGGCTCCAGGATCAGGCTGCGCGGCATGCGCGCGCGGCTGCGGCCGTGGGCGAGGATGTCGATCATCGGCAGCACGAAGCTGGCGGTCTTGCCCGTGCCCGTCTGGGCGATGCCGATCATGTCGCGCATCATCAGCACGGACGGGATCGCCGATGCCTGGATCGGGGTCGGTTCGGTGTAGCCCGTATCGGCTACGGCGCGAAGCAATTCATCTGACAGGCCGAGATCGGCAAAGCTCATGGCGGTTCCGAGAAAGAGCAAGCGGGCGCACCCCGTCGCCCTATGGCTCGTCGGAACGCGATTGCGGCCGAAAAGTCAAGTTTTCTCTCGTGCGACGCGACGAAAACGCACGCTCAGCGCTTCGGCACGAGCGTGCGGAACTCCGCGATTTCGCAGTGCGCGCCGGATCGCGAGCGCAAGGCGTCGCGCCCGGCGCAGATCAGGCCGTCGCCTGTGCGCTTCAGATAGAAGCCGGAATAGAAGGTGAGCGTCGGGCAATTCGCGCCCAGCTTCGCGCGGAGCCGGCGGCCGTCGATCGTCTCCAGATCGACATTGCCGTCCGCCATCGCCGCCGCGACGATCGCTTCCGCCGGCACGCATTTGGGCGCTCTCGCCTCACGCCACACGACGCGCGGCGGCGGGGGAGGGGGGCGATAAGGCTCCCGCACGCGCTGCGTCGGGTCCGCGCGCGGGATGCGGATCACCATGCGCTGCTGGATGATGACCTGCGCCCATTGCGTGCCGGCGAGATCGTCCGCGACCGGCCATTCCGCCGACACCAGAATCGGCGTGGCGGCGGCGAGCATCATCAGGGGCGGGACGCGCTTCAACATGGCAAATTGCAGCAGCCGTGGGCGATGGGGTTTGAACGTCGGATGAATTGCATGGCATGAACATGTGCATGACTCCCGTCCAGACCCGCCTGATCGAAATCCTGTCCACGAAGCTGCCGCCACGCGCCATCGTCACGGATCGCGACGCGATCGCGCCGCTGGAGACGGACTGGCGCGGGCGCTGGCATGGCCATGCGCCGGTGATGTTCCAGCCGGCCTCCACCGAAGAGGTCGCCGCGATCGTCTCCGCCGCCGCGTCATTGGGCGTGCCGCTGGTGCCGCAGGGCGGGAACACGTCGATGGTCGGCGGCGCGACGCCGCCGGCGGACGGCGGCGCGGCGATTCTCTCCACCCGGCGGATGAATGCGATCCGCGCGCTCGATGCGGAGGCCGGGCTGGCGGTGGTGGAGGCAGGCGTGATCCTCTCCGATCTCCACGCCGCCGCGCTTGCCGTGGGGCGGCGTTTCCCCCTGTCGCTGGGGGCGAAGGGCTCGGCGACGGTCGGCGGGCTGGTCTCCACCAATGCGGGCGGCACGCAGGTGCTGCGCTTCGGCACGATGCGCGGGCTGGTCGCGGGGCTGGAAATCGTATTGCCGGACGGGCAGATTCACGACGGCCTCGCCGCGCTGAAGAAGGACAATCGCGGCTATGACCTCACGCAATTGATGATCGGCGGGGAAGGGACGCTGGGAATCGTCACCGCCGCGACATTGCGGCTGGTGCCTGCGGTCGCGGCGCGCGCCGTGGCGTGGATCGGGCTGGCCGATCCGGCGGATGCGCTGGCGCTGCTCCGCCGTTTCCAGCGCGCGAGCGAGGATGTGGAGAGCTTCGAGTTGTTGCCGGGCACGGCGCTCGAAGCGGTGTTGCGCCATATCCCCGGCGCCCGCGCGCCTTTGTCTGGCGCTCATCCGTGGCACGCGCTGGTGGAAGTGACGACCGCCGACCCCGCCGCGCCGCCGTCCGCGATCGTGGAGTGGGTGCTCGCCGCCGCATTGTCGGACGGGCTGATCGCGGACGCGGCGATCGCGGCGAGCGAGGCGCAGGCCGACGCCTTCTGGCGCATCCGCGAATCGATCTCGGAGGTGGAGCGCGCCAGCGGCCCGGCCGCGCAGCACGACATCTCCGTGCCGATCGAGACGATGCCGCGCTTCATAATCGAGGCGGCGGCGCGGTGCGAGGCGCGCTTTCCCGGCGCGAGCGCCTTCGGCTACGGCCATCTCGGCGACGGCAACATCCATTTCCATGTCCGCGCGCCCGCAGGCGCGGAGCCGAAGCGCTGGATGGCGGAGGAGGCGCCGGCGGTGACGCGCTTCGTCGACGATCTGGTGGTGGAGGCGGGGGGATCGATCTCCGCCGAGCACGGCATCGGCCAGATGAAGCTGACGGAGCTGGCGCGGCTCTCTTCCCCCGCCCGGATGACGGCGCTGCGCGCGATCAAGCGGGCGATGGACCCGAAGGGCATCATGAACCCCGGCAAGCTCGTTATGCTTGCGCCGGAAGGGCAGGGCGAATAGGGCCGGTCGATCCGGGCCGACGCGGCCCGATCCGTTTGTTCGAGACCTGGAGAGAATAATGGCCAGCGCGCCGCAGCAGCTTCCGCTTTTCTACAATGGCCTGGAGCCGCTTTCGAGCGAGCTGCACGCTGAATACCGCCTCCGTCCCGCCACCGCCGCGCCGTTCCTGGCCACTCAGCATGCGATTCCGCTGACGGTGGAGGAATTCCCGCTGGCGCAGCGTTTCATGCCGATCGTGTTCGGCGCGGGCGAGGATGCCGTGCCGCTGGCGCTGATGGGGCTGAACGAGGGCATCAACGTCTTCATCGATGCCGATGGCAAGCTGACGGACGAGAATTTCTACGTCCCGGCCTATGTCCGCCGCTATCCGTTCATGCTGGCGCGCCTGCGCCCGGACGCGCAGGAGCTGTCGCTGTGCTTCGATCCCACCGCCGACACCGTGGGCAGCTTCGAGGAAGGCGACCTGCTGTTCGAGAACGGCCAGCCGAGCGAGCTGACCCGCAACATCCTGTCGTTCAACGAATCGTTCGAGCAGGCGGGCGCGCGCACCGGCGCCTTCGTGCAGGAGCTGCGCGAGCTGGAGCTGCTGATGGAAGGCGAAGTCTCCATCCAGCATGAGGGCTATGCCCAGCCGTTCGTCTATCGCGGCTTCCAGATGGTGAACGAGGAGAAGCTGGCGGACCTGCGCGGCGATCAGCTCCGCAAGATGTCCAAGTCCGGCATGCTGCCGCTGATCTATGCGCATCTCTTCTCTCTGTCGCTGATGCGCGATATCTTCGCGCGGCAGGTCCGTCTCGGCCATCTGCCGCAGCCGGTGGCCAACGCCTGAACGAGGGAGCAGACGCGATGACCCGACCGATGATGGACGCCCGATATTCCAGCGTCGCAGTCGTGCTCCACTGGGCCATCGCGCTGCTGGTGCTGTTCAACATCGTCGTCGGCATCGGGCATGATCCGCTGCCGGCGCTGCGCGCGCTGATGCCCGCCCACAAGGCGGTGGGCATCACCGTGCTGGCGCTGACGGCGGCCCGGCTCGGCTGGAGGATCGCGCATCGCGCGCCGCCGCTGCCGCCGGAGATCGCGCCATGGGAGCGCGGCGCCGCCCATGCCGTCCATGCGCTGTTCTACGTGCTGCTGATCGTCCTGCCGCTTTCCGGCTGGCTGATGGTGTCCGGGCCGGAGCATCGCCGCCCGCTCACCTGGTTCGGCGCGTTCGACATCCCCTATCTGCCGGCCTCCGCCGCCAGTGCCGATCTGGGCGGGACGATCCACGGCCCGGCCGGCTGGCTGATGGTGGCATTGCTGGCGATCCACATCGGCGCGGTGATCCGGCACCAGTTCATCCTGCGCGACAATCTGCTCGCCCGCATGAGCCTGCGATCCGCGCGATAAAATCGGCGAGCCGCTGTTCGCGGCTCTTGCAACGTCGCGCGCGGCTCTTATGTTGTTGGTGCGTGGTGACGTGTCCCCCCTTTCGCGGCACCGCGCGGCACGCCTCTGGCGTGTCTCCTCCCTGAACCTTGGCCGCCTCGCGTTGCTACGCGAGGCGGTTTTTTTATTCGGCGGCGAGCGTCCCCGGATTGTCGAGCGCTTCCTCCGCCAGCGCGTCGATCATCGCGCGGATCAGGGCCGCCATCGGCTCCACGCCCGCGCCGGGCTGGTCCATCGCATGATCGAGATAGAGCGAGCGATCGAGTTCGAGCTGGATCGCATGGATATGCGCGGCCGGATTGCCGTGCCGCTCGAGGATATGGCCGCCGGCATAAGGCGCGTTGCGCACGCAATGCAGGCCGGCGCGCGCGATCACGGCTTCCGCCCGGCGGATGAAGCGCACGCCGCACGCGCGCCCGAATCGATCTCCTGTGACGAAGCGGGCGCCGCTGCCGGGGATCGGCGGCATAGAATGGAGATCGAGCAGCACCGCGCGCCCGAACCGCGCCCGCGCGCGCTCCAGCGCATGGGACAGCGCCGCATGATAGGGCCGGTGATCGGCGGCGATCCGCGCGGCGATCTCCTCCGCCGGGAAGCGCCGCTGCCACAATTCCCCCGTGCGCGCGGTGCGGCGCGGCACGATTCCCAGCCCGCCGCGCACCTTCGGGCTGGGATGGCCGGCGGGCGCGCCGTCGTCGATACCCGAATCGCGTTCGTGCTCGGCGCGGTTCAGGTCAATCCATGCGCGGCCGACGCGCTGGACGAACAGCGTCTCCGCTCCGCGCGCGGCCAGCGCCACCGCGTCGATATGGCGATCCTCCAGCACCGCCAGCATTTCCGCCGGGACGCGCAGATTGGCGCGCAGCGCGAACGGATAGTCCCGCCCCGCGTGGGGAACGGAAATCACCACGGGGCTTTCCGGCTGGTCGGGGGAGCCGAGAATGTCGAATGATCGCGTCATCTGCATCTGGCGCACCAGCCTATGGCAGGGCGCGGCTCGTCGCAACCGGGGCCTTGCCCAGGTGGAATTTCTTAATGGATTGGCGCATAATGCCCGCCTTGAAGACGCGCGGCCACAGGCAAGGACCGACTAACCACCATGATCAGGATTCTGTTGGCCGAGGACGATCAGGTGATGCGCGAATATCTTACCCGGGCGCTGGAGCGTTCCGGCTATGCCGTGACGGCGGTCGATCGCGGCACCGCCGCGCTGCCGCTGGTCGAGACCGAGCGATTCGACCTGCTGCTGACCGACATCGTGATGCCGGAGATGGACGGGATCGAGCTGGCGCAGAAAGCATCCGATATCGCGCCGGACATGCGCGTGATGTTCATCACCGGATTCGCCGCCGTGACGCTGAAGGCGGGCAAGAGCGTGCCGCAGGCCCGCGTCCTTTCCAAGCCGTTCCACCTGCGCGATCTGGTGCTGGAAGTGGACCGCATGTTCGAAACGGACAATGTGAGCGGATTGAGCTGAAAAATCCGATTTCGATGCTTGCGCGCTCCCGAAGGCGCGGCTAAAGGCCCCACTCCCCGTGGGCGTGTAGCTCAGTGGTAGAGCACTGTGTTGACATCGCAGGGGTCGCAAGTTCAATCCTTGCCACGCCCACCATGATAACCCCCGGAAAATGCCAGATTTTTCCGGGGGTCATCTTTCCTCCGAAAACGATGGAACGTCCGGCAGGCTGCCGCGATGCGTGGTCTTGGGAATCGTCGGTAGGACATTTCGCTTAACCTTGCGGGAGAATGGAGGCATTGCCGCCCGAAAGGGGAGCGAACATGAAGGCATCCGCCGCCATCGCCACAGTCCTGATGACCGCGGCCACGGCCGCTTCGGCCGCGCCGCGCGCCCGGGAAGCCGGGGTGCGCATCGGCATCCTCCAGCCCGGTCCGCTGAACGCGATCACCGATGTCGCCGGCGTCAGGGTCGGACAGGTGACGATCGTGCGCGGCGATCATGTCCATACCGGCGTGACGGCGGTGCTGCCGCACGGCGGCAACCTGTTCCAGGACAAGGTGCCGGCGGGCTTCTTCGTCGCCAATGCGTTCGGCAAGTTCATCGGCTCGACCCAGATCGAGGAACTGGGCGAGATCGAGACGCCGATCCTCCTCACCAACACGCTGAACGTCGCGGAAGGCGCGGCGGCGGCGGTCGAATGGACCCTGGCCCAGCCGGGCAACGAGCAGGTGCGATCGGTCAACGCCGTCGTCGGCGAAACCAATGACGGCTTCCTGAACGACATTCGCGGCCGGCACGTCACGATCGCCGATGCGCGCCGCGCGATCGAAAGCGCGCAGGAGGGGCCGGTCGCGGAGGGCGCGGTCGGCGCGGGCACCGGCACGGTCGCGTTCGGCTGGAAGGGCGGGATCGGCACGGCCTCGCGCAAGCTTCCCCAATCGCTCGGCGGCTGGACGGTGGGCGTGCTCACCCAGACCAATTACGGCGGCGTGCTGACCATTGCGGGCGTGCCGGTCGGCGTCCGGCTCGGCCAATATGATTTCAGGCGCGAGATAGAGCAGAAGAAGGCGGACGGTTCGGTCGTCGTGATCGTGGCGACCGATGCGCCGCTTTCCGACCGCAACCTGCGGCGGCTGGCGGAGCGCGCCTTCGCCGGCATCGCGCGCACCGGCTCCGGCTTCTCGAACGGCTCGGGCGATTATGCCGTCGCCTTCTCGACGAGCCCGGCGGTGCGCCGCACGCCCGCGCGGCGATCGGGGACGGCGACGGTGGAGCAGCTCGCCAATGACGCGATGTCGCCGCTGTTCCAGGCCGTGGCGGAGGCGACCGAGGAAGCGGCGATCAACTCCCTGTTCGCCGGCACCACGGTAAAGGGGGATCAGGGAACGATCGAGGCGCTGCCGCTCGACAAGGTCCTGCCCATGCTGGGTGCCAAGCCTGCGCGATAGGCGCGCTTTCGAGCCTATATTTCGGCCGCCGCCGAAGCATTGGTCGCGCGGTTGCGTTATGATGGCGTGATGAGCGGCATTCTTCCTCTCGCGGAAATCGGCGCCCTGATCGGCGAGCCTGCCCGGACCGCCATGCTGGTCACGCTGATGGACGGCCGGTCGCTGACCGCCGGCGAGCTGGCGCATGCATCAGGCGTCACGCCGGCGACGGCGAGCGGGCATCTGGGGCGGCTGGTCGATGGCAGGCTGCTCGCCGTGACCGCGCAGGGGCGGCACCGCTATTTCCGGCTGGCGACCCCCGCCGTCGCGCGCATGATCGAGGATATGATGGGTGTGGCGGGCATGGCGGAAGCCGCGCGATGCTCCCGGCCCGTAAGCTGCGGACCCGCCGATCGCGCGATGCGGCATGCGCGCCGGTGCTACGACCATCTTGCGGGGGAAGTTTCGATCCGGATCGCCGATTTCCTCGTGGCCTCGGGCTATCTGGAATGGACCGCGGAGACGGGGGCGATGACGACCTCCGGCATCGCATTCCTTCAAGGATTGGGAATCGAATCCGGCGATCTCGCGCCCGCCGCTCCGGCGAAGCGCCAAAGGGCGTTTTGCCGGCCGTGTCTGGATTGGAGCGAGCGGCGTCCTCATGTGGCCGGGGCGGTCGGCCGGGAAATGCTTCGGCTCTTTCTGGACCGGCATTGGGTGCGCCAGACATCGGGGAGCCGTGCGCTCGCCGTCACGCCGGCCGGCGTGGCCGCGCTGGAGCAGCATTTCGGGATTCGGTGATCGCGGCGGCGCGGACAGGAAGCGATTCCTGTCCCTCGCCGAAGCCGTTCCATGGAGCCGATCCACAAGGGGAGCGTTGGTATCGGCACCAGATGGGAGACATATGTGCGCGTCGGTCTGATCGGTTCATCCCTGCTTGCAACCTCGCTTCTTCTGACCGGCTGTCAGAATCCTTCCCAAAACCGGCACGACAAGGCCGCCACGCTTCAGAACGCCGAGTGGAGCGATCAGGCGATCGCGCAATTGCGGGACGCCATCGGCAAACGCGCCATTCATGGTCTGGACGGCATGCGGTTCGACATCGGCGCCAGCCGCGACAATGCCCAACTGACGCGCGTCGCGCTGGCCTATGCCGGCGCGCTCGCCCGGGGAGCGACGGACCCGGACAAGCTTTTCGACGTCTATACCGTGCCGCGCCCGCACCCCGATCTCCAGATCGGTCTGGCGGAGGCCCTGAAGGCGGGCAAGGTGGGGGAATGGCTGAACAGCCTTGCGCCGCAGGACGATGGTTACCGCAAGCTTTCCGACGCCTATGTCGCGCTCCGCGCACATGGGAATGCGCAATCCGCCGCCATTCCGGACGTGGGCGCCGCGATCAGGCCGGGAACCCGCGACCGGCGCATCCCCGCGATCGCGCATCAGCTTGCGGTTTTCGACTATCTCAAGGAGCCGGGGCAGGGCGATCTCTACGACGCGGCCAAGGTTGCCGCGATCAAGGCCATGCAGGCCGATTACGGCATAAGGCCGGATGGCGTGATCGGAAGCGATGTGCTCGCGATCCTCAATCTCTCCGACATGGATCGCGCCCGCGCCATCGCGGTGAACATGGAGCGCCTGCGCTGGCTGGACCGCGATGCGCCCGCGACGCGCATCGACGTCAATCTCGCCGCCGCCCGGCTCACCTATTGGCGCGACGGGAAGATCGCCGACACCCGCAGGGTGGTGGTGGGCGAGCCGGACAAGGAAACGCCGCAACTCGGATCGCCCATATTCCGGCTTGTCGCCAATCCCACCTGGACCGTGCCGAAATCGATCCAGAACAAGGAGATAGCAGGCAAGGGCGCGGGCTATCTCCGCCGGAACAACATGATCTGGAAGGACGGCCGGATCGTTCAGCGGTCGGGACCGAAAAATTCGCTCGGCCTCGTCAAGTTCGACATGAAGAACAATCAGGCGATCTATCTGCACGACACCCCCGCCAAGCAGCTCTTCTCGGCGACGCGGCGACAGCACAGCCATGGCTGCGTGCGGGTGGAGGATGCCCTGAGCTTCGCCGACATGCTCGCGAAGGACGAGGGCGTCACCGATCAGTGGCAACGCGCGCGGGCGACGGACAAGGAAACCTTCGTGCCGCTGCCGCGCGAGATACCCGTCAGGATGCTCTACCAGACGGTGCTTCTCGATGATTCCGGCGTGCCGATCGTCCGGTCGGACCCCTATGGATGGAATGACCGCGTGGCGAAGGCGCTGGGACTCGGAACCGGCGGCGGGCATCACCTCAAGGCCACGAGCGCCGATATCGGCCCGTGAGGCTTTCGCCGCGCAATTGTTCCTTTGCGAATATCGATTACGCTGGGCTAAAACCGGCATTGCAGGCGCAGCGGACCATCGGCTGACGACCTTGCCGGGAAGGGGAGCAGCCCCTTTATCGTTACGTTTCGAAGATGCGGGGAAAAGACGGAATGGAAACAGTCTATGATTGGCTGACGGTAGCACTTTTCGCCGCGCTGGCCGTGCTGTTCCTCCAGCGATCCATGGGCACGCGGCCGGAAAACGATCGGGTCGTCAATTACATACCCCCGGCCCTCGGCTGCGGGCTGGCCAATTATCTTGGCAACAACGGCTATGCCTTGCTGGCCGTGCTCGTGATCGTGGCGGTGATTGCCTATATCTGGTTCGTGCTGAAGCCCGGACGGGCCGACCTGCCGCGCTGACCGTAAGGGGCAACCGATCCGGGGTTCCTTGCTTGTCCCGGCGACGAACCGCGAAATGAGCGATAGCGGCAGGACGGTTTCCATGCGCCCGTGATCCCTTATCGCGGGGAGAAAAAGCTGTCCTACGGGCAATATGGAACATTACGAGAACATTCCCTTGCCGATTCGGCTTGTCCGGCGGCGTTGCAAAAGGAGATGTTCTCATGCCTGTCGATCCCTTCGCTCAGTTCAGTGACACCGTCATGGCGCCTGCCGCCGCGCCTTACGCCATCGTGCCGAGCGATGCCGTGCCGCTGCCCCTCGTGCCCAAGGCGCTTTATGTCGGGACGGCGGGCAATGTGGTGGTGCGCGGCGTCGGGGCTGCGAGCGACGTGACTTTCCGCAACATCGCCGCCGGGCAGGTGATCGACGTGCGCGCCAGCCATGTCCGTGCGACCGGCACGACCGCTGCCGATATCGTGGCGCTGGCGTGATGCCGCTCGGTTTCTCTATTGCCGGACAGGCGCATCGCTGGCGGGGGGCTTCGGTGCTCCCGCCAGCCATATCTCCACTTCCGCAGCAGGCGGCGATCGTGGCGCGCTGGTCGGCTGACGCGATCGCGCCGCAGGCGGACAATACTGCTCTCGCGAGCTGGGCGGATAGCGTCGGCGGGCTGGCGGCAGCGCAAGCGACTTCAGCGGCCCAGCCGAAATACCGCACCGGCGGCGCGGGCGGCAAACCCTATGTCCTGTTCTCCGGCGCGCAATATCTGGATGCGGGGACGGCCAATGCGGTGGCCACCGCCTGCCAGACGAAGACGAGCAGCGTTCTCGTCGTCTGCCGCAACGTGCAGGCGAGCCAATATGGCTATCTGTTCTCCGCTTCCAACGTGACCGGCTATTGCCTGTTTGCCTCCGGCGCGCGCGTGGGCGTCTTCACGACCGGGCAGATTCCCTATTCGGGCGCAGGGCTGACGACGGTGGGTTATACCGCCGGGCTGCCCGATCAATATAGCGGGCGTTACTATATCAACGGCACCTGCTGCAGCCAGATCGGGGCGCTCCAGTCGGCGGCGGGGCACAATGTCGGGATCGGCGGCGCGCCCGCCACCCCGTCCACGGCGGCCAAGGCGGAAATCTACGACGTCATTGTCTGGAACCGGGCGCTCACGGCCTTTGAGATGATGCAGGCGGAGAAATGGGCGCGCGATAAATATAGCTCGCCTTACCCATGGGCGGGCGGCGCGTTCCGCGTGTTCCATGGCGACAGCCTCACCGCTGGTTATGGCATGCCGGCCCGCGCGGAGGAGACTTATCCGGCGCAGGTCGCGGCGGCGAATGGCTGGCCGTTCGGAAGCTGGACCAATCTCGGCTATGTCGGCACGACGATGGCCGTGATGCGCGCCGCCGCGACGGCGGAGATCGATCCGATGCTGGCGGTGCTGGGCGATACGCCGATGCATCTGGCGACGTGGGAATGGTATAACCAGCGCAATGCCACCGTCGCGGGGCAATATGGCTCCACCGGGATCACCGAATCCTATTTCAGGGCCAGGCGCGCGGCCGGGGTGGCGAAGCTGGTGCTGATGACCAGCATCGACGCGGCCGATCCGGTGGACAACCCCACGAACCGCGCCGCTTACAATGCGTATTTCGACGCCAATCATGGATCGTCGATATGCGACGCCTATATCCCGATCCACACGATACCGGAGATCGGCGTGGAGGGCGCGTGCCCCAATGCCGCGCCTTACGATCCGTATTTCCAGGGCGACGGCATCCACCTGAATGCCGCGGGCAACGCCGTCCTCGCGGCGGCTGTCGCCCCGGTGATGGCGGGGCTGTGACGATGGCGGCGGACGGGTCCGCCGCCATCATTCCTTCGGCATGAGGCCCGGCTTCAGGACGTAGATGATATAGCCGACGGTTGCCGCGAGGATGAAGACGGCGATCAGGTGCCTGCTATCATTGCCGAAATAGTTCGCGGCCGCGCAGCCGAGCGCCGGCGGGAGATATTGCCACAGGCGGTCGGGCGGATCGTCCTGCGACGAGCGTTGCAGCAGCAGCACCGCAAGCCCGGCGAACAGGGCGGTAGTAATCCAGTCATATGCCGTCTGCATCGATCAACCGCGCTTCAGTCAGGGACCGCCCCTCGCATGATAGAGCGGATTTTCTCTGCCTCTTGCAAACACACCGTCCGGATGGGCCGTCGCCGAACGCCCCGCAAGTAGCATCCGGAACCGGCGCGCGGCAATATTGGCATATATCGTTAATGTGCCGAAATGGTTCGAACGGTACAGCGGCGAAGCGGCGATCCTTGCGGAACTTCCGGCATTTCGATACGAAAACCCAAGGAACCCGCCGGCATCATGGTGATCTGTCGGCTCCTCTGGAGGTGTATCCGCCGTGGAAGCAGGTCTTGCGACGGAAAGTCGGGGGATATCCGTCGCATGGGCCAGGTCTTCGGCCGTCCTGATTCTGGGGTTGCTGGCGATCACCATTCCGGTGATGATCCATGTCGCGCAGGAAAGCTGGTCCACCGAACAGGGCGGGCACGGGCCGATCGTATTGGCCACGGGGCTGTGGCTGCTCAGCCGCGAGTGGAGCGCCGCTCGCGCGGTGGCGCGGCCCGGATCATGGCCGCTGGGAATTGCCGCCCTCGCGCTGCTGCTGCCGCTCTACATCTTCGCCAGCGTGACGAGCACGGTGGAGATCGAGGGCGCGTCGCTCTATGCCACCGTGCTGACGGTGGCCTATATGTTGTGGGGCATGGCGGCGCTGCGCAAGGCGTGGTTCCCGCTATTCTATCTGATGTTCATGTTCCCGCCGCCCGACACGCTGTTCGCGATGCTGACGCAGCCGCTGAAGATCGCCATCTCGCAATGGGCGGTCGCGATCCTTCATGCGGCCGGCTATCCGGTCGCGGCATCGGGCGCGCAGCTCCAGATCGGGCAATATGAGATGCTGGTCGCCGCCGCCTGCGCGGGGCTGAGCTCGATGATAAGCCTGATGGCGCTGGGCTTGTTCTATATCTATCTCCGCCACAGCGCGAACTGGCGCTACATGCTGCTTCTGGCATTGTGCATCGTGCCGGTCTCGATCGTCGCGAACCTGATCCGCGTGCTGATCCTGCTGCTGCTCACCTATCATTTCGGCGAGGCTGCGGGGCAGGGGTTCCTCCACGACGCCGCCGGGTTGACGATGTTCATGACCGCGTTGCTCGGCATCCTGCTGATCGACCGCCTTGCCCGCCCGATCCGCGATCGGCTGGCAGGGCAGGAGGCGGCGCGATGAACCAGGAGAACTGGCTGCACCGCACCGGGCGCCGCGAGACGCGGATGACGCGGCGCGAGACGATATTGGGCGGCGCGCTGCTGGCGACGGCGGCGGCGAGCTTCGCGCTGAAGCCGCGTCACGTGGAAAAGCTGCTCGGCGACGCGAAGCTCGAATCCCTCGTGCCGGAAGCCTTTGGCGGATGGCGGTATCAGGCGGCGAGCGGGCTGGTCCTCCCGCCGGCCGATCAGTTGCGCGACAAGATCTACAGCCAGCTGGTGACGCGCGCCTATACCCGCGCGGACGGCGAAACCATTATGCTGCTGATCGCCTATAGCGGCGCGCAGGACGGAACGATCCAGATCCACCGGCCGGAGATATGCTATCCCGCTGGCGGCTTCCGCCTGACGACGATCGCTCCGCACGAGACGTCGCTGGCGCCGGGCGTGGCGATCCCGTCGCGCTATATCGTGGCGGAGACGGAGCTGCGGCGCGAGCAGCTGATCTACTGGACGCGCATCGGGGATTATTTCCCCACCAGATGGTCGGAACAGCGCGAGGCGGTGGCGCGGGAGAATTTCGCCGGGGTCATTCCGGACGGCGTCCTGGCGCGCATATCGACGACGACCACCGGGGACGGGCGCGCGCTGCTCGACTCGTTCGCGCGAGAGCTTTACGCGGCGATCGGCATGCGGCTGCGGCAGGTGCTGGTCGGGGTCGATCGCAGCACGATGAGGAAATGAACAGGGTGGTTCCCTTGGGAGGCAGGATGAGCAAGCTCAGAGTAGGTCTGGCCGTGGCTGCGGTGGCGATGCTGCCGCTGGTCGCGGGATGCGAGAAGAAGGCGCAGGGTCAGGTCGTCGCGGTGGTCAACGGACTGGAGATCACGCAGCAGGAACTGAACGCCGAGCTGGAAGCCGCGAGGATTCCGGATGGCGCGGACAAGAAGGCGGCCATGGCGCAATTGCTCCAGCGCGTCATCGATCGCAAGCTCCTGGTGAGCAAGGCCAAGGCCGACGGGCTGGATCAGTCGCCCAGCTATCTGGGTCAGGTCGCGCGCGCGCAGGACGCCATCCTGATCGATCTGCTCGCGGCGCGGAAAGCCAAGACGGTGCCGGTGCCCGATGCGGCCGCC
This sequence comes from Sphingomonas bacterium, assembly GCA_047602705.1. GTDB lineage: Bacteria > Pseudomonadota > Alphaproteobacteria > Sphingomonadales > Sphingomonadaceae > Sphingomonas. The sequence continues at coordinate 6,806 of JASGGR010000011.1, read as the reverse complement.
GCGCAGAAGTTCATCGCCGGCAATCCCGCGCTGTTCGGCCAGCGCAAGCGCTACGCGCTCGATCAGATCGTCTTCTCGCCGCCGAACGATCCGGCGCTGGGCAAGAAGCTGGGCGCAGCGCAGACGATGGCCGAGGTCGAGGCGGCGCTGAAGGCCGCGAACATCCAGTTCGTGCGCGGCACCGCGGCGCTCGATACGGCGGCCCTGCCTCCGGAGGCGGCGCAGAAGATCGCGGCCCTCAAGCCGGGCGAGCCGTTCCTCGTGCCGCAGAACGGGCAGGTCGTCGCCAGCGTGATCCGTGGCGCCGAGGCGGTGCCGGTCGCCGAGCAGCAGGCCATCCCCGCCGCGACCCAGTTGCTGCGCCGCCAGGAGGTGGAAGCGGCGATGAAGAAGGACCTCGACGCGGAGCGCGCCAAGGCGAAGATCGAATATCAGCCGGGCTTCGCGCCGCCAGCGAAGAAGGACGCCTCGGCTCCGGCCAAGTAAACCAACCTCCGCAGCCTCTCCCCTCGTTCACGCGGGGAGAGGCGCAAATGCGGAGAGGGACAGGGTGCCGGGTTCTCGGGCCATGGCGGTGCTCGGATAGCATCCGCGGCCCGCCGGAACTGAACGTCGATCCGTTCCGGACCAGAAGGGCCGTTCCGTATCGGAACGTCGCAGGCAATGGTTTATGCCATCCGCCGGGAGTCATCGCCCGGCGCTGGCCGGCACTGACGCGCGCTGGTCTGAAATCTCGCGGTACGGCCTGTCCGCACGACTACGGGGAAGGGAGGCGATCGAACAGGGCCGTCAACCCGCCTTGATCCGTGCCGCGCGCTGGCTGAGCGGGTTGGCCTTGATGAAATCGGCGAGCGTGGCGGCCGCCGCGTCCTGACGGCCCGAGGCCTTCATCAGGCGCGCCAGCCTCGTGGGAAGCCGGGGGTCGTCGCCGGCCGCGTCCATCCCGTCGTGCAGCGCCGTTTCGGCCAGCACCGGCTCGCCGCTCCGATTCAGCAGATCGGCGAGCGTGAGCCGGGCCGCGACGTTTCCGCCGTCCTGCGCCAGCGCGTTGCGCACGTCCTCTATCCCCCCGCGCAGATCGCCCGCCGCCGCGCGGAGCCGTCCGCGCGCAAGCAGTGCCACGGGTTGTGCCGGATCGCGCTTCAGCACGCTCCCGATCAGCGCATCGGCCCCCGCGCTATCGCCGGTCAACCCGCGCGCATAGCCGAGCACGGCGGCGGCGTTGGCGGCTTCGGGCCGCTGGATCGCGGCGCCCGTGAGGTTCGTTCCCGACAGGATCGTGATCGCCAGTTCGGGATGCCCGGTTTCGTTGGCATATTGCGCATAGGCGGCCTTGAGCACCAGCGGCGCCTTCGCGGCGTCGGCAACCAGCCGGTCGGCGGGCAGGATGTCCGGCCCCTGCTTGAGCCACAGGTTGAGCGCGTTGGCGGCCGCGCCGACATCGCCGGTGCGGTTCTGCATCGTCCGCGCGATCACCGCATTGGCGGCATCGTTCTTGCCGCGATCGAACAGCAGGTCGGCGTAGCGGAACTGGATATCGACATCGTTCGGATTGGCCTGCGCCAGCCGCACGATCGTGCGGAACAGGCCGTCGCCGTCGCGCGCGCGCTGATAATAAGCGGACAGCATCGACAGGCGGGAAGTGGGATCGCCGGGGGCGGCGATCGTCTGTTCCACCGCCTTGGCGGCGCCTGCATAGTCCTGCGCGTCGGCCAGCATTCGCGCCTTCACGATCAGGGCGAGGCTGTCGTCCGGCCGCGCCGACAACACCTGGTCGAGATACTGCCTGGCTTTCTCCTTGTCGCCGCGCGCCGCGGCGGCGGAGGCGCGCACCGTGTTCGGCAGCACGCTGCCTGGGTCGAGCGCCGCCAGTTGATCGGCATATTTTTCCGCCCGGGTCGCGGTATTGGTGGCGAGCGCGATCTGGCACAGGTTGGTCAGCGCCTCCACGTTCGCTTTGTCGAGCTGGAGCGCGTTGACATAGGCGTCCTGCGCGCCGCCCAGGTCGTTGTCGGCCAGCGCGATATGCGCCTTGATGAGCCAATAGTCGCTGATGTCATCGCGGATGGCCAGCGCGCGCGATATATAGGTTCGCGCCGCTCCGATCGCTCCCTGATCGTACAGGGCTTGCGCGCGCGCGGCGTCCTCGGCGGCCTTCCGTGAATCGGAAGTGCATCCCGCGAGCAGCGCGATCGCGGCGATCGCCATCGCGAATGTGCTGGAAAATCGGGGCGGGCGATGCTTCAAATCCATGTCCTTGGCGCAAATGTGGTGCTTCCAGCCGCAAGCTTAGCCGCAACCGGGCTGACGCGGGTAAACTAATATGGAAGAAATGCGTTACCAGCGGCGAGGTTAACCCATTGCGGCTGACGGTGTGCTAGGGGCGGGCGGATGTGTTAGGCTGACAGACGGAATCTCACGGTTCATGTGGGATGTTGTGATAACCCGATCAGGCGAAGGTGGGGAATGCAGTACGGAACTTGGATAATGATCGCCGGGCTTGCCGGCGCGAGCCTGGCGCAGGCGCCGATGGCGCTGGCTCAGGCCGCCCCGGCCGCGCAAGCCGCGCCTCCCGCGCAGCTTCGCCCCTACCGGATCGGGCCGGGTGACGAGCTGGAAGTCTATGTCTGGGGCGAGGAAAGGCTCCAGCGCTCGATCAAGGTGTTGCCGGACGGCACCTTCTCCTTCCCGCTGGTCGGGCAGGTGAATGCCAACAACAAGCTGCCCGCCGATGTCGAGCGGGAGATTTCCGCCGGATTGCGCGGCCAGTTCCGCGATACGGTGCCGCAGGTCACGGTGTCGGTGAAGACGCCGGCCGGCGTGCAATTCTCCGTCGCCGGCAAGGTGAAGGCCCCCGGCGCCTTTGCCACCGGGCGCTATATCAACGTGCTGGAAGCGCTGGCGCTCGCCGGCGGGCCGGCCGATTTCGCCGATGTGGGCAACATCCGCATCCTGCACAAATCGGGCAACGGGCTGGTCGTGATCCGCGTAAGGCTCACGGACATCCTGAAGGGCAATCCCAGCGAGCGCGATCTCGCCGGCCTGCCCCAGATCGAAACCGGCGACACGGTGGTGGTGCCATGATGGCGCGCTGGTATGCCGGCGCGGCCACCGCCGTCATAGCGCTGATCGCTCCCGGAATCGCCCATGCGCAGCATGAGACGCGCGCCAGCGTCGATGTGTCGCCGGGCGTGGGCTATTCGTCCAATCCCTTCGCCGTCGCGGGGGGGGATACGGGCAGCGCCTATGCCGATGTGGATATCGCGCCCCGGATACAATTGCTGACGCCGAAGAGCACATTCACGCTCTCCGGCGACGTGAGCCTTCAGAAATATTTCAGCCATTATTCCAGCACGGACAGCTATCGCATCGGCCTGAATTACAACGGCCGCCCGTCGGCGCGGCTCCAGACGCATATGCGGGTGGACCTGTCGAGCGCGATCATCGGTGCCTATAACACGCTCGACAATGGCGTGATCGAGCCGGGCGTGCCCGTGCCGAGCGATTATGCGCTGTTCGGTTCGCGTGATCGCCGGCGCTCGCTTTATGCCTCCGGCGGTTTCGACCTGGCGTTGTCCGAGCGCGACAGCATCAGCGTCAACGGCTTCTACGAGCTCGCGCGCTATCGCCTCTATGCCGATACCAGCGATTATAACGGCTACGGCGGCACGATCGCCTATAATCGGCAGATATCCGCCAACACCCGGATCGGCCTTCAGGGCGGGGTGTCGCGCTACGATTATCGTGGTCCGCTCGGTTCGACGGAAGTCTATTCGATCAGCCCCACCATCTCCACGAAGCTCGGGCGGTTGTGGACGCTGGACGGGGCGGTCGGCGTTTCGTTCGTCAACAGCAGTTCCACCGGTTCGACCAACGCCGCCTCGCTGTCCGGCAACGTCAGCCTGTGCCGGAACGGGGAATTGTCCACCTTCTGCATCAACGCGGCGCGACAGGTGCGCCCGACCGGGCTGGATGGCTCGCAATATGTGAATACGGTCGGCGCGAACTGGAACCGCAAGCTCAGTCCCTATACCACCATCTCCGCCTATGGCAGTTACTCGACGCAGAGCGGGGTTCGGCTGCCGAACTTTCCGGGGCTGGACGTGCGCTATCTTACGGGCGGCGTCGCTTATGAAAGAAGGCTGACCGAACGGTTGAAGCTGGTCGCGAGCGGCCGGTATCGCAAGATCTTCAGCCATAGTTACAACCGATCCGATGACATCGGCGGCAGGATAGGCGTGACCTATCGCTTTGGAGATCCTCGATGACCGACAGCGTGCCCGCTGTACCCGAAGACCATGACGCAGGCGGCGGGCTGATCGGCAGCCTGCCCGTCATCCTGTGGCAACGCCGCTGGTTCGTGATCGTGCCGGCGGTGCTGATCGCCGTTGCGGGGCTCGCCGCGGCATTCCTCCTGCCGCGCAAATATGAATCGAAGGCGATCCTGCTCGTCGAATCGCAGGATCTGCCGGGCGCGCAGAACGGGCAGACCAACGACGATCCGATCGATCGCCGGATGGCCAAGATCCGCCAGCAGATCCTGAGTCGTCCGGATCTCGTCGAGTTGATACAGGCGAACAACCTGTACAATGCATCGTCGCACAGCGAACCGCTGTCCAAGCTCGTGGAGCGGATGCGCGACGCCACGACGATCAGCGCGGTCGATGCCGATATCGAGCGCGGGACGTCGGGCGGCAGATCGAACAGCGGCTCGATCGCCTTCTCGCTGACCTTCGCCTATCCCACCGCAAATCAGGCGCAGGTCGTCGCGCAGACCTTCGTCGATCGCCTGCTCAAGCTGTCGACGAGCGCGAGCCAGGAGGAGGCGCAAACCAACGTCGCTTTCCTGGAGGATCAGGAATCGAACCTGCAATCCCAGATCCAGGCGATCGAATCGCAGATCAACCGGATCACCGGCGTCAATGGCGCGGCGCTGTCGAGCGCCAATCTCGGCATGATGGCCATGGGCGGTTCGATCGACTATGCGGGCCAGATCGCTTCGCTCCAGCGCGAGAACGCGACGCTGAAAATCCAGACCGGCGGTGTCGCGGTCGAGCGCGATCCGAACGTGACCGCCGCCGAGGCGGCGCTTGCCGCGGCCAGGGCGAAATATTCGGACAATCATCCCGACGTGAAGCTCGCGGAAAGCCAGCTTGCGGCGGCGCGCGCGAATTCCAGGCAATACCAGTCGCGCGGCGTATCCTCCGTGGTCCAGCAGCAGATCGAGGCGAACAACCGCGCGATCGCCGACCTGCAGCGCCAGCGCGACATGGAACGCGGCCGCGCCGCCGCTCTGGCCGCCGCGCAGGCGCGTGGGCCGCAGGTGGCGCAGGAGGTGCAGCAGCTTCAGGCGCGGGCCGACGGCATCCGCGCCAATCTGCAGAAGGTGTCCGCGAACCTGCTGACCGCGCGATCGATATCGAAGCTGGCGGATCAGCAGCGCGGCGAGCGGCTGACGCTGATCGAGCCGCCCGTGACGCCGGATCACCCCACCTCGCCCAACCGTCCGATGCTGATTGTCGGGGGGATCGTCGGCGGGATCGGGGCGGGGCTGGCGCTTGCCTTGCTGATCGAGCTGATCCTGCGCCCGATCCGCAGCGCCAGCCAGCTCACCAGATTGCTTGGCGAGCCGCCGCTGGCGGTCGTGCCCGTCCTTTCGAAGACCCAGCGGCGCTGGCGCTTCATGCGGCGCTTGGCCTGATATCTTACAATCGCTCCTGCAAACGAGATTTCGCCCTTGACCGATTCATGGAACCTTGACGCGTCCGAAACGCCGCCACCGGCCGAGGAAGTCCTCGCGCATGCGCTGGCGAAGGAGCGGCTGGACGTGCCGGACCCCATCCAGCGCAAGCTGTTCGGGTTCAACAGCAGCGACCGCCGATCCCGCCCGTTCAACCTGCTGCGCTCGCAGGTGCTGAAGATCGCCAAGGCGAACGGCTGGAAGACCATCGGCATCACCTCCGCCACGCCGGACGTCGGCAAGACGTTCACCGCCAGCAACCTGGCCGCGTCGATGTCGCGGATACCCGATCAATATACGTTGCTGTTCGATCTCGATCTCAGGCGCAGCTCGATCGGCAAATGCTTCGGGCTGGAGGAAGGGCCGGGGATCGCCGATTATCTGACCGGCGGGATCAACACGCTGGATGGCGTGGGCCGCAACGTCACCGGCAGCGGGCTGATCGTTTTCCCGGCGGGGGAGATCGTGCGCAACTCGGCCGAATTGCTTGCCGGCACGCGGATGAAGAGCCTGGTGGAGGCGATGGGCAGGCTGGGCGACGATTGCTTCTGCCTGTGCGATCTGCCGCCGGCCTTCGCCAATGACGATGCCTCTATCGTGGTGCAGCAGATCGACGCCTATCTCCTTGTGATCGAGGAGGGCAAGACGACCGCGCGCCAGGTGCGCGACGCGATTGAGGTGCTCAGCCCCGCGCCGTGCATCGGCACCGTGCTGAACCGCTATCACGGGCCGATCGGCGGCGACGAATATGGCTTCGGCTATTGGACGCAGCGTTACTACGACGCTTATTATCAGGAATAGGCGCGCGCGGGGGCGGCGCTTATCGCCGTTCCCGCCGCCAGCGCCATACCATCGGGAAGATCGCCGGCCCTTCCACCAGATAGCGGCGCGCGAGGCGTCGCGGGCTTGTGGCCAGGCGCCATGCCCACTCCATTCCCATCCGCTGGACGGCGCGCGGCGCGCGGACCTGCCGCCCGACGAGGAAATCCACCGATGCGCCGATGCACAGGGCCGTTCCCCGCGCGTCCGCGATCTCGCCGATCTCGCGCGCCAGCATCTCCTGCTG
>JASGGR010000002.1:0-79036 GCA_047602705.1 Sphingomonas bacterium | reverse complement strand
CGCGAAGCTGCTCACCGTGCCCGTCGCCACCGGGCGCAACTGGCAGGCGGACGAGGTGCGCGAGGAGCTGGACAATAACGCGCAAGGCATCCTCGGCTATGTCGTGCGCTGGATCGACCAGGGGATCGGCTGCTCAAAGGTGCCGGATATCCATGACGTGGGGCTGATGGAGGATCGCGCGACCTTGCGCATCTCGTCCCAGCATATCGCCAACTGGCTGCTCCACGGCGTCGCGACGAAGGATCAGGTGGACGAGGCCTTCGCCCGCATGGCGGCGAAGGTGGATGCGCAGAACGCCGGCGACGCCACCTACCGTCCGATGGCGGGGGAGGGCGGCACGAACCTCGCCTTCCGCGCGGCGAAGGCTCTGGTGTTCGAGGGCGTGGAGCAACCGAGCGGCTATACCGAGCCGTTGCTCCACAAATTCCGTGCGGAGGCCAAGGCGCGCTGATAAGCGCACGCGCGAAGGAGATGCGCGCGTGACGCTTCATATGTGGTGGCTTTTCGTGTTGGCCGTGTTCCTGCTTTCGGGAACGCCGGGGCCGAACATGCTCCACATCCTGTCGCGCAGCGTGGAGCTTGGCCTGCGCGGCACGCTCGCGGCGATGCTGGGATGCGGATCGGCGGTGGTGTTGGTGCTCACCGCCTCCGCCGCCGGGCTGACGGCGCTGCTGCTCGCGCTGCCCGGCGCGTTCGACGTGCTGCGCTATATCGGCATGGCCTATCTGGTCTGGCTGGGCGTGCAGGCGTGGCGGGCGGAGGCTTCGCCGGTCGATGTGGGTGAGGGGGAGATTCCCCTCTCGCCCTCCCGCTGGCGGGTGTTCCGCGCCGGCTTCACGATCGGGATCAGCAATCCGAAGCTGCTGCTGTTCGCCGCCGCCTTCCTGCCGCAGTTCGTCAATCCGAAGATGGCGCAGGCGCCGCAATTCGCGATCCTCGTCGCCACCTTCGCGGTGATCGAGGGCTTCTGGTATTTCGTCTATGCGCTGGGCGGACGTTCCCTCGCGCGCTATCTCGCGCGGCCGGTGGTGCGGCGCTGGTTCAACCGCGCGACGGGCGGGATCTTCGTCGGCTTCGGGCTGGCGCTACTGAGGGTGAAGCAGGCATGAGCATCTCTTTCCACCTCTCGCGCGCCGACAATGGCGTGATCGGGCGCGACGGCGGGTTGCCGTGGCGGCTGCCGGTGGATCTCAAGCGCTTCAAGGCGCAGACGATCGGCCGCCCCATGATCATGGGGCGCAAGACCTTCGAGAGCTTTCCCGCGCCGCTGCCCGGCCGCCGCCATATCGTCCTGACGCGCGACACCGCATGGCGCGCCGAGGGTGCAGAGGTGGCGCACACGGTGGAGGAGGCGCTCGCGCTGGCGGGCGAGGATGTGGCGGTGATCGGCGGCGCGGAGGTGTTCGCGCTGTTCCTGCCGCTGGCCGGGCGGATCGAGCTTACGGAAGTCCATCTGGAAGCGAAGGGCGACACGATCATGCCCCCGTTCGAAGGCTGGCACGAGATTGCGCGCGAGGATCATCCCGCGCTGGACGGGAGGCCCGCCTACAGCTTCGTCACATTGGTTCGTCCGTAAGCAGGGCATCGGCGAGCAACAGCAGCATCTTCACGTCGATCGCCACGCCCTCGGCGCGCTTGCGGGCGACGAAGGCTGCCACCTCACGCCGGGGAACGAGGTGGACGGTGATATCCTCCCCGTCCACGCCGCCGCCTTCGCCCACCCGCTCCAGATCGTGCGCGCGGACGAGCGTGAAGCCCTCGCTGGTCAATCCCGGCGAGGAATGGAACATGCCCAGCGTCTCTACCCGGCCGGCGCGATAGCCGGTTTCCTCCTCAAGCTCGCGGATCGCGGCGGGCGCGATATCCTCGCCCGCATGATCGTCGCCGACCAGCCCGGCGGGCATTTCCAGACAATTGCAGCCCAGGGGCACACGATATTGCTCGACCAGGACCACCTCGTCGTCGGGCGTGATGGCCAGGATCACCGCCGCGCCGATATCATGGCCGCGTGCTGCATATTCCCAGTTCCCCTTCCTCATCATGTCGAGGAAGCGGCCTTTCCACACGATTTCAGCGGTCATAGGATAATCAGTCTGTCCGGCAGTTCGTTGACGTCGCCCGGCGTGCGCGGGAAATGCTCGGCCAGCACCAGCCCGATCTGGCCGACGGCGGCGACCATGCCCTCGGCCGCGCGCCCTTTGTGCAGCGGGCCGATCAGCGCCGCCATCGCGGCGCCCCATACGCCGTCCGGCACGCGATCGTGGATGGCGGCGTCGGCAATGATCTCCGCGCGATGCTCGTCGAGGCTGAGGTAGAGCAGCACGCCGGTGCCATGCGCCGTGCGCTTCTCGGCGGAGGCGCGGAAGATGGCGAGCGCGCGGGCGCGGACGCGGCGCGCTTTCGTCTCTCCCGGCGTCAGCGCGAGGCGCAGCGGCCGCCATGCGAACAGCAGGCGGCAGATCAGGAAGGTGATCGCCAGCACGAACAGCGCCATGGTGAGCGCCGCGCTGATCGAGACGGCGGGCGCCCAGGGATCGATCAGCGCATGGCTCCATTCGATCGCGCGCGGGAAGGCGGCGAGCAAGGCGAGCACCAGCAGCATTGCGAGCAGCGTCCAGTGCAGGGCCACGTCATGATAGGCATCCGATCGCCGCGCGACGACGGTGACGATCTCGCCGTCCGTCCCGGCCTCCGCCGCTGTCACGGCCGCCGTGACGCGATCGCGCTCCTCGCGTGTCATGCGCATCACCAATCCCCCGAAGCCCCGCCACCGCCGAACGATCCGCCGCCGCCGCCGGTGAAACCGCCGCCTCCCCAACCGCCGTCTCCGCCGCCACTGTCGGAACCACCGCTCCAACTGCCGAAGCCTCCGCCGCCTCTGCCGGCGCTGCGGCCGATCTCGTTGGCGATGGACCAAAGGACGATCGGCAGCACGCCGGAACCGTCATGATAGCGCGCGCCGCGCCCGCGCCGCGCGAAGGAGAGCAGGACGAACAACAGGATCATGCCCCAGAAGATCAGTCCGATCGGCACGCCATCCCCGCCGGCACGCTGCGTGCGATGCGTCTGGTCGAACTGCTTCACCGCCGCGTTGACGCGCGCCTGAGCTTCCTCCGGCGAGGCGCGGAGTTGCGCGATCACCGCATTGGTGCCGGCTTCCATCGCTTCCGGCACCTGACCAGCGCGGATGCGGGGCATCATTTCGGTGTTGATGATGACGCTGGAAAGCGCGTCTGTCAGGATCGGCTCCAGCCCATAGCCGACTTCCATGCGGGGGCCGCGTTGTCCGGCCGGGTTGCCCGGGGCGACGAACAGCACCACCCCGTTGTTGACGTCGCGCAGGCCCACGCCCCACGCCCGGCCAAGACGATAGCCATATTCCTCGAGCGGATAGCCCTGCGTGTCCTTCACGGTCAGGACGACCATCTGCCGCTTGGTGTCGCGCTGCAACGCTTCCAGCTTCTGCGTCAGGTCCGCCTGCACCTGCGGCGGCAGGATGTCCGCGTCGTCCACCACCAGCCCGGTGAATTTCGGGAAGGTCTGCGCGCCCGCCGGAACCGCGAGCGCCATCAGCAGCATCGCCGCGAGGGCGATCAGCGCATGCAGGGGCGAGGCGATCCGCACGGGGCGCATCATGCGGCTCAGTTGAAGTTCACCTTGGGCGCGGTGTCCGCCCCCGGAGTGGTCGCCGCGAAGGGCACCATCGGCTTGGCGCCGTAGAAGATCTTCGCGCCGATCGCGTTCGGGAAGGTGCGGATCGTCGTGTTATATTGCTGCACCGCCGTGTTGTAGTCGTTGCGGGCGATGGTGATGCGGTTCTCCGTGCCTTCGAGCTGGCTCATCAGCGTGGTGTAATTGCCTTGGCTCTTCAGCTCCGGATACGCTTCCTGAAGCCGCTGGAGCGACATGGTGAGGCCGGCCTGCGCTGTCTGGTAGCGCTGCATCGCGGCCGGATCGGTGAGCTGGTTGCCCGACACCTTGACCTGATTGGCGGAGGCGCGCGCCTGCGTCACCTCGACGAGGATGTCCTTCTCCTGCGCGCCGGCGGCCTTCACCGTGGCGACGAGGTTGGGGATCAGGTCGGCGCGGCGCTGATACTGGTTCTGCACGTCGGCCCAGCGCGCCTTGGCGTTCTCCTCCGCGGTCGGGATAGTGTTGATGCCGCAGCCGGCGAGCGACAGCGCGAGGCCGGTGAGCGAGCCTGTCAGGGCGAGGTTGCGAAGCTGCATCGGGGGTGATCCTCCAGTGTCTGTGCTAGCCATATAGGACACTTCCGCCGCTTGGCGAAGGGGCAATCGACGGTTAACGTGCGGCAACCCAACAGGAGAACGGGCCAATGCTCAGTGAGTTCAAGGCGTTCATCGCCCGCGGGAACGTGATCGACCTCGCCGTCGCCGTCATCATCGGCGGCGCATTCGGCAAGATCATTACCTCGCTGACCGAGGATGTGCTGATGCCGGTGATCGGCAAGATCTTCGGCGGGCTGGATTTCTCCAGCTATTTCATCATCCTGGGAAAGGTGCCGGAAAACCTGCAAGGCTCCACCGATTATGCCGCGCTGAAGAAGGCGGGCGTGCCCTTGCTCGGTTATGGCGAGTTCATCACGCAGGCGGTAAACTTCCTGATCGTGGCCTTCATCATCTTCCTCATCGTCCGTTCGGTGAACAAGGTGATGCCGAAGAAGGAAGAGGCGCCCGCAGCCGATCCGGCCGATGTGGTGCTGCTGCGCGAAATCCGCGACGAGCTGCGCGCGCGCCGTCAGGCGTGAAAATCTCTGGCCGTCGCCCCGCGCGACGGCCGTTTTTCTACGCCGCCGCGAGATCCTCCGCCGTGGCGTCCGCGAGGCTGGTGCCGTCTAGGATGCGGGCGGTCTCGTCGCGCACGCGCATCATCGCGTGGCGGATCGCGCAATCGGCCTCGCTCCGGCAATCCTTGCACGGGCGATAGGCGGTGCGGCTGACGCAGGGCACCAGCGCCAGCGGCCCCTCGATCACGCGGATGATCTCCCCCAGCGAGATCAGGTGGCTGGGGCGCGAGAGGCAATATCCCCCCATCTTGCCGCGATGGCTGAGCAGCAGGCCGGCATCGCGCAGGTCCGCGAGGATCAGCTCCAGGAACTTGCGCGGCACATTCGCCACCGTGGCGATGCGGTTCATCGGGATGGGGGGGCTGGCGGGCGGAGCTTCGGCCAGGAAGAGCATCGCGCGGAGCGCGTAACGGGAACGCTGCGTCAACATGATATTCTATCCTATGAGCCGTCATTATGGCGAGCGAAAGGCGAAGCCGGGCTTTTCCTTTGCCTTTCCCGCGCCTATATCGGTGCTGCTCGCGGGGTTCGCCCCACGGCTATGGCGATAAACGCCAGCGATTAATAGGCGCAGCGGACCCGGGGGCAGTACCCGGCGGCTCCACCACCAACCGTCCCGCCCGGACGGATGATGACGGGGCCGAACCAGGATCGACGTGTGTTGAAAAGCGCTGGCTTTTGCCCGGAATGGGACCACCGTGACGGCCTAAAACACAAGTGCCAACGACAACGAGGCGCTCGCGATTGCCGCGTAATCAGTGACCTAACGGTCTAGATTACAAGGACAAAAGCGCGGTTGGGCCGCACCGGGCAACAGAAGCGGATTCCAGCGGCACGGGGAGCGCCGGGCAACAGAAGCTCCCCACTTTCCGCTGACGAACGAAAAAAAAGCGCCGCTCCGGCCGGAACGGCGCGAGGCACTGCCCTGCGTTATGCGGATCAGTGGTTCAGCAGGTTGTCGGGCACTTTCCCGCCGTTTTCGGCGAGCTTCTGCATGACGGCCTCGTGCAGCGCGATATTCTGCTCGGCGGTGCCGTCGGCCCCGGCATGGACGCCAAGCTCGTTCGCCAGTTCCTTGCGGGCATCCAGGCTCGAATCCATGTCGAGCAGCTTGAGCAGGTCGACGATCGATTCCCGCCAGTTGCCGCCGCCTCCCTTGCCAGCAGCAAGCTGGGTCAGCACCGCCTCCACGTCGACCGGCTCGCTGGGCGGCGGGGGAGCGGAGGGTGCCGCCGCAACGCTGGCGTCGGCCGGCGCACCGTTCGCATCTGCCGACCCGGCGGGGGGCGGCGTCGGCGAACCGTGGTGGAAAATCTTGTTCATGATCGTCGAAAAGATACCCACGCAATCCTCCTTCACTTGAGTCGTTCAAGAGCGACGGAAAGGTATCATGCGGCAGAACGCGGGCAATGTGGACAGGCCAGGGTGACGCGGGGCCGGGCCGACAGGAAGATTCCGGGCGTTTCCGCTTCGCCCGACAAGGCATCGGCGTCGCGTTCGCCTGTCCGGATCGACACGCGGTCAGTCGACGGCAGAGCGTCAAGACGCTCCGCCGCAAGCATTTCGCATCAGGCGTCGATGCTGGTGCCGAGCGCGGCGTTGACCAGCCCGCCGTCCACCACAAGCGTGTCGCCCACCACATAGTCCGACGCGCGGCTGGCGAGGAAGATGGCTGCGCCGGCCATGTCGTCGAAATTGCCGATGCGGCGCATCGGGATGCCCCGCGACACCTCGTCGCCATGATCGCGCGCGGCGCGGTTCATCTCGCTGGCGAAGGCCCCGGGCGCGAGGCTGGTGACGATGATCCCGTCCTTCACCAGCCGCGCCGCCATCCGCTTGGTGAGATAGATCAGCGCCGATTTCGACGCGTGATAGCTGTACGTCTCCCACGGATTGAGCCGCAGGCCGTCGATCGAGGTGATGTTGATGACCTTCGACGGACGATCATGGCTGGCCGTCTTCTTCAGCAGGCCGTGCAGCGCCTGCGTGAGGAAGAAGGGGGACTTCACGTTCAGGTCCATCACCTTGTCCCAGCCGCTTTCGGGGAAATCCTCGAACGGCACGCCCCAGGCGGCGCCGGCGTTGTTGACGAGGATATCGAGATGATCCTCGCGCTGCGCGATCTCCTCGGCCAGCGCCTTGCAGCCGGCGACGGTGGAGATGTCCTGCGGGATCGGGATGCAGTTCGGCCCCAGCTCCGCCGCCGTCTCGTCGCAGGCGGCCGCCTTGCGCGAGGAGATGTAGACCTTCGCGCCCTGTTCGATGAACGCCTTCGCGATGATCTTGCCGATGCCGCGCGACCCGCCGGTGACGAGCGCGACGCGCCCTTCCAGGCTGAAAAGATTGTTCAGGCTCATTCCGCTCTCCACGTTCCGGATTTACGCCCGTCCGCTACCGGAGCGCCGCCCGCGCGGCAAACCGAAAATTCGAAGCAGGCGACATTGACGTGCTGCGCCCCCATACTATGGTGCCGAAAAAGCAAAGGCAGGAGAGATATATGCGCTTTTCGGGCAAGCGCGCCGTCGTGACTGGCGGCGCTTCCGGCATCGGCCGCGCCACCGCGTTGAGGCTGGCGGAGGAAGGGGCCGAGGTGTGGATCGGGGACGTCAACGAGAAGGACGGGAAGGCGCTGGCCGAAACCTCCAACGGGCGCATCCGCTTCCAGCGCTGCGATGTCACGAAGGCGGAGGATATCCGCGCGCTGGTGGAGGCCGCAGACGCAGCCGGCGGGCTGGACATCCTGTTCAACAATGCCGGCGCGGGCGGCGCGCGCGCGCATATCGATGAAATCTCGCCGGAGGACTGGGATCGCACCCAGTCGCTGCTGCTGCGCTCCGTCGCGCTCGGCATCCGTTACGCCGCTCCCCTGATGGCGAAGCGCGGCGGCGGGGCGATCGTGAACACGTCGAGCGTTTCCGCATTGGGCAGCGGCTATGCGCCCATCGCCTATTCCACCGCCAAGGCGGGCGTGCTCCACCTCACCAAGGTGGCGGCGGCGGAGCTGGCGAAGGATTCGATCCGCGTGAACGCAGTTGTCCCCGGCTTCATCACCACCAACATCTTCGTCAGCTCGATGGAATTGCCCGAGGAGAAACGCGCGGCGGCCAATCAGGCGATCGGCGGCATCGCGGCGATGGCGCAGCCGGTGAAGCGCGCGGGCCGGCCGGAGGATATCGCCGGCGCAGTCGCCTATCTGGCGAGCGACGACGCGGGCTTCGTCACCGGCACGCACATCCTTGTCGACGGCGGCCTGACGATCGGCACGCGGCAGAGCTGGGACCCCTCCATGCCCGGCATGTTCGAGGCGCTGGAGGCGATGGCGTGAATGCGCCCGTCGCGCCGCAGGCCGGCGCGCCCGTGACGACGCCGCCCGCGCGGCGGCTTTCGAAAGGGGTGATGGCCAGCTACGGCTTCGGCGCGGCAGCCTATGGCGTGAAGGATTCGGGCTTCGGCACGTTCCTCCTGCTGTTCTACAATCAGGTGGTGGGCGTGCCTTCCGCCACCGTCGGTTTCGTGGTGATGATCGCGCTGATCGTGGACGCCTTCGTCGATCCCACGATCGGCTTCCTTTCCGATCGCACGCGCGGCCGCTGGGGGCGGCGGCATCCGTGGCTCTACGGCGCGGCGCTGCCGATCATGCTCGGCTGGATCGCCCTGTGGAATCCGCCGATCGGCCAGTCGCAGCCGGTGATCCTGCTGTGGCTGTTCGTCCTGGCGGTGATCGTGCGCAGCGCCGTCAGCGCCTATGAGGTGCCGAGCCAGGCGATGGCGGCGGAACTGAGCGCGGATTATGACGAGCGCACGCGGATCATGTCCTATCGCTATCTGTTCGGCTGGGCCGGCGGATTGCTGATGCTGGTGGGCGCCTATGTCTATTTCCTCGCGCCGGCGCCCGGCTATCCCAACGGCCTGTTGAATCCGGCGGGCTATCGCGGCTTCGCGGCGGCGGGGGCGGCGTTCATGGGCGTGGCGATCCTCGTCTCCGCGCTGGGCACGCATCGCGAGATCCCATATCTGCCCCGGCCGGAAATCCCGAAGCAGACCTTCGCGCAGAACCTGCGCGACATCCGCGAGACGGTGAAGAACCGCGCCTTCGCCGTGCTGATGCTGGCGGGCATCTGCGCCTATACGGGGCAGGGGATCAGCTATGCCATCTCCAATTACGTCGCCAGCTATGTCTGGGGATTCAAGGGGATGACCTTCCTCTACTACAGCCTTGCGCTGTTCGCGGGCGTGGGCGTGGCGTTCGTCGTCGCGCCGATCGCCGGGCGGCGGGGGAGCAAGCCGAAGACGGGGGCGATCGCCTCGATCTGCTCGGCGCTGATCGGCACGTTGCCTTACTGGCTGCGGCTGGCGGGCTGGTTCCCCGAGGTGGGCAACCCGTGGCTCAATCCCCTGCTGTTCCTGATCGGCGGCACGGCCACCGCCTGCGGGGTGACGGCCTATATCCTTGGCGCATCGATGCTGGCCGACGTGGTGGAGGATTCCGAAGTGCGCACCGGCCGCCGATCCGAAGGCGTGTTCTTCGCTGGCGGCTTCTTCGTGCAGAAATGCACCAGCGGGATCGGCATCTTCGTCTGCGGGCTGATCCTGGCGGCGGCGGCCTTCCCGGCGAAGGCGGTGCCGGGGCAGGTTCCGGTGCAGACGCTGGACCGGCTCACCGTGATCTACGGCATCTGCTACATCGCCTTCTACGGCCTTGCCGCCTTCTTCTACTCGCGCTTCCCGTTCGGGCGCGGCGAGCATGAGGCGCGCCTGTCGCAGCTTGCGGCGGCCGGCGTGCTCGATTCGGAGCCGCGCGAACCTTTCTGACCCCTTGATGAACCGCTTTCCGATCGAGTCATCGGCACGCCGAAACGATTCATCGGAAAAGGTTCCCGCGGCGGTTGGTTTCTTTAACCCTTGCCCGTAGCGCCGACTCAACAACCGTCCTGTTGACCGGGGGGTCGCAAGTGAATTTCAAGGCTTTGGCAGCGCGATTCGCGCTGGTGGTTTCGTTCGGCCTGATGGCTACGGCCCCGGCCGCTGCCCAGTTCTGGCAGTGCGCACCTTATGCCCGTGAGATTTCCGGCATCCAGATCCGTGGCAACGCCAACACCTGGTGGGGCCAGGCCGCCGGCCGCTACGAGCGCGGGCACGAGCCGCGCACCGGCGCGGTGCTGGCCTTCAAGGCGACGTCGCGGATGCGCGTCGGCCATGTCGCGATGGTGTCCCGCGTCGTCAGCGACCGCGAGGTGCTGCTGACCCATGCCAACTGGTCGCGCCGTGGCCGGGTGGAGCGCAACGTCCGCGCGGTGGACGTCTCCCCGAACAACGACTGGTCGATGGTCAAGGTCTGGTATGGTCCGCAGGGCGGGCTGGGCACGTCGGCCTATCCGACCAGCGGCTTCATCTACAATGACGAAGCGCCTGCGGACGGCGATCTTTCGCTGACGCATTGATGCGCGCGGACGTGCGCGGCATTGCCAGCGCGCGCGGAACGATTATGGTGAGACGCAACGGGGCCGCCTTCGATCGCAAGCGCGGCCCCATTTCGTGTCCGAGCCAAGGTAGAACCCAGTGACCCTTCGCCAAGCCGTTGCCCCGATCGTCCTTCTCGCCGCGCTGGCGGGTTGCGCAAAGAAGGGCGATATCGATCTCAGCTCCGGCGTCGGCATCACGGCGGTCCGCTCGGCCTGCCCGGCGGTGGGCGTGCCCGCCGGGACGGGCGACGTCACCCTGTTCGATCCCGCCACCAGCCGTGATTCGAGCGCGATCGACGTGGTGGCCGACATCACCAACGTCCGCTCCACCTGCGACGACAGCGGGGAGCAGGTGCAGACCAACGTCACCTTCGACGTGCGCGCGCGCCGCATGCGCACCGATGGCGCGCGCGACGTGACCCTGCCCTATTTCATCACGATCGTCCGCGCCGGCAATGCGGTGGTGGCCAAGCGCATCGGGCGCGTGACGCTGCATTTCGACGCCGGGCAGGCGGACACTTCCACCAGCGCGCAGGGATCGACCATGATCGCCCGCGCGGCCGCCACCTTGCCGGATGCGGTGCGCCAGAAGCTGAACCGCAAGCGCAAGGCGGGGCAGGAGGATGCGGCGATCGATCCGCTCAACGCGCCGGACGTGCGGCAGGCGGTGCTCTCCGCCAGCTTCGAGGCGCTGGTGGGCTTCCAGCTCACCGAGGACCAGCTCAAATATAACGCGCAGCGCTAGGACGGATCGCCATTCAGTCCATGGCGGCCTGCAAATGGCGCTTTCCCGCGCTTCCGGTGCTCACGGGCCTGTAGCCCGCTGCGTTCCGGGTCACGGGAAACCACCATTTTCGGCTCGCCCCGAACCGAATGGCGACCCATCCCAAGGTCGATTTCAACGCGATCGCCACACCCCCGCGAAAGCGGCGGGAAAGGGTCGCGAGAATCAATCCCGCTCGATCAGATAGTTCATCCGCGCCGCCGCGATCGGGCGGCTGCGATCGTCCTGCCATGCGAAGGCATCGACGTTCGCCACGCGATTGCCCAGCCGCGTGATTCGCCCCGCCGCGCGCGTTTCGCGGTCGCGGCCGCCGCGCATGAAATCGACGGTGGCGTTGATCGGCTTGATCCGCCCGCCGCCCTCGCTCTCCAGCGCATGGCGCAGCGCGGCGATCGCGGCGACCTCCAGCAGGCCCGAGATCGCGCCGCCCTGCAGGAAGCCGGGCCGGCCCAGCACGTCGGCATGGAACGGCATCACCATCACCGGCGTGCCGTCCTCCGCCATCTCCAGCGTCGCCTGCAGCAGCGAGGCATAGGGGGGAAGCTTCATGCGCCGCTCCTCGGATAGGTGCCGCTCGGCACCATGAAGGTCGCCGCGACATTGGCGATCGGATCGTCGATATCGCCGTCATGCGCGATGCCGCGCGTGAAGGAGATGGAGCGCGCGATGCGCAGGCATTCCGCGCGGCCGATCACCGTCTGCCCCGGCCGCGCCGGCCGCAGATAGTCGATCCGCAGGTCCAGCGTGGCGTGCGGGGCGAAGGTGCCCAGCTTCTGCCACACCGCCAGGCTGGTCGCCATGTCCATCATCGCGATGATTGGGCCGGAGGCGAGCACGCCGCTGCGCTCGTCGCCGATCATGTCCTCGGCATAAGGCAGCGCCAGCTCGATCCAGTCATCGGTGCGCGCGTGCAAGCGTATGCCGAGCCGTCCGCCATGCCCGCCGAAGCGCCGGCCCTCGGCCGCGGAGGGCATCATCTTTTCAGGGTCGAAGTCCATGGAGAGCGTTCTCTACACGCGCGCGCGGCTGGCGCAACGTTGCAGGTGCCGCTAGGGCTGAGGCGAAGACCAGCAGGAGAGCGCGATGGAACAGCGGGTGACGATCACGGTGGCGGACGGGATCGCCGATGTCCGGCTCAACCGCGCGGACAAGATGAACGCGCTGGACCCCGCGATGTTCGCCGGCATCAACGATGCGATCGCGCAGCTCGCGGGCATGAAGGGCGTGCGCGTGGCCGTGCTTTCGGGCGAGGGCAGGGCGTTCTGCGCCGGGCTGGACATGGCATCGATGGCGGGCGGCGGATCGGGCAACGATCTCGGCGCGCGCAGCCACGGCCTCTCCAATGCGCCGCAGCACGTCGCCTGGGGCTGGCGCGAACTGCCGATGCCAGTGATCGCGGCGGTGCACGGCGTGGCGATGGGCGGCGGCTTCCAGGTGATGTCTGGCGCTGACATCCGCATCGTCCACCCCGCCACCCGCATGTCGATCCGCGAGACATATTGGGGGCTGGTGCCGGACATGGCCGGCGTCGCCCTGTGGCGGACGCTGGCGCGCGACGACGTGCTGCGCGAGCTGACCTATACCGCACGGGAATTCTCGGGCGCCGACGCGCTGGGCTACGGCTTCGCGACGCGGCTGAGCGACGATCCGCGTGCCGATGCGATGGCGCTCGCCCGCGAGATCGCCGGGCGCAACCCCGATGCGGTGCGCGCATCGAAGCGGCTCTACAATGTCGCGGCGGACGGCGATTCCGAAACCGTGCTGCTGGCCGAAAGCCGGGAGCAGATCGCGCTGATGCGCTCGCCCAATCAGGTGGAGGCGGTGCGCGCCAACATGGAGAAGCGCGCGCCGCAATTCACGGACTGAGCCTCGCGGAAACCCCCGGCCGCTGAAGCCGGGGGCGGGGATTCAGAACGGCAGCCACTTCGATTTGTGGCTGAATTTCATATAACCGACGTTGACGCCCGCGCGCCAGCCGACGCCCATGCGGACCGGGATGAGCACGATATTCCCGCGCCGCAGATACGATGCCGCAAAGCCGCCGACGAAATAGAGCCGCCCTTCGCCCGCCGGGAAGCGCCGGTAAAGCTCCTCCGTGTCGTAGAGGTTGTAGACCAATACGAACACCTTGTTGGCGTCCCCGCCCAGATCGAAGCCGAGCGACGGGCCGGTCCAATAGACCGGCATCTGCCCCTCCACCTTGTGCGTCATGATGCCGGAGCCGTAGCGCAGCCCCACGACCACCGCGCCCGACGCCTCGCGCCCGGCGATATAGGCGTTCGGCTCGCCCTGATCCTTCAGGATCTTCTCGATGATCGAGGCGAAGCCCTCCGCGCCCTTGCCGAACACGCCCTCGCCCGCGCCGATCAGGTCGTCGCGCTTGAACGTGTCCGCCGCCGCGGAGGGGCTTTGCGCGCGGCCGTCCTGCACGGGCGCGGGGGTGGCGCCCTGGCTGTTCGCGGGCGGGAGGTTCAGCGGCGCCGATTGCGCGGGCGCCGGCTCCGACGGAACGGGTTCGTCCGGAAAGCGCTGGGTCTGCTGCGGCGCGGGCGAGATATCGCCGTCGATCGCGCCGTTGGGATCGATCGTCCGCACCTGCGCGGCGGCGGTGGTTGACAATATCGCGGTGAGCCCCAGGGCCAGCATCGCCTTGCGCATCGTAAACATCCCCCCGGGAGCGGAGCGTTCCCGTTGGCGAGAGCGTAGCTCCCGCGCGCCTTTCCCCGCAATGAACCGGGCGACGACCCGAGTCGATTTCGCGCCGAGGCGAATCCGTGCACGCGCCGGTTGATTGCCGCGATTCCCCCCGCTATAGCCCGCCCTCGCGCTGCAGCCGGAGACGTGGGTGAGCGGCTGAAACCAACGCTTTGCTAAAGCGTCATACGGGAAACCGTATCGAGGGTTCGAATCCCTCCGTCTCCGCCAGAAAGACCTATTTTTCAAATAGTTGTGGAAATTGCCTGCTTCCGGTCCTAACCTGGGTCCGGACTTTGGCGGTGGATTGCTGCGAACTCCAGCGACCAGTTGCGCAATAACTGGGGCCAGTTGCGTTGTGATTCTACTACGCCTCCGCTCGGGGGACTTCGAGCCGATCGGCTCGTCGGCAAGGCTGCAGCGATCACAGAGCATCTTATTCGATCACCTTGCCGAACTTTGCCAAACATCTATCTTGGCTGGCATGGGCACGATGAACATCTCGCTCCCGGATACGCTCAAGAGCTTCGTTGACGAACAGGTCGTCGGACGCGGCTACGGCACCAGCAGCGAATATGTGCGCGAGTTGATCCGCAAGGACCGGGATCGCCAGCGGCTTCGCCGCCTGTTGTTCAACGGCGCAGAGTCGGCGCCCGACGTTGCGGGCGATGCCGGGATTCCGGCGGATGAAGAGTTACAGAAATTCGCCTCGGTTCACGCCAGCATTGGCAATCACTTCAATCTCGAACGTCATCTCATTGATCGTCTGACATGCAGGGCACGACGCTCCGCCGCGCTGGCGGAATGACGGAGCCTTGCAAGCTGAACGGGTGCCCGGAACGGGGGGGCGTGCATCCTGGAGAGACAAGTTCGCGTTAGTCTGACAGCGCCCTTGCAGCGCATCATTCCGCACCCCGCTTGCCTTCGGAATCACCGCCTGTCGTGCCGCTCGCCATTTCGGGCGTCCGGGCTATGGCATGATGCCCCCGGGCCTTGGCTCCGGCAGCCTGTCCAGCCGCGCCCGCATCATCGACAGGCCGTCCAGCAGGGCATTCCGCAATTCGCGCGGGTCGATCACCGCATCGTAGACCATCTTGTCGCTCATCGCCCAGGCGCCCGCCGTCTGCCCGGCGATCGCCCTGGCGCGCGCGGCCTCATCGAGCCCGGCCGCCGCCGCACCGCTCGCCGCCGGCATCGCGCCGAGGCTGATCGCGGGGAAGGCGAGGGTCAGCGTCTGCCCGTCGAACGGATTCATCCCCATGATCGAGGAGCCGAAACCGAACGCCTTGCGCAAGGTTACGTGCAGCTTCGGCACGCGCAGCCGGTGCTGGACGGCGAACATCCGCGCGGCGCTGCGCAGCACGCCGGTCCGTTCCGAGGCTGTGCCCGGCAGCACGCCCGGATTGTCGGCGAGGAAGATCGCGGGCAGATGGAAGGCGTCCGCCACCTCCAGGAAATGCGCGGCCTTCCGCGCCGCCGCCGAATCGACCGCCCCGGCGCGCACCGCCGGATTGTTGGCGACGATCGCAACGCTCTGCCCGCCCAGCCGCGCCAGCGCGGTGACGAGCGTC
Source organism: Sphingomonas bacterium (assembly GCA_047602705.1). Taxonomy (GTDB): domain Bacteria; phylum Pseudomonadota; class Alphaproteobacteria; order Sphingomonadales; family Sphingomonadaceae; genus Sphingomonas. The sequence continues at coordinate 63,718 of JASGGR010000002.1, read as the reverse complement.
CCGCCGAAATCGGGCTGCACCTCCAGCACGCTGCCTTCGTCGGCGAGCATGCGGAGCAATAGGCGCGCGTCGAAGGGGAAGCGCGGATCGGGGTTGATCAGGTCGAGGATGCCGTCGAGCGGGCGCGGACCCGTGTCCGGCCCGTCCGTCCGCGCGGAAGCCTCCCACGCGTTGCTCGGGAAATAGGACAGATAGGATCGCGCCATCGCGATCGCGGCGGAATCGTCGGCGACGAGATTGTGCGCGAGCCCGGAAGCCTTCACATGCACCGCCGGCCCGCCCAGTTCCTCCTTCGTCGCGGTTTCGCCGAGCGCGGCCTTCACGATCGGCGGGCCGGCGGCGAACAGCGAGGCGGCTTCGGTCATCACCACGAAATCGCTGAGCGGCGCGGTCAGCGCGCCATGCCCCGCCGAAGGCCCCATCACGAGGCAGACCATCGGCACCAGCCCGGATAGTTCGACGAGCGCCTGAAGATCGCCGGGCGCGGGCGTCGAATGCTCGTTCGTCAGGCGATGCCCGGCGCCCTCCAGCATGAAAACGAGCGGCACCCGCTCCTGCCGGGCGAGTTGCACCAGCCGGTAGCGTTTCGCGGAACCCGCGTCGCCGATTGAGCCGGCGAGCACCGTGAAATCCTCGATCCCCGCCAGCACGGGCTTGCCCGCGATCCGGCCGAATCCCGCGATCATGCCGTCAGCCGGGGCGGGAGCGTCGCCGGTTTCGCTCAGGTTGCCGGCAAGGGAGCCGATCTCGACGAAGCTGCCCGCGTCGAACAGCGCCGCCGCGCGCGCCCGGGCGTCGAGCTTCCCGGCGCGCCGATGGCGATCGAGCCGGTCCGGTCCACCCATTGCCGCGGCGAAATCGCGCTTGCGCTGGAGCTCGGCGAGAATGGCGTCCCAATTGCTCATAGACTCTTCCTCTTCTTCCGCCCGGTGTCACCCGAGGGCGATGCATTTTCTCCCGTTGTGTCTCCTGATGGCGTGTCGAAGAGCCACATTGGCGTAAATGTCCCATTATTGGGTGGCGGAAGGGATTGCCCCTAGCGCCGTGGCGTCGGGAGATGGCCGCCGTCGACATAGATGGTCTGCCCGGTGATCCATTCGCCCTGGTCGCTGCACAGGAACGCCACGAGGTGCGCGATATCCTCGCCCGTGCCTGCGCGCCCCAGCGAGATGAAGGAATGGATCATGTCGTCCCACACCTTGCCGCGCGGCACGTCGTCGAGGCGGCTCGTCTCCACGATGCCGGGCGCGACGACGTTCACCCGGATCTTCTTCGGCCCCAGTTCGCGCGCCATGATGGTGGTCAGGCCGTTGATGGCCACCTTGGTGGTGGCATAGGCGCCGGTATCGGGGGCGAGCAATTGGGACGCGAGCGACGAGATGTTGATGATCGCCCCGCCATCGCCCTGCTCGCCCATCCGCCGGGCGAAGGCGCGGGACATGTAGAACGTCCCGTTCAGGTTGACGTTCATCACCCTTTGCCATGTCTCGATCGACAATTCGGTGACGGGCACGCGATCGTTGCCGCGCGTGGCGCCGGCATTGTTCACGAGGAAATCCACACGGCCGAATTCACCGACGATGCGTGCGAGCAGCGCCTCGACCGACTCCGGGTCGCCTACATCCGAAACCACCGGCAGCGCGCGACGCCCGAGCTGGCGAATCTCGTCCGCCACCGATTCGATATCGCGCCAGCCCGCTTCGCGTTCGTCCTCGGGATAGGCCTCGGGCGGACGCCCCGTGCCCGTCAGCACCACATCGCAACCGGCCTGCGCCAATGCCAGCGCGATCGGTCGGCCGATGCTGCGCATCCGGCCGGCGCCGGTGACCACCGCCACCTTTCCTTCAAAACCGGTCAGTGCATAGGCCATATTGGTTTCTTCCTTTGGCAAGACGTCTGCATCATGGCCTCGCGGCTGGTTTCGTAAGGCCTTCGGGAACCCGATCCCTGCGGTTCAGCATTCCCCCTCCCGCTATCGCGCGCAGCTCGGGCTTCACCACCTTGCCGGATGCGTTGAGCGGCAGCGCGTCGAGCAGGGTCACGCGGCGCGGGGCCTTGTAGTTCGCCATGTTCGCGCGCGACCAGCCGACCAGCGCCGCTTCGTCGGCCTGCGTGCCGGGACGGAGCACGACGAAGGCGTGGCCGATCTCGCCCATCCGCTCGTCCGGCACGCCGATCACGGCGACGGCTGCGACGGCAGGGTGGGCGGAGAGCAATTTCTCGATCTCCGCCGGATAGCAGTTGAACCCGCCGGAGATGTACATGTCCTTCTTGCGGTCGGTGATGCGCAGATAGCCCGCCGCGTCCATCACGCCCACATCGCCGGTATGGAGCCAGCCGCCGGCGTCGATCGCCTCGGCGGTGGCGGCGGGATCGTCGAGATAGCCGAGCATCACGCCGTAGCCGCGCACCAGCACCTCGCCCTCCTGGCCGCGCGGCACCTCGCGCCCCGCGTCGTCGGCGCATTTCACGTCCAGCCCCGGCAGCGCCTTGCCGCAGCTCGATGCGACCAGCGCGACGGAATCGCCCTGCCGGCAGGAGGTGATCGCGCTGCATTCCGTCATGCCATAGGCGGTGACGATGGTGCGGAAGCCAAGCTCGTCCCGCATCCGCTCGATCAGGATCGGCGGCACGGTCGCCGCGCCCGTCACGGCGCAGCGCAGCGAGGCGGAATCGAAGCGCGGCTCCGCCAGCAGCGACTGGAAGATCGTCGGCGGGCCGGGGAGGAAGGAGACGCGATCCCGCTCGATATGCGCGATCGCCTTCGCCAAGTCGAAGGTCGCCATCGGCACGATCGTCGCGCCCTTGATGAGCGCCGCGACCCAGCCGGCCTTGAAGCCGAAGCTGTGGAAGAAGGGGTTGACGATCAGATACACGTCCCCCTCGCGCAGCCCCACCGCATCGCCCCAAGCCTCGAACATCGGGATGATGCGGCCGTGCGTGGTCAGCACGCCCTTGGGCGCGCCGGTGGTGCCGGAGGTGAACATGATGTCGCTCAGGGCATCGGGGCGGAGCGCGGCGAGGGCGTCGGCGACGCGAGTATCTTCAGCACCCGCGCCTTCGGCGAGGAAAGCCTCCCAATCGCAGTCGAACAGGGTCGTCCGTTCCAGCGCGGGCAGGTCCTCATCCGCCAGCAGCGCGGGATAGTCGGTGCCGAGGAAGTCGCCGACCGCGAACAGCATCCGCGCGCCTGTGCGCCGCAGGATATCGCCCGCCTCGCGTCCCTTCAGCCGGGTGTTGAGCGGCACGATCGCCGCGCCCGCCGTCTGCGCGCCGATCGCCGCGACGATCCATTCCGCGCGGTTGGGCGCCCAGATCGCGATGCGATCGCCTGGCCCGATCCCGTTGGCGAGGAAGGCGGAGGCCGCCGCACGGGCGCGCCGCCAGAGTTCCGCGAAGCTCCACGTCTCGCCGTCTTCCAGCAGCGCGGGACGATCCCCGAAGCGTTCGGCGGCGGAGGCGGCGAGGTGCGGGATCGTCGGGGGGAGGGCCACGGCCGTCACTCCGGGAAATAGCGGCTGATCGTATCGACCACGCAGGCGGGCCTGTCGCCGCCCTCGATCTCGACGGTGACGCGTACAATGGACTGGATCGCGCCCTTCACCTCCTCGGCCGAAACGATCTCGCCCACGCCACGGATGCACGACCCGACCTTCACCGGCGCAAGGAAGCGCAGCCGATCCGCGCCGACGTTCACCGCATGGGTGAAGCCGCGCACCTCGATCAGGTCGGGGAGGAACAGGTTGACGAGGCTCATCGTCAGATAGCCGTGCGCGATCGTGCCGCCGAACGGACCGGCCTTCGCGCGCTCGACATCGACATGAATCCACTGGTGATCGCCCGTCACCTGCGCGAAGCCGTCGACGCGATCCTGCTCGATCGCGAGCCAGCCGGTCGGGCCGAGCGCGGTGCCTTCCTGCCCGATCAGGTCGCGCGGATGCGAATAGACGCGCGCGCTCATGCCCGCTGGCTCGATACCGAGACGATCTCGCCCGTCATGTACGACGACAGGTCGGAGGCGAGGAAGATCATCACGTTCGCCACTTCCCACACCTCGGCGGGGCGGCCGAACGCCTCCTGCGCGGAGAGTTTGGCGAGCAATTCGTCGGTCGTCACCCTGGCGAGGAAGGGGTGCATCGCGATCGACGGGGCGACCGCGTTGATCCGCACGCCCTGTTCCGCCGCCTCCACCGCCGCGCAGCGGGTGAAGGCCATCACGCCCGCCTTGGCGGCGGCATAATGCGCCTGACCCTTCTGCGCGCGCCAGCCGAGCACGGAGGCGTTGTTGACGATCGCGCCGGTGCCGCGCGCGGTCATCGCGGGCAGGAAGGCGCGGGTCATGCGGAACACGCTGGTGAGCGTCACGTCGATCACGCGCGACCATTGCTCGTCGGTCATGTCGACCACCGGCACCTCGCCGCCCAGCCCGGCATTGTTGATGAGCACATCGACATGGCCGAGCTTCGCCAGAGCCGCGTTGCGCAGCGCCTGCACCTGCGCCTCGCTGGTCACGTCGCACAGGCAGGTTTCGGGGCGGGTGCCGACCGCTTCCGCGATCGCGTCCGCCGCTTCGCCCAGCCGGCGTTCGTGGAAGTCGCTGATGAGCACGCGCGCGCCTTCCTCGGCGGCGCGCTTGGCGACCGCGAAGCCGATGCCGGTGCCGGCGGCGGCGGTGACGACGACGGTGCGGTCCTTCAACAGCCCGCGCGGGGCGGGATATGCGGGGGCGGGGGTCATGCGTTGCCTCGCGGTTCGCGCGGCAGGCCGAGTGCGCGCTCGGCGACGATGTTGCGCTGGATCTGGTTGGTGCCGCCGTAGATCGTGTCGGCACGTGACGAGAGGAACAGGCTGGGCAGCATCGGGAAATCGTAATCCGGCCCCGCCGTCACCTCGCCGGCCTGTCCGAGCACGTCCATCGCCAGCTCGCCGAGATTGCGCCGCCACGTCGCCCATTGCAGCTTGTAGGTCAGCGCCGCGCCGTCCGGCCGCGCGTGATCGGTGTTGCTGAGCATCCTGAGCGCGCCGTAGCGCATCAGCCTGAGGCCGATCTCCGCTTTCGCGATGCGCTGGCGGATCAGCGGGTTCCTCGCCGAACCGTTCGCCTTCGCCGCCGCGATGATCGCGTCCAGCTCGTGCCGGAAGCCCATCTGCTGCCCGAGCGTGGAGACGCCGCGCTCGAACGCCAGCAGCCCCATCGCTACCTGCCAGCCGTTGCCCGGCGTGGAGACGAGGTTCTCCGCCGCCGTGCGCGCGCCGTCGAAGAAGGTCTCGTTGAACTCGGCGTCGCCGTTGATCTGCCGGATCGGGCGGATGGTGATGCCGGGCTGGTCGATCGGCATCAGCAGGAAGGTGAGGCCCTTCGGCCCCTTCGATCCTTCCTCGCTGCGCGTGACGACGAAGATCCAGTCGCAAATCTGCGCGAGGCTGGTCCAGATCTTCTGCCCGTCCACCACCCATTCGCCGGTCGCTTCATCGACCCGCGCGCGGGTGCGCACCGAGGCGAGGTCGGACCCTGCGTTCGGCTCCGAATAGCCCTGGCACCACAAGACCTCGCCCGAGGCGATGCCGGGGAGGAAGCGCGCCTTCTGCTCCTCGGTGCCGAAGGCGAGGATGGTCGGCCCGGCCAGCTCAATCCCCATGTGCCCGACGCGGCCCGGCGCGCCGGAGCGGGCATATTCCTCCGCGAAGATCACCTGCTGCTCGGGCGTCGCGTCGCGGCCGCCCCATTTGCTCGGCCAGCCGATGCAGCTCCAGCGATGGCGGCCGAGCTGCTGCTCCCATTCCTTGCGGCGTTCGGCCATCACCGTCAGGCCAAGCACGCCCCTGATGTCGCGGAACTCGCCGGACATCTGATCGGCGAGCCAGTCCGCCGCCTCCGCGCGGAACGCCTCGTCCCCGGCCGAGAATCCCAGCCTCATGCCGCTTCTCCCAATCCGATGATGTTCGCCACCTGCTCGCGGTGCCAGTCGCTGTCGCCCAGCATCGAGCGGATCGCGCGGGCGCGCTTGAAGAACAGATGCGCGTCATGCTCCCAGGTGAAGCCGATCCCGCCGTGGAGCTGGATCATGTCGCCCGCGCAGCGGCTATAGGTGTCGGCCGCGAAGCTCTTGGCGCTGTGCAGCGCGAGCGGGGCTTCCGGCGAGTCTTCGTCCACCGCGCAGGCCGCCCAATAGACCGCCGAGCGCGCCTGCTCGATCTCCACCATCATGTCGGCGAGGCGGTGCTTGTATGCCTGGAAGCTGCCGATCTGGCGGCCGAACTGCACGCGCTCCTGCGCATAGCCGACGGTGCGGTCGAGCGTCGCCTGCGCGCCGCCTAATGCCTCCGCCGCGACGCATATCCAGCCGCCGGCGCGTGCCGCCTCCAGCCCCGCCTGCCAGTCGGGCAGCGGATCGCCGGGGGTGTCGGCGAGCGTGACGCGGGCGAGGGGACGCGTCTGGTCCATCGTCACCGGGCGCTCTATCGTGAGGCCAGGCGCATCGGCGCGCACAATCCATGCGCCTTCCAGCGACGCGAGGACGAACACGTCCGCGATCCCGCCGTGGGGCACGAAATCCACCGTGCCGGTCAGCTTGCCGTCCGCGATGCACAGGTCATGGCTCCCGCCCGGTGCCGCGATCACCTCGCCCGACGCGAGCTTCGGCAGCCATTCCTGCTTCTGCGCCTCGCTGCCCCCGGCCGCGATCGCGCGGGCGGGCATGGCGAGGCCGAGCAGGGGGAGGGCGGCGACTTGCGCGCCGGCAGCCTCGGCAATCGTCGCGAACTCGACCAGCCCGAGGCCGGAGCCGCCATGCGCCTCCGGCACCGCGATCCCGGCGAGGCCGAGCTCGGTGCAGAAGCTTGCCCATAATTCACGGTCGATCCCGTCGCCTTCCATCGCGCGGCGGGTGCGTTCGCTGGTGGCGTTCCCGGCGAAGAAGGCACGCGCCGTCTCCGCGATCATCGCCTGTTCCTCGGTGAAGGCGAATTGCATCAGGCCGTCCCCCATACCTTGCGCGGCGCGATCCGCTCCGCGAGCAGCCCGTCCACCGCCGCGCCGACATCGGCCGGCGCCCAGCGCTTGCCGGCATCGACCACCGGCCCTTCGCGCCAGCCGTTCTCCAGCATGATCCTGCCCCCCTCAAGCTCGAACACGCAGCCGGTGACGTGCGCGGACTGCGCGCTGCCCAGCCACACCACCGTGGGAGCGATATTGGCCGGGTCCATCGTGTCGAACGTTTGTCCCCCGGTCGCCATCTTCTCCGCGAAGGCTTGTTCGGTCATGCGGGTGCGCGCCGAGGGAGCGAGCGCGTTGGCGGTGATGCCGTAGCGGCCAAGCTCCGCCGCCTGCACCAGGGTCAGCGCGGCGATCCCGCCCTTGGCGGTGGAATAGGCGGCCTGCGCAATCGAGCCTTGCAGCCCGGCGCCGCTCGTCGTGTTGATGATCCGCGCGTCCACCGCCTCGCCCGCCTTCTGCCGCGCGCGCCAATAGTCGACCGCGTGGCGCGACAGGCAGAAATGGCCGCGCAGATGGACGTGCATCGTCGCGTCCCATTCCTCGGGCGTCGCGGAGACGAACATGCGGTCGCGCACGATCCCGGCGTTGTTGACCACCACGTCCAGCCCGCCGAACGCGGCGACGGCTGCATCCACGATCCGCTTCGCCGCATCCCAGTCGGTGATATCCTCGTAATTGGCGATGGCCTTGCCGCCCGCCGCCTTTATCTCCGCCACCACCTCATCGGCCGCGCTGGTGTCGCGCCCCTCGCCGCCGAGCGAGGTGCCGATATCGTTCACCACCACGTTCGCGCCCTCGGCGGCGAAGGCGAGCGCATAGGCGCGCCCCAGCCCGCGCGCCGCGCCGGTGATGATGACGGTGCGTCCGTCGCAGATACCCATGCTCAAGCCTCCCGGCGCGCGATGGCGCGGAGCAGGTGGCCGCTCATGTCGCCGGTCAGTTCTGGCGCGAGATACTGGCGCTCCGTGTAATGCCATTCGCCGTCGATGATCGCGAGCTTGTCGGCATAATGGCCGGCGGCGATCACCTGAAGCGGCAGGTCGTCGGTCGCCTGGAGGATGGTCCATTGCGAGCGGCAGGTCGCGCTCCGGCCGTCCTTGGAAAGCTCGATCACCGGGTTGGTGATGATGTGGCGGGTGCGCGGCGTGCCGTCCGCATAGAGATGCACCCAACTCTTCCACATCGCGACGATCGCGTCCTCGCCGCGCAGCTCGCTCCCGCCGGTGACGAGGCAGCCGTGGCGGAACATCCGCGCGGCGCGATGGAAGTCTGCGGAATCGATCGCGTCGGCGTAGCGATAGAGCAGGTTGGGGATATCGATCGCGGGGTTGGTCATGATCCGCTCACAGCCTTTCGATGATGGTGACATTGGCCTGCCCGCCGCCTTCGCACATGGTTTGCAGGCCGTAGCGGCCGCCGGTGCGCTCCAGCGCGTTGAGGAGGGTGGTCATCAGCCGCGCGCCGGTCGCGCCGATCGGATGACCGAGCGCGATCGCGCCGCCAGCCACGTTGACCTTCTCGTGCGGCACGCCGAGCTCCTTCATCCACGCCATCGGCACGGAGGCGAACGCCTCGTTGCACTCGAACAGGTCGATGTCGGCGATTCCCATGCCTGCCTTCGCCAGCGCATATTGCGTGGCGGGGATCGGGCCGGTCAGCATCCACACCGGATTGGCGGCGCGGACGGAGAGGTGGTGGATGCGCGCGCGCGGCTTCAGGCCATGCGCCTTCACCGCCGCCTCGCTCGCGATCAGCAGCGCGGCCGCGCCGTCGCAATTCTGGCTGGCGACGCCGGCGGTAATGACGCCGCCCTCGCGCACCGGCTTGAGCGCGGCGAGGCCCTCCATGCTGGTCGCCGGCCGGATCGTCTCGTCCACCTCCAGCCCGGCGAGCGGGGCGATCTCGCCCCTGAACCAGCCCTGTTCGGTCGCGCGCTGCGCGCGGGCGTGGGATTCGACCGCGAACGCCTCCATCGCCTCGCGGGTGATGCCCCATTTGCCGGCGATCATCTCGGCCGATTTGATCTGGTTGACCTCCTCGTCGCCGTAGCGCGCCTGCCACCCCGCGGAGCCGCGGAACGGATCGTCGAAGCCATAGGGCTGGCCCGCGAACATCGCGGCGGAAATGGGGATGGCGTTCATCGCCTGGCTGCCGCCCGCGACGACCAGATCCTGCGTGCCGCTCATCACGCCCTGCGCGGCGAAATGCACCGCCTGCTGCGAGGAGCCGCACTGGCGATCGATCGTCACCCCCGGCACTTCCTCCGGCAGCCCGGCGGCGAGCCATGCGGTGCGGCCGATATCGCCTGCCTGCGGCCCGATCGTGTCGCAGCAGCCCCACACCACGTCGTCCACCGCCGCCGGGTCTACGCCGGTGCGCGCGATCAGCGCCTTGATCGGGTGCGCCCCGAGATCGGCGGGGTGGACACCCGCGAGCGTGCCCTTCTTGCGCCCGATCGGGGCGCGCACCGCATCGACGATATAGGCTTCAGCCATGTTGCATTCCTGTCTCGAAAGTCTGGTCCGGGCCGATCGCCATCGTGCCGCCGATCACGGCGTCGTCGAGGCGGCGGAGGTGGAAGGCGCGGTCGCCCCATGCCCCGGCGAGCGCCCATGCGCGCTTCATCCAGTAATGGAGATCGACCTCATAGGTGTAGCCCATCGCGCCATGGACCTGGATCGCCGTCTCCGCTGCCTGCATCGCCGCATCGGTCGCGGCGAGCTTGGCGTGGCTGACGTGGACGCCTGCGCGGGCATGGCCGTGATCGAGCGCATAAGCCGCACGCCACAGCACCGGCCGCGCGAACTCCAGCGCCACCGCGACGCTGGCGAGGTGGTGCTTGATCGCCTGGAACGCGCCGATCGGCTGGCCGAACTGCTCGCGGTCCCTGGCGTAATCGGTGGCGAGCGCCAGCATCCGCTCGCTCCCGCCGACAAGCTGCGCCGCCGCCATCAGCGCGGCGAGATCGAGCATGGCGGGATCGGCGTCCGCCCGCTCCACAGCGAACAGTCGCCGCAGCGGATCGGCGCTCTCCAGCCGCTCGCCGGTCGCAGCACCGCCGAGCACCAACCCGGCCTGATCGGCATCCGCTACCCATGGATTGGCCCGGTGCGCCAGCGCGACCTTCAGCTCGCCCGATGCGATCGCCGCGAGCCGCGCCTCGTCCGCGATCAGGCGCGGCGCGACCAGCGCGGTATCGACGATCGGCTCCGACAGGTTGGCGCGGCCAAGCTCGACCGCGACCAGCACCGCCTCGATCAGCCCCAGCCCGAGGCCGCCCTGCGCCTCGGGCACGATCAGCCCGGCCAGCCCCATCTCGACCAGCGACCGCCAGATCGCCGGATCGCGGCCGCCCTCCGCATCGAGCCGCCGCAGCACCTTGGGGCCGTGCGTGCCCTCTAGGAAGGCGCGCACGCCGTCGCGCAGCTCGATCTGGTCCTGCGTGAACGCGAATTCCATCAGCCCGCCCCCAGTCGCGGCAGACCGAGCAGCCGCTCGGCGACGATGTTGCGCTGGATCTCGTTCGATCCGGCGTAGATCGGGCCGGAGAGCGAGAAGATATAGCCCTCCAGCCATTGGTTGACGCGGCCGCCGACCGCCTTCAGCTCCGCCGCCGCGCCCATCAGGCTCATCGCGGTGCGGTGCAGCGCGCGATCCAGCTCGGACCAGAATATCTTGTTGAGGCTCGCCTCCGCGCCGATCCTGCCGCCAGCCATCACGGTTGAGGCGACCTTGTAGGTGTTGAGCGCATAGGCCTCCGCCTCCGCCCATGCCTTCACCACCGCCTCGCGCGCGGCGGGGGAGGCGTCCGCCTCCCGCTCGCGATACAGCTCGACCAGCCGTTTCGCCGCCGCCTGGAAGCGCGCCGGGCTGCGCAGCATCAGCCCGCGCTCGAAGCCGGCGGTCGCCATCGCGACGTTCCACCCTTCGCCCTCACCAGCGATGCGGTTGGCGGCGGGGACGCGCACCTCGTCGAAGAAGATTTCCGCGAAGCCGGTCTCGCCGTGGAGCTGGCGGATCGGGCGGATCGTCACACCCGGTGCGTCCAGGGGCACGAGGATGAAGCTCAGCCCCTTGTGCCGTTTCGATTCCGGGTCGGTGCGGAACAGGCCGAAACCCCAGTCGGCGAAGGCCGCGCGGCTCGACCAGGTCTTCTGGCCGGAGATGACGTAATCGTCGCCGTCGCGGATCGCGCGCGAGCGGATCGCCGCCATGTCGGAGCCGGCGTTCGGCTCCGACCATGCCTGCGCCCACATCACCTCGCCCTTCGCCATCGGCGTGAGGAAGCGCGCCTTCTGCGCGTCGGTGCCGAACTCCATGATCGTCGGGCCGAGCAGGAAGATGCCGTTCTGGTTGGCGCGCAGCGGCGCCCCGGCGCGATAATATTCCTCCTCGAAGATCAGCCAGCGGATCAGGTCCAGCCCGCGCCCGCCATAGGCTTCGGGCCATGTCACCATGCCCCAGTTGCCCGAGGCGAGCGTGCGCTCCCATGCGACGTGCAGGTCGAAGCCCGCGCGGCCTTCGAGCGTCGGCAATGGCTCCTTCGGCACATGCGCTTCCATCCACGCGCGCACTTCCGCACGGAAAGCCTGCTGCTCGGGGGTGTAGGCCAGGTCCATCAGAACTGCGCCGCCCCCTTGGTCTCGACGAAGGCGTCGCGCGATTTCTGGCTATCCTCGTGCATGTACATTTCGAGCGTGAAGCCCTGCTCGAAGCGATAGCCGTGATCGACGTCGCGCGGCTCAAGCCCGTTCAGCGCCTCCTTGGCGATCACAAGCGCCTTGCGGCTCTTCGACGCGATAACCGCCGCGAAGGTGCGCGCCTCCTCATACAGCCTGTTGGCCGGGACCAGCTTCTCGATCGCGCCGATGCGATACGCTTCCTCCGCCGGGATGCGCCCGCCGGTGAAGAAGGCCGCGCGGACCTTCTGGATCGGGAACATGCGCTGGAGGTGGCTCGCGCCCCCCATCGCGCCGCGATCGACCTCGGGCAGCGAGAAATACGCGCCCTCCGCCGCGATCACCACGTCTGACGCGCCGCAAATGCCGATACCGCCGCCGATCACGAAATTATGCACCGCCGTCACCACCGGCACCTCGCAGCCGCGCACCGCGCGGAACGTGCAGTAATTGCCGCGGTTGAGATCGACGATCCGCTCCGGGTGCGCCTGCATCTCCTTGATGTCGACGCCGCCGCAGAAGCCCTTGCCCTCGGCGCGGATCAGCACGCAGCGCACTTCGGGATCGCGCCCGAGCGTCTCGATGATGCCGGGCAGCTCGTTCCAGCCCGCGCTGTCGAGCGCGTTGACCGGCGGGTGATCGAGGATGACCTCGCCGATATTGTCGGCAATGTGGGTGCGGATCGGCATCAGGCGGCTTTCTCGTTAGCGGCGGTCGCGGTCAGCGCGGCGATGCGCACGCGCGCCTCGCGCTCGATATCGGCGAGCAGGTCGGCGCAGGTGGGGAGCGAGGTGATCCGCCCGGCGACAAGGCCGGTCGCCATCACGCCATGCTCGACGTCGCCGTCCACCACCGCCTTCTGGATCAGCGTCGGGGCGGCGGCGGCCATCATCGCCTGCATGAAGCTCAGGCCGCCATGGCTGGTCATGCCGCGCGCGGCGGCGATCAACTCACCCCAGCTCGCGCCGGTGCGCTTCTTCATCGCGAGGCCACCCTCGATCGCGCGCAGCCACATGCCGAGCGGGCCGGACTTCTCGATCCGGTCGAACATCGGGGTGCGGACCATGCGCTGCGGCAGGCCGTCGATCTTGGTGGTGACGTGGATGTCGTCGGTGCCGGCCTTGAGATAGACCTGCTTGGCAGCGGCCGGCGGCGCGCTTTCCGCCGTCAGCAGGAAGCGCGTGCCCATCGCGATGCCGACCGCGCCATAGGCCAGCGCGGCCGCCAGCCCGCGCCCGTCGGCGAAGCCGCCCGCCGCGATCACCGGCACCTTCACCGCATCGAGCACCTGCGGCAGCAGTACGGTGGTGGCGACCGCGCCGGTATGCCCGCCGCCTTCGCCGCCCTGCACCGTCACCATGTCGCAGCCCAGCTCGACCATCTTCCTGGCGTGCTTCACCGCGCCGACGGTCGGCACGCACAGGATGCCGGCGTCCTTGAAACGGCCGATCATCTTTGCGTCCGGCCCGCGCCCGAAGCTCACCGCGCGCACCTGTTCGCGATTGGCGAGGATCGTCTCGACGATCTCGCCCGCGCCGGGCTGGAACATGTGGAAGTTGACGCCGAACGGCTGCGACGTGCGCTTGCGGACGTCGGCGATCTTCGCCGCCGCCTCGCCCGGCGTCATCACCGCCGCGCCGAGAAAGCCGAACGCGCCCGCCTCGCAAGACGCGGCGACGAGCGGCGGCTCGGCGACCCAGCCCATCGCGGTCTGGATCACGGGCAGGCGGCAGCCGAGCCGCCCGGTCATGATCGTGGCAAGCGGATCGCCCATCACTCAGCTTTCGCCCGCCTGCTTCTTGTTGGCGGCGGCCATGCCCTTGCCGTCCAGCCCGCCGAGCGAGTTGCCGCTGACGAGATCGTTCTGCGCATGCGCGAAATGATGCATGTGGAACACCGCGTCCATCGCGGTGCGCTTGCCGCGCAGGTCCTCGACATGGTTGAACGCCTGCTTGGTCAGCCAGTTGCCGAGGCGCGGGCGCTGCGCCAGCTCATGCGCCATCTTCGCCGTCTCCGTGCGCAATTCCTCGCGCGGCACCATGCGGTTGACCATGCCGAACTGATAGGCGCGCGCGGCGGGCAGCCGCTCGCCGAGCAGCAGGAATTCCTTGGCGACGCGCGGCGGCAGCTCGAAGCCGTGCGCGAAATATTCGACGCCGGGGATGCCCATGCGGTTCACCGGGTCCTGGAAGAAGGCGTCCTCGCTGGCGACGATCAGGTCGCACACCCAGGCGAGTGTCAGCCCGCCCGCGATGCACGCGCCCTGCACCATGGCGATCGTCGGCTTCGGGATGTCGCGCCAGCGGCGGCACATACCGAGATAGACCTCATGCTCGCGCGTGTAGAGCAATTCCGCCGCCGGGCGGGTGGTGTGGTCGCCGAACATGAGCTTGCGGTCGAACGGCACCAGATGGTCGCGCCCCGGCGTGCCGATGTCGTGTCCGGCGCTGAAATGCTTGCCTTCGCCCGCCAGCACGATGACCTTGATCGCGTCGTCGTCGGTCGCGCGCCCGAAGGCGGCGTCCAGCGCATAGGTCATCTGGCTGTTCTGCGCGTTGTTGAACTGCGGCCGGTCCATCGTGATCCACGCGACGGGGCCGTCGGTTTCGTAACGCACCGGCGTGTCGGTCTCATAGACCGGCGATTGCGGCTGGCGGGGGACGATCTCGTCGCTCATGCTGCTTTCTCCTTCACCGCATCGGGATTGCCCGCGATGACGGTCGCGCGGATGTTGTGCGGATCGAGCCGCGCGATGATCGCCAGCGCCTCGGCATCGGGCAGCGGCGTTTCGGCGGGCGCGCCCTGTTCCAGCGGGAAGCCGGTCGCGGCCTGCACCTCCTCGAACGTCACGCCGGGATGGAGCGAGACGACGCGGACCGCGTGATCCTTGCCGCCGAAATCCATCACGCACAGGTTGGTGATGATGCGCCGGAGGTCGATCGCGGCGTAATTGCCGCCGGCCACGCGCTTCGCGGGATTATAGCCCGCGCTCGACACCATATCGACCTCGCCCGCCACGAACACGCGCGGCGAATGCGCGGGCACGAACATCGAATTGGGGTGATAGACCGAATTGCCGGGGAAGCCGCGCACGCCCAGCATCTGCGTCTTGGGCTGGCGATGCGTGCCGCCGAGCTGCGACAGATTGGTCTGCCCGAAGCGGTCGATCTGCGTCGGCGTCACCATCGCGTGCCGCCGCCCGGTCCACACCGCCGCGTCGAAGAAGCGCGAGAAGGGCAGATAGCCCGCCGATTTCGGCCGCTCGTCATAGCCGCGCGGGCCGATCGGCACCGGCTGCTCGACCAGACGCCTCGCCGTCGGTCATCATCAGGCCGGGCGAGTGGGTGAGCTTGGCGAGGCTCGCGCCCAGCCGGGGCGCCGGGCCGACCCCGGTGGCGATGATCTCGCGCGTGTCGCGGAAAGCCTCCGACGCGGCGAAGATGCACAGTTCGGCGAGAGTGACGTTGCTGTTCATCAGAACACCGGCATCGGCAGCTTCGCCACCGATTCCATGCCGCCCACCGATGCGAGATAATCCTGCTCGTCCGCGCCGACGAATCGGTCGGCCACCTGCGCCCAGTCGCCGGGGTCCTTCGCGGCCGCCGCATAATCGCGGAACGCCTTCATGTCCCAGCCATAGGCGGGGGGCATCGAGCCGGGATGCGCGCCGCCCTTCATCTCGACCACGCCGCTCACGAAGCAGCGTTCGAATTCGTTGAACCGCGCGTCATCGGGATAATGATCCTCCATCCGGTCGACCAGTTCCTCGCACGAGACGAAGCTGCGCGCCGCCGCGCGGGCGAACCATTGGTCGTAATAGGTGTCCGGCCCGAAGAGCTGGACGTTGCCGCGCCAGTCCGCGCGGTTGACGTGGATCAGCGCCGCGTCGAGCTTCAGCGCGGGCATCGTGATCAGCGTCTCGCCATCCTCATAGGGCGATTGCACCAGCTTCAGCCCGCCCAGCGCGGCGAGATCGGTGCCGAGCCCGACGCGCGTCGGCAGGAAGGGCAGGCCGAAGGCGGCTGCCTTCAGCCCCCATTGCAGCATCCCCTCGTCGAGCTCGAGCACCTCGATCGACCCGGCCTCGCGCGCCTTGCGGAACCACGGCTCCAGCGGGATCGCGTCGAGCGAGACGAAGGCGAAGACCAATTTCTTCACCTTGCCCGCTGCGCACAGCATCCCCACGTCCGCGCCGCCGTAGGCGACGATCGTCAGGTCCTTCAGCGGCGAGCGCATTATCTCGCGCACCAGCGCCATCGGCTTGCGGCGTGGTCCCCAGCCGCCGATGCCGAGCGTCATCCCGTCATGGAGGTTGGCGACGATCTCCGCCGCCGTCATGCGTTTGTCGAGCATCAGGCGGCTCCCTCGGCGGCCTCGGCCTGCCACGCCCAGACGTGGCCCCATTTGCTGACCTTGTCGTGCGCGGTGACTTCCCAGGTGGCGGGATCGATCACCAGCCCGTTGCAGCCGATCTCAAGATCGAAACCGCCCGGCGTCTGGACGTAGAAGCTGGTCATCTCGTCATTGACGTGTTCGCCCAGCGTCGCGGATTCCTTGTAGCCGCCCGCGACCATCCGCGCGTGCGCCTTCTCCACCTCCTCCAGCGAGGGCAGCTCGAGCATCAGGTGGATGCTCTCCGACGGCGGCACCGGCATCTCGGCCAGCGCGACGCTATGGTGGCGGCCGTTGTCGGCGTGCATGAAGGCGAAGCGCATCCCCGGATCATGGTCGCCGCCCATCAGGAAGAAGTGCGGCAGGTCGGTATCGTGGAAACCGAGCACGTCGCGATAGAAGGCATGGCTCGCTTCGAAATCTGGCGCGGCCAGCACCGAATGACCCATGCCATAGATGCCGGTGACGAAATGCGGCACGCCGACGGGGGAGACGAACGGCGTCTCCGCGCGTTGGTCGCCATAGTAGAATTCGAGGCCATTGCCGGCGGGGTCGGTAGTGCGGAACAGCCCGGCGACGCAGCGCGAGGCGGCGAGTTCGGGCGTGCCTATCTCGACCGGGCGGCCGGTGGCGCGAACCTTCTCCGCCAGCGCGAGGAGCGCGGCCTCATCCTCCACCTCATAGCCCGAGGCCGCGAGGCGATCGGCCGCGCCCGCCTCGATGCGGAAGCGGAAGGGCCGCTCGTCAACGCGGTATAACGCCGCGCCATCGCTCGCAGGCGCGCCGCGCATCGCGCCCGCCACTTGCGTCAGGAAATGGTCCCAGCGGTCCGGCTGCGTGGTCTCCACCACGGCATAGCCAAGCGACTTCACGCCCATGACATCAGGCTCCCTTCACCAGATCGAGGAAATACGGGCGCTCGCCGCCGCCATCGACTTCGAGCCGCGCGCCGCTCACCCAGCGCGCCAGCGGCGAGGAGAGGTAGAGCACCGCGCCCGCGATATCGTCGCCGTCGCCCATCCGGCCGAGCGGCATCGAGCGGCCCACCGCCGCCTGCGCCTCGGCGTCGCCATAGGTCGCCTCGGCGTTCTCGGTGCGCATCAGCCCGGCGATGATCGCGTTGACGCGGATGTTCGCCACGCCCCATTCTTGCGCGAGGCTCTGCGTCAGGTTGAGCAGCCCCGCCTTGGCCGCGCCATAGACGGCGGTGCCGGGGGAGGGGCGCACACCGGAGACGCTGGCGATATTGACGATGCTCCCGCCGCCGCCCGCCACCATGTGCGGATGCGCCGCCTGCGCCATGTAGAGCGGGGCGACGAGGTTGAGCTTCAGGATCGCATCGACGAATCGCGGCGAGACGCTCGCGGCATCGGCCTGCGGGGAGCCGCCGGCATTGTTCACCAATATGTCGAGCCGCCCGTGCGCCGCGACCGCCGCCTCGACCAAAGCGCGCGCCTGATCGGGATCGCGCACGTCCGCCTGATGGAAGGCGACGTCGGCGGGAAGATTGCCCGGCATGGCGCGGCCGCAGACGGTGACGGCGCAACCGGCCTCCGCCAGCCGGGTCGCGATCGTCCGGCCCAGCCCGCGCGTGCCCCCGGTCACGATCGCGGCCTTGCCGGTAAGGTCGAGATGCGCGCCGCTCTCCAAGCCTCTCTCCCATCCTTCCCCGAAATAGGGCGTGAAATCGTTCGTGGACCGCCGTCAAATCGCGTGGTCTAGCTTTTCTATTGACGATTTGCGTACCATAGTGCAAGAGAAATTACGAAGATTGCGATTTTGAGCCGACGATGACCGCCGGCCGCATAAGGAGGGGCTGCAATGGCTGCCACGGTTCCGCTCACGACTCAGGCTCGCACGCCATCGGCGGCCGAACTGATCGAGCGCGCGCGTGCGATGATCCCGGCGCTCAAGGCGCGCGCGAAGCAATGCGTCGCACAAGGCAAGGTGCCCGACGAGACGATCGCCGAGATGCGGGAGGCGGGCTTCTTCCGCATCCTCCAGCCGCGGCGCTGGGGCGGCTACGAGATGCACCCCAACACCTTCTTCGATGTGCAGAAGCTGCTGGCCGAGGGCTGCATGTCGACCGGCTGGGTCTATGGCGTGGTCGGCTGCCATCCCTTCGAGCTGGCGCTGTTCGACGATCGCGCGCAGCAGGAGGTGTGGGGCGAGGACGATCAGGCGCTCGCTTCCTCCTCCTACCAGCCGGTCGGCAAGGTGGAGCATGCCGACGGCGGCTTCTATCTCACCGGGCGCTGGGGCTTCTCCAGCGGATCGGAGCATTGCCAGTGGGTGCTGCTCGGCGCGCTGGTGCCGCCCAAGGAGCCGGGCGGCGCGCCGGACATGCGCACCTTCCTCCTGCCGCGCAGGGACTACCGGATCGAGCGCAACTGGGACGTGTTCGGCCTCCAGGGCACGGGCAGCCAGGATATCGTGGTGGAGCGCGCCTTCGTCCCCGAATATCGCACGCACCGCTCGGTCGATGGCTTCAACTGCCGCAATCCGGGGCAGAAGGAGAATGACGGCGTTCTCTACACCTTGCCCTGGGCGCAGGTCTTCGTCCGCTCGGTGTCCTCGGCGGCGCTGGGCGGTGCGAAGGCGGGGGTCGAGGCGGCGCTGGCGATCGCCGCCGATCGCGTCTCCACCAACACGGGCAAGGCCTCCAAGACCGATCCGATCCTCCACGCCGCGATCGCGCGCGCCCGGGTGCAGGTCGATGAGATGGAGCTGGCGCTGCGGGCGACCTTCGACGACCTGATGGGCCATGCCGAACGCGGCGAGGCGATCCCGCTGGAGAAGAGATCGGCCTATCGATACCAGTCGTCCACCGTGGTGCGGCGCTGCGCGGACCTGATCGGGGACATCCTGCCGCTGCTCGGCGGGCGGGCGATCTACATGTCCAGCCCGATCGTCCAGCCGTGGCTCGATCTCAATGCCGCGCGTGCGCATGTCGCCAACGATCCGAACAACTGGACGGCGGACATGATCGGCGGCCTGATGGGCCAGCCTCCTGCGATGATGTTCCTGTGATGGGCGGGCTGGCGAGCAAGCGGCACGTCGTCGGTGGCGGCCATGAGATCCACGTCGCGGAGATGGGCAGCGGCCCGGCGGTGGTGTTCATCCACGGCAGCGGGCCGGGAGCGTCCGGCGCGTCGAACTTCCGGCAGAATGCGGAAGCCTTCGTCGCGGCGGGCTATCGCGTGATCCTGCCGGACATGATCGGCTATGGTGCGTCCTCCAAGCCTGAGGGGCTGGATTACACGCTCCAGCTTTTCACTGACACGCTCTACGATGCGCTTATCGCCCATGGCGTCACGCGCGCGGCGCTGGTCGGCAATTCGCTGGGCGGCGGGGTCGCCTTGCAGATGACGCTCGATCATCCGGAATTCGTCTCCAGCCTCGTGCTGATGGCGCCGGGCTGCATCGAGGAGCGCGAGACCTATTTCGCCATGCCCGGCATCGCCAAGATGGTGTCGAACTTCGGCGGCCCGGATTTCACGATCGAGGAGCAGCGGCGCCTGATCTGCAACCTCGTCTATGACGCATCGGCCGTCACCGACGAGCTGGTGGCGGAACGCTATGCCGTCGCGCGTACCCAGCCGAAGGACGTGCTGGTGCGGATGCGCACCCCGAACCTCGCGCCGCGTCTGGGCGAGGTGAAGCAGCCGATCCTCGGCTTCTGGGGGCTGGAGGACGATTTCTGCCCGGCGAGCGGCGCGCGCTATTTCCTCGAAGCCTGCGAGGACGTGCGGTTCATGAGCTTCACCCGCGTCGGTCATTGGGTGCAGGTGGAGCGCGCGGGCGAGTTCAACCTTTACTCGATCGGGTTCCTCGATGAGCATCGCTGAACGCTACGGCGCGGAGCTGCACGCCGCCTTGCGCGCGCGCCGCACCGTGCCGCCGCTGATCGCGCGCGATCCGGCGCTGACGGTGGACGACGCCTATGCCATCTCGCTCGACTTCCTCGCGCGCCGCACGGCCGAGGGGGAGCGCGTGGTGGGCAAGAAGATCGGCGTCACCAGCAAGGCGGTGCAGGACATGCTGGGCGTGCACCAGCCCGACTTCGGTTTCCTCACCGACCGGATGGAGGTGAAGGACGGCGTGATAGACATCGCCGCCACCGGGCTGATCCAGCCGCGCGCGGAGGCCGAGATCGCCTTCATCCTGCGCGATGCCCTGAAAGGCCCCGGCGTGACGGCGGCCGACGTGATGGCCGCGACGGAAAGCATCGCGCCGTGCTTCGAGATCGTGGACAGCCGGATCGACGACTGGAAGATCGGCATCGTCGATACGGTGGCGGACAATGCCTCCTGCGGGGTGTTCGTGCTGGGCGAGGCGCGGGCCGATCCGCGCGCGCATGACCTGCCCGGCCTGCATGTGACGGTGACGAAGAACGGCGCGCCGCTGTCCGAAGGCTATGGCCGTGCGGTGCAGGGCGATCCGGCGGAGGCGGTGGCGTGGCTCGCCAACACCCTGGGGCGCTACGGCGTGACGCTGGATGCGGGTGACGTGATCCTCTCCGGCTCGCTTGTGCCGCTGGCGCCGGCCGTGGCCGGGGATCGGTTCGAGATGACGCTGGAGGGCGTGGGCGATTGCACCGCGCGCTTCGTTTAGGAGGCTGACGGCGTGGGCAAGGTGAAGGCTGCGATCATTGGGTCGGGGAATATCGGGACGGACCTGATGGTGAAGATGCTTCGAGGATCGGAGCATATGGAACTGGCTGCGGTGGTGGGGATCGATGCGGCGTCGGAGGGTCTGGCGATGGCGCGGGCGCGCGGCGTCGCGACGACGCACGAGGGGATCGAGGGGTTGAGGAAGCTCCCCTGCTATGGCGAGATCGGCATCGCGTTCGACGCGACCTCGGCTTATGCGCACAAGGCGCATGACGCGGCGCTGCGCGCGGACGGCATCCAGGTGGTGGACCTGACCCCGGCGGCGATCGGGCCGTTCACGGTGCCGCCGGTCAACATGGAGGCGCATCTCGACCAGCCCAACGTCAACATGGTGACATGCGGCGGGCAGGCGACGATCCCGATGGTCGCGGCCGTGTCGCAGGTCGCGAAGGTCCATTATGCCGAGATCGTGGCGTCGGTGTCGTCGCGCTCGGCGGGGCCGGGGACGCGCGCCAATATCGACGAGTTCACCCGCACCACCGCGCGCGCGATAGAGGAAGTCGGCGGCGCGGCGAGGGGCAAGGCGATCATCATCCTCAACCCGGCGGAACCGCCGATGATCATGCGCGACACGGTGTTCACCTTGTCCGAAGGCGGGGACGAGGCGGCGATCCGCGCCTCGGTCGAGGCGATGGTGGCGAAGGTGCAGGCCTATGTCCCCGGCTATCGGCTGAAGCAGGACGTGCAGTTCGAGCGCTACGGCGACAACGACCGCCTCAGGATTCCCGGCATGGGCGAGTTCACCGGGATCAGGACCTCGATCTTCCTCGAGGTGGAAGGGGCGGGCGATTATCTGCCGAGCTATTCGGGCAACCTCGACATCATGACGGCGGCGGCCAGGGCGACCGGCGAACTGCTCGCCCGGCGCATCCTCGAGCGGAGGGCGGCGGCATGACCTTCGACGTGAACACGCAGAAGCTCTACATCCAGGACGTGACGCTGCGCGACGGCATGCACGCGATCCGCCACATGTACGGCCTCGACCATGTCCGCGCGATCGCCAAGGCGCTCGACGCGGCGGGGGTGGACGCGATCGAGGTGGCGCATGGCGACGGCCTCAGCGGCGCGAGCTTCAACTACGGCTTCGGCGCGCATACCGACTGGGAATGGCTGGAGGCGGTGGCGGACGTGCTGACCCGCTCGGTGCTGACCACGCTGATCCTGCCCGGCGTGGGCACGGTGGAGGAATTGCGCCGCGCCTGTGACCTCGGCGTGCGCTCCGTGCGTGTGGCGACGCATTGCACCGAGGCGGACGTGTCGAGGCAGCATATCGGCATCGCGCGCGATCTCGGCATGGACGTGTCGGGCTTCCTGATGATGAGCCATATGATCGAGCCCGAGGCGCTCGCCCAGCAGGCGCTCCTCATGGAGAGCTACGGCGCGCATTGCGTCTATGTGACCGACAGCGGCGGGGCGCTCGACATGGACGGGGTGCGCGACCGGCTGCGCGCCTATGACCGGGTGCTCAGGCCCGACACGCAGCGCGGGATGCACGCGCACCACAACCTCTCGCTCGGCGTGGCGAACTCGATCGTGGCGGCGCAGGAGGGGGCGGTGCGCATCGATGCGAGCCTTGCGGGCATGGGCGCGGGCGCGGGCAACGCGCCGCTCGAGGTGTTCGTCGCCGCCGCCGACCGCAAGGGCTGGAACCACGGCTGCGACGTGATGGCGCTGATGGACGCCGCCGAAGACCTCGTGCGGCCGTTGCAGGACCGCCCGGTGCGCGTCGACCGCGAGACGCTCGCGCTCGGATACGCGGGGGTCTATTCCTCCTTCCTGCGCCATGCCGAGAAGGCCGCCGAGACCTATGGCCTCGACACCCGTGCCATCCTCGTCGAACTCGGCAAACGCAAGATGGTCGGCGGGCAGGAAGACATGATCACCGATGTCGCTCTCGACATGCTCAAGGCGCGCGCCGCCACCGCATGACGGCGGCCGTGCGCCCGCTGTCGCTCGATCATATCACGGTCGTCGATGCCACGCCGTCGCAGCTTGCAGACCTCGCGGGTGAGACGGGGTGTGCGGGCATGGGCCTGTTCCTGCATCCGATGACGGTGCTGCCCGCCATGCCGGATTTCGCGCTGATCGGGGACACGCCCGAACGCCGCGCCACCCGCGATGCGATGCGCGCGGGCGG
Source organism: Sphingomonas bacterium (assembly GCA_047602705.1). Lineage (GTDB taxonomy): Bacteria > Pseudomonadota > Alphaproteobacteria > Sphingomonadales > Sphingomonadaceae > Sphingomonas. Next base: position 40,840 of record JASGGR010000002.1, on the reverse strand, counting down.
CGTGACGCTCGATCTGGTTTATCCCTTCACGCTGGCCGGGCGCACCGATATCGCCGCGTTCGAGCCGGCGCTGGAGACGGCGGCGTGGCTCGGCGGGCGGCTCGCCAACGTGCTGTGCTACGATCGCGATCCGGCGCGGCGGGTGGAAAGGCTGGCGGCGCTGGCGGAGCTGGCAGGGGGATATGGCATCGCGCTCGCGGTGGAGTTCTATCCCCCGTCGCAGGTGCGCTCGCTGCGTGAGGCGCTGGCGCTGGTCGGGGCAACGGGGCGCGATGATATCGGCGTGACGCTGGACCTGCTCCACCTCCATCGCGCCGGAGAGATGCCGGGCGCGCTCCCGCTGCTCGCCGATCCGCGCATCCGCATCGCGCAGGTGAGCGACGGTCCGCTCGCCATCGCGCCCGACCGGCTCGAATGGGAAGCGGGGAGCGAGCGCCGGCTTCCGGGCGAGGGGGCGTTCGACATCGCCGGGTTCGTCGCCGCGCTCGCGCCGGATTGCCCGGTGAGCGTGGAGGTGCCGCGCCGGTCCGCGCTCGATGCGGGGATTTCGATGCTCGATCGCGCGCGCAGCGCGGTGGAGGCGGCACGCGCCGCATCGGGAGAGATGTTTCATGGCTGAATTCTCGCTGCACCGCACGGTCCCCGCGGCAGAGGTGCCGCAATGGGACGATGAGGCCGATGTGATCGTCATCGGCTTCGGCGCGGCGGGCGCGTGCGCGGCGATCGGCGCGGCGGAGGCGGGCGCGTCGGTGATGCTGTTCGAGCGCAATTCGGGCAGCGGCGGCGCATCCGGCCTGTCGGGCGGGGAGATCTATATCGGTGGCGGCGGGGGCACCGACGTCCAGCGCGCCAACGGGTTCGACGATGCCACCGGGAATTTCGCGACCTATCTCAAGATGGCGGGCGGACCCTGCGCCGACGAGGCGAAATGCGATGCCTATGCCGCTGGTGCGCTCGATCATTACGAGTGGCTGAAGGCGCAGGGCGTGCCGTACAAGGGCACCTACCTCCCTGGAAAGCTGATCGAGCCCGAGACCGACGACACCCTCATCTGGTCCGGCAGCGAGGCGGCCGCGCCATTCTGCCATAAGGCGAAACCCGCGCCGCGCGGGCATGTGATCCAGTTCGACGGCTGGGGTGGCGGGCGCAAATTGGTCGATGTGCTGGAGGCGCGGGTCCGCGCGCTCGGCGTGACGATCGTCACCGACGCCCGCGCGCTGGCGCTGGTGCGGGACGGCGATCGGGTGGCGGGCGCGGTGATACGGATCGACAACCGCCCGCGCTTCATCCGCGCGCGCAAGGGCGTGGTGCTGGCAACCGGCGGCTTCGTGCTCAACCCGGACATGCTCAGGCGTTACGCCCCGCTCACCGCGAAGATCGCCGACCCGATCGGCGACAAGGACGACGGCTCCGGCATCAACCTCGGCATGGCGGCGGGCGGCGACGCGATCCGCATGGACCAGTTCTTCGTGACGTGCCCGTGGACGATGCCGGAGCCGCATGCTTATGGCGTGTTCGTCAACATCCACGGCCAGCGCTTCATCAACGAGGATTGCTATCACGGCCGCGTCAGCCGCTTCATGGTCGACCAGCCGGGCGACCGCGTCTATCTGCTGCTCGACAGCGCGCATTTCGATCGGCCGGCCGAATTCGCCCGCATGTCCATCGCTGCGACCGGTGAGACATGGGAGGAGGTGGAGCGCGAGCTGGAGATGCCGGAGGGCACGCTCGCCGCGACGATGGCCTTCTATAACCGCCATGCGCGCGACGGGCGCGATCCGCTGTTCGACAAGCAGACGCCGATCCTGACGCCGCTGGATCAGGGGCCGTTCGTCGCGCTGGAGCTGAACTTCCAGTCGAGCTATTTCTCGCACTTCACGCTCGGTGGCTTGCGCACTTCGATCGACGGCGCGGTGCTCGATCGCGGCGGGCAGGCGATTCCGGGGTTGTTCGCCGCCGGGCGCTGCACCTCGGGGCTACCGGCTTGGGGGCACGGCTACAGCTCGGGGCTGAGTCTCGCCGATTGCACCTTCTTCGGACGCCGGGCAGGGCGCGCGGCGGTCGGCTAGCCAGCGAGTTGCGCGCAATCCACCGCGAGCGTCGCCCCGCTGACCTTTCGCGCGTCGTCCGAGGCGAGGAAGGCGACCGCGGCGGCGATATCCTCCGGCTCCGCTCCGCCGCCCTCCAGCTTGGGGGCGTTGCGCATCATCAGCGGCCAGTCGATATCGCCTTGCGGCGGCGGGGTACGCGTCATGGCGGTGTTGACCTGGCCGGGGCAGATCGCGTTGACGCGCACGCCCCGGCTGGCGAACTCCACCGCCAGCGACCTGGTGATCCCCACCACGCCATGCTTCGACGCGGCATAAGCGAGGGTGAAGGGGACGCCGGAAAGCCCGGCGGCCGACGCCATGTTGACGATATTCCCCTTCGAGCGGACGAGGTGCGGCAGCGCCGCGCGGCACAGGGCATAGACGCTGAACAGGTTGACGCGCAGTACGCGCTCGAACCGCGCTTCGTCGAAATCGATCGTCGGCCCCCAGTCGAGCATCCCGCCGATGTTGCACAGCACGTCCAGCCCGTTTTCGGACGCTGCCGCGACCAGCGCATGGCAGGAAGGGGTATCGGTCGCGTCATAACGCTGGACGCGCACCGGCCGGCCGATCGCGGCGACGGTTTCCGCGAGACCTGCTTCGTTGAGGTCGCCCAATGTCAGTTCCGCGCCCTCGGCCGCGAGGCGCAGCGCCGTCGCCCGCCCGATCCCCGATGCCGCGCCGGTGACCAGCACCTTCCTGCCCGTGAGACGCATCCGCCCCTCCGATCTTGATTTGCGTAGTATATATCTGCATTATTCTACGCATTGATAGAGAAATATGCGAATATTATCGCTAATATGCGCGTTATCGTCGCGAGATGGAGAGGAAATCGGCCTTGTCGAATCTCGAAGCGCGCATCGACCGGCTCGAATCGCTCGACCAGATTCGCCAGCTCCCCGCCAAATATGCGCTGGCGCTCGACATGCGCGACATGGACGCGATGGTCTCGCTGTTCCCGGCGGACGTGCGCGTCGGCAAGGAGGCGAGCGGGCGCGCCGCGCTGCGCGCCTATATGGACCGCACCCTGCGCTCGCCCTTCACCGGCACGTCGCATCATATCGGCGGGCATGTCATCGAGTTCGACGATGCCGATCACGCGCATGGCGTGGTCTATTCGAAGAACGAGCATGAGACCGGCGACGAATGGGTCATCATGCAGATGATGTATGTCGACGATTACGTCCGGGCTGAGGGGCGCTGGTATTTCGCGCGGCGGTTGCCGCTCTACTGGTACGCGACCGATCTCAACAAGCCGCCGATCGGGGCGAACAAGATGCGCTGGCCGGGGACGGAATGGGTCGAGGGCAATTTCCACAAGCTCTTTCCGAGCTATGACGAATATTGGGCGCGCGAGGGGGACCATGGCAGCCCGGTCGCCGAGCCTGCGCCGCTGGAGGGCTTCCTCAACGCCATGCGCCGGGGTCAGGCCGCGCCGCGCGTGAAGGTGCGTGCGGATTGAGAGGACAGGAAACGCCATGACCGTCAGGACATTCCCGCATCTGCTTTCCCCCGGCCGCATCGGGCGGATGGAAACGCGCAACCGCATCGCCGTCACCGCAATGGGCGCAAGCCTCGCCGAGCAGGACGGCCAGTGCGGCGATCGCATCATCGCCTATCACGCGGAGCAGGCGCGTGGCGGCGTCGGACTCATCATCACCGGGGTGGCGGGGGTGGCATGGCCGGTCGGCGCCAATCAGGAGGGGCAGATCGCGATTTCCGACGATCGCTTCCTGCCCGGCCTCACCGCTCTGGTCGATGCGGTGCACGCGCATGGCGCGAAGATCGTGCCGCAGCTCCATCACGGCGGCACGGCGGCGATGGAGGATCTGCTCGCCGGGCGGCCGATCTGGACGCCCTCGATCCCCGACGCGCGGGGCGGCGATTTCACCGCCGCCTTCCTGATGGAAGAGATCATGCGCGCGCCGTTCGGGCGCATCAGGGGCGTCGAGCTCAAGGTGATGACGGTGGAGGACATCCGCCTCGTCGTCGGCCAGTTCGCGGCCGCCGCGGACCGAGCGAAGCGCGCGGGCTTCGACGGCGTGGAGATCCATGGCGGTCACGGCTACCTCCTCTCCTCCTTCATCTCGCCCAAATCGAACAAGCGCACCGACGAATATGGCGGCCCGCTGGAGAACCGCGTGCGCTTCCTGCTGGAGGTGATCGCGGCGGTGCGCGCGGCGGTCGGGCCGGATTTCCCCATCTGGTGCAAGCTCGATTCGCGCGAGGTTGGCAAGGAAGGCGGCATCACGATCGAGGATGCGATCGAGACGGCGCGGATGGTTGAGGCGGCCGGGGTCGATGCGATCACCGTCACCGCCTATCACGATGTCGGCCAGCCGAAGCTGCACAGCGGATCGCACACCCCGCACGAGCCGGGGCTGAACATCCCTTTCGCGCGGCGGATCAAGGCGGCGGTGAAGGTGCCGATCATCGCTTCGGGACGGATCGAGCCGGAGGTGGGCGACGCAGCGATCGCGGACGGCTCGCTCGATTTCGTGTCGATGGGGCGCAAGTTGCTCGCCGATCCGCACCTGCCGAACAAGCTGGCGGCGGGGCGGCCGGACGACGTGCGGCCGTGCATCTATTGCTACACCTGCATCAGCGCGATCTACGTCTGCGATCCGCTGCGCTGCGCGGTGAACCCGGAAACGGGGTTCGAATATCTCCGCCATGACATCCCCGCCGCGCCGCCGAAGCGCGTGGTGGTGATCGGCGGCGGCCCGGCGGGGATGGAATCGGCGCGGCGGCTGCGCGAGCAGGGGCAGGAGGTGATCCTGCTGGAAGCCGGCGCGCGGCTCGGCGGCACGTTGCGCTTCGCCTCGCTCGCCTATCCGGCCAATGAGCGGCTGCTCGACTGGCTGCGGCGGGAAGTGGCGGCGTCGGGCGCGGAGGTGCGGCTCAACACGCCCGCGACGCCCGAACTGCTGCGCTCGCTGAACCCGGATGCGGTGATCGTCGCGACCGGCGCGCGGCGCGGGATGCCGCCGATCCCCGGCGGCGACCTGCCCAACGTCTTCTCCGGCGACGACATGCGCAAGATGATGCTCGGCGAAAGCTCCGGGGAGCTGAAGCGCAAGACCAGCCTCGCCACCCGCCTCGCGACCAAGCTGGGCGCGGCGACCGGCCTCACCGCCAACCTCGATTTCGTGCGCAAGGCGACGCATCAGTGGATGCCGTTGGGCGATCATGTCGTGATCGTCGGCGGCGAGCTGGTCGGGCTTGAGCTGGCCGAGTTCCTGCTGGAGCGCGGCCGCACGGTGACGGTGGTGGACGAAGCGCCGCGCTTCGGCGCCGGGCTGACGGTGGTGCGGCGGATGCGGTTGCTCGACGAGCTGCGCGAGCATGATGTGGCGATGTTCCCCTCCGCGTCGGATATCCGGATTGAGCCGGGCTTCGTATCCTTCACCGACGCCGGCGGCGAGGCGCGCAGGCCCCGCGCCGATCACGTCATCGTCGCCAAGGGCGCGACCGGGGACGAGGCGCTGGCCGATGCGCTGCGTGGCGAGGGCTTCGCCGTCCACGCGATCGGCGACTGCACCGGCGTCTCCTATATCGAGGGCGCGATGCGCGGCGCGGCGGAAGCGGTGGAGGCGATCCTCTCGTCGCAGCCGGCTGCCGCACTGGTCGGCTGATGGCGCTCCATCAGTCTTTCGCGGGCCGCACGCCCGCGCCGCATGAGATGGTGACGGTCGCGCCCGGCATCCGCTGGCGCAGCGTGCCCGTTCCCGGCCCGCTGGGCGACGTGAACTGCTGGCTGGTCGATGACGACGGCGGCGTTGCGATCGTCGATACCGGCTATAACGACGACGCCACGCGCGGCGGCTGGGCGGCGGCGCTCGCGGGGGAGCGGGTGACGCAAGTGGTCTGCACGCATTACCACCCCGATCACAGCGGGTCGGCAGGCTGGCTGTGCCGCGAGCATCGCGCGCCGCTGGTGATGACGCGGGTGGAGTGGCTGGAACTGCACCGCTTCGCCTCGGGCGCGGACGGCGTGCCGGAGGATATCCACGATTATTGGCGCGCGGCGGGCTGGGACGATGGGCAGATCGCGCAGGCGATCCGCGGGTGGCGCGGCTATGCGCAACTGGTCGGCGCGCCGCCGCAAAGCTTCCGCCGTATCGCCGACGGCGACCGGCTGGCGCTGGGCGGTACGGAATGGCGCGTCGTGATCGGCAGCGGGCACAGCCCCGAGCACGCCTGCCTGCTCGATGAGCGCGGTGGAGTGCTGATCGCGGGCGATCAGGTGTTGCCGGGGGTCAGCCCCAACGTGTCGGTCACCTTGGCCGAGCCGGAGGGTGATCCGCTGGGCGACTGGCTCGCCTCGATCGCGAAGATGCGGCTGCTCGATGACGACCTGCTGGTGCTGCCGGGGCATGGCGAGCCGTTCCATGGGCTGCACGCGCGGCTCGACGCGATGGCCGCGACCTATCAGCGGCGGCTGGAACGGCTCCACGCGCTGCTCGCCGCGCCGCGCCGGGTGGTCGATTGCTTCCCCGCATTGTTCCGCCGCGCGATCGTGTCGGAGATGCTCGGCATGGCGACCGGCGAGACACTGTCGCACCTGCGCCGGCTGGAACTGGACGGCCGCGCAACCCGCGAGATGCGGGACGGCGTAAGCTGGTATGCCGCTGCCTGAGGAAGGATAGGGCGGCGCGACATTCAGGTTTCCCTGCGTTTCCTCCGCCGTCATGCCGGGCTTGACCCGGCATCCAGAGTCGCGAGCGATGCAGCCTATGGCTCTGGATGCCGGGTCAAGCCCGGCATGACGGGAAAATGACAAACAGCCCCGCTGAGCTGAACGTCGCGCCGTCCTAGAAGAAGTAGCTGCCGCCGTTCGCGACCATCACCGATCCGGTGGTGAAGCTGGCGTCGTCGCTGGCGAGATAGGCGACCGCCGCCGCGATCTCCTCCGGCCGTGCGAGGCGGCCGAGCGGCACGGCGGCCTCCATCGAGGTGATCCACTCCGCCGGTATGCCCTGCATGATCGGCGTGTCGGTCGGCCCCGGCGCGACGGCATTGACGCGGATGCCGCGCGGCGCAAGCTCCCTTGCGAGCTGCCGGGTCAGCCCGATCACCGCCGCCTTGGACGCGACATAATGCGGTGAGCCCTCGCCCGATTGCGCACTGGTGGAGCTGATGTTGACGATCGTCCCGCCGGTCCCGTCCTCCGCCAGCACGCGGACGAACTCGCGCGCGAGGAAGAACGCGCCGTCCAGGTTGACCGCCATCACCCCGCGCCAGCCGGCGTCCTCCATATGGATGAGCTGGTCGGCAAAGGCGGTGGGTGCCTCGCCCGCCGCGATCTGCGCGTTGCGCTCGCCCATGCCGGCGTAGAATTGCTCGCTGCCGTCGCCGGGCGCGGCGCCGATCCCGGCGTTGCTCACCGCGATATCGAGCCGCCCGAACGCCGCGCGCGCTTCCCGCACGGCGGCGGCGACCGAGGCGCTGTCGCTCACGTCGCAGCGGATCGCGAGCGCGCCGGGGGTATCCTCGATCCTGAGGTCGAGCGCCGCGACCTTCGCGCCCTCCGCCGTAAGCCGCTCGACGATCGCGCGGCCGATGCCGCGCCCCGCGCCGGTGACGATCGCGCCGCGTCCTTCAAGCCGTCCCGCCATATCGGATATTCTCACTCGTTCGTGCCGGTCATGTCGCGCGCGGCGAGATAGCCGAAGGTCAGCGCCGGGCCGATCGTGACGCCCGCGCCCGGATAGCTCTCGCCCATCGCGGAGGCGGCGTTGTTGCCCACCGCATAGAGGCCGGCGATCGGCTTGCCCTCGCCGTCGATCACCCGCGCGCGCTCGTCGGTGACGAGGCCGCCGTTGGTGCCGATGTCGCCGGGGTGGATCGGCATGGCGTAGAACGGCCCCTTCGCGATCGGCGCCAGCGAGGGGTTGGGCGTGACGCGCGGATCGCCGTACATCTTGTCATAGGCCGCCTCGCCGCGATGGAAATCGGGGTCCTCGCCCTTCGCCGCACCGGCGTTGAAGCGGGCGACGGTGGCGGCGAGCGTCGCCGGGTCCGCGCCTATCTTCGCGGCGAGCGCCTCGATCGTGCGGCCCTTGCGCAGGATCTTGCGCACGCCCTTCGACTGGAGCGCATCCGGCACCAAAGGCAGCAGCGGCCCCATCGGATATCTGTGGCGGAATTTGTGGTCGAAGATCATCCAGCTCGGATCGGCGTCGCCATGCCCGCGTTGCCGCGCCGCCATCTGCTGGCCGACGATGTGATAGGACGCCGCCTCGTTGAGATAACGCGCGCCCGACTGGTTGACCATGATGCAGCCCGGCAGCGCGCGCTCGATCGTGCAGAGCCGCCCGCGATCCTCGCCCGGCACGTAGAACACCGGCGCGGCCCAGGCGGACTGCATGTTCATCGTCGCCGCGCCGACCGCCATGCCGGCGCGGATCGAATCGCCGGTATTGCCCGAGGTGCCGCCGCTGTAGAGCGCGCGCGGATAGCTCGCCGCATAGGCGTCGCGCATCGCCTGGTTCTTGTCGAACCCGCCCGCCGCCAGCACCACGCCGCGCCGCGCGCGGATGCGCATCGTGCGCCCCTGATGCTGCACGACCGCGCCGGCGATGCGCCCGTCCTCCTCGACCAGCTCCCGCATCGGCGTCTCCAGCCAGAACGGTACGCCCTGCCTGTTGAGCGCGATGCGCAGGCCGCCGAGCAGTGCATTGCCCAAGGTCAGCCGCCGGTCCTTGCGCGACCGCAGGCGGAAGGGGAGATCGAACCAGTAACGCGCCAGCGATTTCGCGAGATGCGTCTGCCAGCCCTTGGCGCGGAACAGCAGCATATAGGTTTCGTCGAAATGCCAGTTGAGATAGCCGAACAGGCTCGCAGCGGGGGAGGCGAAGCGCAACGTCTCCACGTCTCGGCCGAGCTGCCGCCCGTCGATCGGCAGCGGCATGTGCGTGCGATAGCCGGTCGGGCTGCCGCCGGGGTTCTCGGCGTGGTAATCGGGGTAGGGGAAGGCGTGATAGTCGATCGGCGTATGCTGCGTCAGCCAGCGCAGCATCGGCGCGGCATTGGCGACATAGGCGCGGATGTTCGCATCCGGCACATTCTCCGCCGAAAGCGCGCGGACATAGGTGAAGGCGTCCTCCACCTTGTCATGGAAGCCGGCCGCCGCCGCCTGATCGCTCGCGGGAATCCAGATGCCCGCGCCGGAGGTGGCGGAGGTGCCGCCCCACAATTTCTCCTTCTCGATCACCAGCACGTCGGCATGGGCGTTCGCCGCGACCAATGCGGAAAGCAGCCCGCCAGCGCCGGACCCGACGACCAGAACGTCGACTTCCTTGTCCCACCCCATTTTTCGCGCGCCTTTCGATTCGGTCAGGAAGGAAGATAGAGTTGCGCCGCCTTGCCCCCGTCGACCGGAAGCGCGGTGCCGGTGATATAGCTTGCCGCGTCGGAGAGCATGAAGATGATCGCTTCCGCCAGCTCGTCCGGCTCACCGCCGCGTCCCATCGGGATTGCGTCGGCGGTCCTGGCGGCGGTGTCGGGGGCCTTGGCGGCGAAATCCTCGGTGCTCGGCGTCTGCACCTGTCCCGGCACGATCGCGTTGACGCGCACGCCAGAGCGCGCTGCCTCCATCGCCGCGACGGCGGTGAACTGAATCAGCGCCGCCTTGGACGCGGAATAGCTCGCCATATACGGCGCGGCGCGGATGCCGCAGGAGGAGGAGATGTTGACGATCGAGCCGCGCCCGGCCGCCATCATCACCTTCATCGCCGCCTTTGTGCCGACGAACACCGCGTCCGCATTGACCGCGAAATCCTTGCGCCAGTGATCGAGCGTCAACTTGCCGATCGGCGCGTAATGGACGGACATGGCGTTGTTCACCAGCATGTCGAGCCGCCCGTGGCGCGCGGCGACATCCTCGATCACGTGCGTGAAGGCCGCGTCGTCGGATACGTCGAGCTGCACCGCCTCGACCTTGCCGACCCTGGCGATCTCGGCGCGGGCTTCCTCCAGCTTCTCCGGGCGGCGCGCGCAGATGACGACGGTGGCGCCGCGCTGGGCGAGCAGCCGGGCGGTCGCGCGCCCGATCCCGTCGCTGCCGCCGGTGACGATGGCGACGCGCCCGGTGAAATCCTGGCTCATTGAAGCATCCTCTCGATAAATTTAACGCGTTCTGTGGTTATATCTGGTAAGTTGTCAACTGTGTGCGTAATGGATAACGTTATAAATTACGAATCTGGAGAGATACGTGGGAGTCATGGCCGGGAAGGTCGCGCTGGTCACAGGGGCGGGGCAGGGCGTCGGCCAGGGAATCGCGCTGGCGCTGGCCGCCGAGGGTGCGGCGGTGGCGGTAACGGGCCGCACACTCGAAAAGCTCGAACAGACCTGTGCCCTGATCGCGGAGCGCGGCGGCACCGCCATCGCGCTCGCCTGCGATGTGAAGCGGCCGGCCGATCTCGCGCGGGTCGTGGAGGAGACGGCGGCGCGGCTCGGCGGGATCGATATCCTCGTCAACAATGCGCAGGAAGTGCCCAACGGCAAGCTGATGGACGTCACCGACGACGCCTTCCTCGCCGGTTTCGAATCCGGTCCGCTCGCCGCGCACCGGCTGATGAAGCTGGCGTATCCGCATCTCGTCGCGCGCGGCGGGGGCGTCATCATCAACCTCATTTCCTCCGTCACGGTGCGGTGGGACATGACGGGTTATGGCGCTTATGCGGCAGTCAAGAAAGCGATCCATGCGCTCACCCGCGCGGCGGCGGCGGAACGGGGGCGGCAGGGCATCCGTGCGCTCTCGATCGCGCCGCATGCCGAATCGCCCGGCCTGAAATGGTGGATCAGGAACAACCCGGAGGAGGCCGAAGCCTTCTTCCGCACCATCCCGCTCGGCCGCGTCGGTCGGCTGGAGGAGGATATCGGCCGCGCGGTGGTGGCCTTGTGCTCGCCGGACATGGCCTATCTCACCGGGGCGGTGGTGCCGCTCGACGGCGGGCAGGCGTATTTCGGCTGATGATATAGGGAGAGGATGAGATGACGGAACCGAAGATCGCGCTGGTCACCGGCGCCAGCCGTGGCGCCGGGCGCGGGATCGCACGCGGCCTGGGCGAGAAGGGGATGACGGTCTACGTCACCGGCCGCACCGTGACGCCGGGCGACGCGCGCGGCTGGGACGGCACGGTGCTGCCCGGCACGGTCGCGGAAACGGCGGAGGAAGTGACGAAGGCAGGCGGCAAGGGTGTGCCCGTGATGTGCGACCATGCCGACGACGTGCAGGTCGCCGCGCTGTTCGCGCGGATCGCGGCGGAGGCCGGGCGGCTCGACATCCTCGTCAACAACGCCACCTATATCCACCACCAGCTCATCGAGAAGAAGCCGTTCTGGGAGAAGGAACTGGACGCGGCGCGTATCCTCGATGTCGGGCTGCGCTCGGCCTATGTGGCGAGCTGGCACGCGGCGCGGATGATGGTGAGGCAGGGCGGCGGGTTGATCGGCTTCGGCTCCTCCTTCGGCGCTTCCTGCTACATGCACGGCCCGGCCTATGGCGCGCAGAAGGCGGGGATCGACAAGTTCGCGCACGACATGGAGCATGATCTGCGCGGCACCGGCGTGCGCACCGTCTCGATCTGGATGGGGCCGCTCATCACCGAGCGTTCGGCGATCGCCAGCAAGACCAATCCGGAGCAATATGAAGGCTTCATCGCCACCGCCGAGAACCCTGAGTTCACCGCGCACATCCTCTACGCGCTCGCCGCCGGGCCGCGCGGCGCGGAATATTCCGGCCGCACGCTGATCGCGGCGGAGGTGGCGCGCGAGCTGGGGATCACCGATCGCGGCAAGGACCGCCCGTCCTATCGCGACATGCTCGGCAGCCCGCCCGCGCCCAATCCGGCGGCGGTCTATTGAGATCGCCGTCGCGCAGCGGAGCGCTTGCATGAATGCGTAGAATATGTGTATATATGTTACGCGAATGAAGAATGATGGCGGAATAACCCGTCGCACCCACGGAGCAAGAGAGGATCATGGCCGCGCAGTTCCACCTTGCCGATCTGTTCGAGATCGTCGCCGGCGCGGTCGGCGACCGAATCGCGATCCGGCATGACGGCGGCGCGATCAGCTATGCCGGGCTGAACGCCCGCGCCGATCGGCTCGCGGCGGCGCTGGCGGATCGCGGCATCGGGCGGGGGGCGACGGTCGGCCTCTATCTGATGAACGGGCCGGAATATCTGGAAGGCTTCCTCGCCGCGATGAAATGCGGGGCGGTGCCGTTCAACATCAACTATCGCTATCGCGCCGAGGAATTGCGCTACCTGCTTGACAATGCCGACGCGGCGGCGGTGATTCACGGCGCGGCGTTCGCGCCGCTGATGCACGGAGCCGCGACCTGGGGAAGCTGGTCGGCGCTGCTCGGCGGGCTGACCGTGGTGCTCGATCCCGTCCGCCATTTCGATGCCGAGGCGATCTGGGACAAGGTGGAGCGCGAGCAGGTCAATATCGTCGCGATCGTCGGCGACGCGATGGCGGTGCCGCTGCGCGACGCGCTCTATGCGCACCCCGGCCGCTGGAACCTGCAGCATGTGGTGAATTTCGGCTCGGGCGGTGCGGTCTTCTCCGCGCACGTCAAGGCGGACATCAAGGCGAAGCTGCCGCCCAAAGCCTCGATCACCGACGGCATGGGATCGAGCGAGATCGGCATCTCCGGCATGGCGGAGGCGAGCGAGGACGGCGTGATGCGCCTTCCGGCCAACGCGGATCAGCAGGTGGTGGTGGGCGACCGCTTCGCCGTTGCCGGCGAGACCGGACTGATCGCGCGCAGCGGGCATACGCCGGTCGGCTATTACGGCGATCCGGTGAAGACCGCCGAGACCTTCCGCACGATCGGCGGGCGGCTGTGGGCGGTGAGCGGCGATAGCGGCCGGCTCGATGCCGACGGCCGGATCACGATGCTGGGGCGCGGATCGACCTGCATCAACACCGGCGGCGAGAAGGTCTTCCCCGAGGAAGTGGAGAGCGCGCTGCGCACCCATCCCGCGATCCTCGACGCGGTGGTCGCCGGGCAGAAGGACGCGCGCTGGGGCGAGCGGGTGGTGGGGATCGTCTCCCGCCGCGACGGCGTCGCGCGGCCGTCGCTGGACGAGGTTTCGACGCACCTGAAACGGCAGCTCGCCGGCTACAAGCTGCCCAAGGCGCTGGTGTGGGTGGACGCGGTGAAGCGCTCGCCCGCCGGCAAACAGGATTATCGCTGGGCCAGGGAGCTTGCAGGCAGCGCATGACGACGATCGACCCGACACTCGCCAAACTCACCGCTCCCGGCACGCCCTTCGCGATCGCTGAGCAGGACGGGATGCGCCGCTTCGTCAACGCGCCCGCCAGCCTCGACACATTGATCGAGAGCGGGCGGCGCCATGGCAACGCGACCTTCATCGTGGAGGGCGATGCGCGGCTCAGCTTCGACGAGGTGTTCGCGCGGCGCGATGCGCTGGCGGCTGCGCTGCCGATCGAGCCGGGCGAGCATGTCGTGATCTGCATGCGCAACCGCGCGGCGTGGATGGTCGCCTTCCTCGCGGTGATGCGCGCGGGCGGCGTTGCGGTGCTGGTCAACAGCCGCGGCGCGCCGGCCGAGCTGCGCGCGGCGGTGGAGGATTTCGCGCCCCGCCTCGTGCTCGCCGATCGCGCGCGGGCGGAGCTGCTGCGCCAATCCGGTTATGACGGCGCGATCCTCGAGGCGAAGGATTTCCCGCTGACCGGCGGCGCGGATTTCGTGCCTCCGGTGCGCGGGCGCGACGATCCGGCGACGGTGCTGTTCACCTCCGGCACGACAGGCCGGGTGAAAGGCGCGGTGCTGACCCATGGCAACATGGTGACGTCGCTGCTGAGCGTGCAGCTTTCCGGGCTGATGGTGCTGCACGATGTCGCGCGGAAGATGGGCGTCACGCCCGAGGCGCTGATGGTCGGGCGGCCGCAGTCGGCGGTGCTGCTGGTCTATCCCTTGTTCCACATCTCCGGGCTGGTCGCCAATTTCCTCACGCCCCTGCTCACCGGCGGCAAGGTGGTCATCATGCGCCGCTGGGACGCGGAGCAGGCGTTGCGGCTGATCGAGGCGGAGCGCATCTCGATGTTCAGCGGCGTGCCGACGATGCTGTGGGACGTGCTGCACCGCGCGCGGATGGACGCGGCGGACCTCTCCTCGCTCACCAACATCGCGTCGGGCGGGCAGGCGCTGCCGATCAACCTGCTCGATGCGATCCGCGAGCGCTGCCCGAACGCCGCGATGGGCACCGGCTACGGCATGACCGAGACGGCCGGCACCATCGCCATGGCGGTGGGCGAGGATTTCATCCGCAACCGCGCCGCCACCGGCCGCGTGCTCGACCTCTACGAAGTGCGCATCGAGGGGCCGGACGGCGCGGCGCTGCCGCCGGGTGAGGCGGGCGAGATTATCGTGCGCGGCCCCAGCGTGATGCAGGGCTATTGGAACCGGCCGGAGGACACCGCCGCCGTGCTTGGGCCGGACGGCTGGCTGCGCACCGGCGATATCGGCTATGTCGATAACGAGAACTACCTGTTCATCGTCGATCGCAAGAAGGACATGGTGATCTCCGGCGGGGAGAACATCTATTGCGCCGAGGTGGAGCGGGTGCTGAGCCTGATCCCCGAGGTGAGCGAATGCGCCGCCTTCGGTCTGCCCGACGAGCGGCTCGGCGAGCGGCTCGTCGCGGTGGTGGTGGGCGAGGGGCTGGACGAGGATATGGTCCGGCATCACGTCGGCGAGCATCTCGCGCGCTACAAGGCGCCCGTCCGCGTCGGCATCTCCACCGTCACCCTGCCGCGCAACGGCCTCGGCAAGGTCGACAAGGCGCAACTCCGTTCACTCTGGCCGCAACTCGCGGGAGACCGATAACATGCCCATGCCCACCGGAATCAGGATCGTCGACTGCATGCTCGGCATCCCCCATGGCGAGGATCGCGGCGACTGGTACGACAGCTTCCGCCCGCTGCTGAAGGATGCGCAGTCGCGCGACCAGTTCGCGATGCCGGCGCAATATATGTTCAAGGACATCCCGGAGACGGGCAAGGTCGACGATTTCGTCAAATGGACGGTCGACCAGATGGACCGCTTCAACATCGAGAAGGCGCTGGTCGGCTGGAACGACAACGCCACCTCGCGCCGCGCCAGGGAGCGCTATCCCGACCGCTTCTTCTTCGACCTGCCGTGCAACCCCAACAACGGTGTGGACGAGGTGCGGCGGATCAGGCGCATCCACCAGGAGGTGGGCCTGTCCGCGATCAGCGTCTTCCCCGCCGGCACGCTGCCGCAGGTGGCGATCAACCACAAATATATGTTCCCGCTCTACACCTGCGCGGCGGAGCTGGGGCTGCCGATCCTGCTCAACGCCGGCATCCCCGGCCCGCGCATGCCGATGGAGACGCAGAAGGTCGAGCATCTCGACGAGGTGTGCTGGTTCTTCCCCGATCTCAAGGTGGTGATGCGCCACGGCGCGGAGCCGTGGGAAGCATTGGCGGTGAAGCTGATGCTGAAATGGCCGAACCTCTATTATTCGACCAGCGCCTTCGCGCCGAAACATTATCCGAAGGCGATCATCGACTACGCCAACACGCGCGGCGCCGACAAGATCATCTACGCCGGATATTTCCCGATGGGGATGAGCCTCGACCGCATCTTCGCCGACATGCCGAACGTGCCGTTCAAGGACGAGGTGTGGCCGAAATTCCTGCGCGAGAACGCCATCAAGGTCTTTGGTTTGGGAGAATGACGATGTCCGATACCGAGAAGAAATCGCCCGTCGATGCCCGCGTCCCGCCCGTTGCCGTGTGGCAGGTGCTGGAGAAACTGAAGGGGCAGGACCTGATCGACTGGCGTCTGGCGGAGGTGAAGAACCGCCCGTCGGTCAAGGAGCGCAACCTCGACATGGGCTTCCCGTTCGGCTGGTATCCGGTGATGCTGTCGAGCGAGCTGGAAGCTGGCGTTGCCAAGCCGCTGCGCTATTTCTCGACCGATCTGGCGATCTGGCGCGGGATGGACGGCCAGGTGCGGATGCTCGACGCTTATTGCAAGCATCTCGGCGCGCATCTCGGGCATGGCGGCCGGGTGAGCGGCAACCTGCTGGAATGCCCGTTTCACGCCTGGCGCTATGATGGCGAGGAAGGCGTGGTGAAGGAAATCCCCTATGCCCGCGCCATTCCGCCGCAGGTGAAGCGCAAGTGCACGCGCACGTGGCACGTCAAGGAAGCCAATCGCTGGATCTGGATGTGGTATCACCCGCAGGACGTCGCGCCGTTGTGGGAAGTCGTCGAGCTGCCGGAGGCGAGCGATCCCGAGTGGACCGATTTCGAGGTCTATGAGTGGAACGTCTGGGGCAGCTTGCAGAACATGGCCGAAAACGGCGTCGATTTCGCGCATTTCCAGTTCATCCACGGCACCGCCAACATGCCCAAGGCGGAGTTGCGCTGGAGCGACTGGGGGCGCGGCGCCGATGTCCGCGCCAAGATGGGAACGCCGCAGGGCGAGGTCGACGGCTGCATCTCGTTCGACACGGTCGGGCCGGGCCAGAACTGGACGCGCTTCACGGGCATTTCCGAGACGCTGCTGGTCGCCTGCCTGACGCCGGTGGAGCAGGACCATATCCATGCGCGCTTCTGCTTCACGCAGCCCAAGGCGCAGACCGAGGGGCCGATGGCCGGTCTCGCCCGCGCGATGATAAAGGATATCTGCAAGCAGTTCGATCAGGACAAGGTGGTGTGGGACCGGCAGCGGTTCGAGCCGCACCCGATCATCTGCGACGGCGATGGCCCGATCCCGCAATTCCGGCGTCATTACAGCCGCTTCTATGCCAAGCCCGACGGTGGCCCGGATGAAGGCAAGGTCCAGCCGCTGCGCGCGGCGAGCTGATGGCGCACGCGGTGGAACACCTGCTGGACGAGCAGGACGCGCTCGGCCTCGCGTCATTGGTGAAGGCCGGGGCGGTATCCCCGGCCGAGCTGCTGGAGGCCGCGATCGACCGTGCCGAGGCGCGCGATCCGCAGTTCAACTTCATGGCGCAGCGCCATTACGATTATGCCCGCGCGGCGGTGGCGCGCGGGCTGCCGGACGGGCCGCTGGCGGGCGTGCCTTGGCTGCTCAAGGACCTCAACACCTATATCGAGGGCGAGCTGACCGAGAACGGCAGCCGCCTCTATCGCGGCAATCGCGCGACGCAGACGTCCGAGCTGGTGCGCCGCGTCGAGCGCGCCGGGATGGTGATCTTCGGCAAGACCACCACGCCGGAGTTCGGCCTGACCGGCACGACCGAATCCGCCCTGTGCGGCGTGACGCGCAACCCGTGGAGCCTCGCGCATATCGCCGGCGGCTCGTCGGGTGGTGCGGCGGCGGCGGTGGCGGCGGGGGTGATCCCGGCGGCGCACGCCACCGACGGCGGCGGCTCGATCCGCATCCCGGCCTCCTGCTGCGGCCTGTTCGGGCTGAAACCGAGCCGGGGCCGCGTGCCGATGGGGCCGGCGCGCACGGAAGGCTGGGGCGGGCTTTCCTCGCATCACGCGGTGACGCGCAGCGTGCGCGATTCCGCCGCGATCCTCGACGCGACGCACGGGATCGAGCCGGGCTCGCGCTACGGCGCGCCGACGCCGGACGGCACCTTCCTGTCGCAGGTCGGGCGCGATCCGGGGAGGCTGCGCATCGCGCTGACCACCAATGCGCCCGCAGGCACGCCGGTCGATCCCGAATGCGTCGAGGCGACGCGCGCTGCCGCGCGGCTATGCGAGAGCCTCGGCCATATCGTGGAGGAAGCCGCGCCGCCGATCGACGCCGCGGCCTATGGGCTGGCCTCCTACGTGCTGATCGCCGCCTCGGTCGCCGCCGATTGCGAGCAGCGCGCCGCGGCGCTCGGCCAGACGCTGGACACGGACCTGCTGGAGCCGATCACGCTCGGCTTCGTCGAATACGGGCGGAACACCACCGGCATGGATTTCGCCCGCGCCAATGCCACGGTGCAGGAAATCGCGGTGAAGCTCGCCGGCTTCATGGCGGACTATGACGTGATCCTGTCCCCGACGCTCGGCACCCTGCCGCTGGAGATCGGCGCGATCAGCCTGACGCCGACGACCGATTTCGAGACATGGGGCCGGGTGGCGAGCACCTTCGCGGCCTTCTCCGGCGTCTATAACGGCACCGGCCAGCCGAGCATGTCCGTGCCGCTCGGCATGTCGGCGAGCGGTCTGCCGATCGGGGTGATGTTCACCGCGCGCTATGCGGACGAAGCCCTGCTGTTCCGCCTCGCCGCGCAACTCGAGCAGGCCGCGCCCTGGGCGGGACGTCGCGCACCGGTTTAGGGCCGCCGACCCAAAGGTGCATCGCGCCGCCCGCCCGCGACAGGGGCGGGCGAGCGCCATCCCTTATGCGCTGGTTCGGATGCGGAAATTGCTCCTTCTGATGCAAATAAGAAACGCAACAGAGGAGAAAATGCCATATATACCTACTATCTTCGTAATTCATATTGACATGAATTACGCAAATCGCGAAAAGTGCGTGCGTGTCAAAGGTGCATCAGACGCCCGCTTTGCTTAGGAGAGAGCAGATGCTGAAGGGGAGGAAATTTGGTCTGTGGCTTGTGGGAGGCGTCAGCGCGCTTGCCATCGCCACGCCGGCTTTCGCGCAGGAACAGGCGCAGCAGGCCGCCGCTGAAAGCAGCGGATCGGGGCTGGCCGACATCGTCGTCACCGCGCAGAAGCGCGAACAGAACCTCCAGGCGGTGCCGCTGGCAATCAGCGCGATTTCCGAGCAGAAGGTCGCGCAGCTCGGCATCACCAATTCCGAGGACATTTCCGGCCTTGCGCCGAACGTCTCGATCTCTCCGCCGGCCAACAGCATGGTGGCGGGCGTCATCTCGATCCGCGGCATCCCCAGCGGCGCGCAGGAATCGCTCAGCCTCGATCAGGCGAACGGCCTGTATGTCGACGGCGTCTATATCGCGCGCTCGGGCGCGGCCGCGCTCGACGTGATGGACCTGGAGCGCGTGGAAATCCTGCGCGGGCCGCAGGGCACGTTGTTCGGCCGCAACACCACGGGCGGCGCGATCTCGTTCGTCTCGCGCGATCCGTCCAGCACGTTCCGGGGCAGCGTCAACGCCGGCATGGGCAATTACGGGCAGTGGAACGCGCGCGCCTCGATCGATCCGGGCGAGATCATGGGGATCAGCTCCACCTTCAGCTATTCGCACAGCCAGCATTTCGGCTATGTCGACAACATCCTGCAGCCCAGCCGCCTGAAGGACCCGGGCGCGCGCCAGCAGGATGCGTTCCGCGCCGCGTTCAAGGCCAATATCGGCGGCACCGGCAGCATCAAGTACATCTTCGATTATTCGAACGTGCGCGGCAATTCCTATAGCTTCCAGATGATCAACGCCTCGGACGGGTCGGCGATGCCGCCCGTGCAGGTCGATGGGCTGTCCGTGCCGCTGACCCCGCAGGCGCCGGTTACTGGCTATCTCAACGAGGTGACGTTCGCCAACCCGGCCTGCGCCGCGCTGGCCGCGCCGACCCATGCCTATCGCGACAAGGTGTGCTTCAACAGCGACATCGGCGCGCGTGACCAGATCTGGGGCCACAACCTCCAGGTCCAGAACGATTTCGGCGGGTTCAAGGTGAAGTCCACCACCGGCTATCGCATCTGGCACAGCGACAATTACGGCTCCGACATGGACGGGCTGGGCCAGATCACGGGGCCGCTCTACACCCAGGCATCGCTGTTCAACGGCATGCCCGCCGCCCTGCTGGCCTATATCCCGTCGATCCCGGCGGCCGCAGCTCCCTATATCGCGGCCTCGCCCGTGCCGACCACGACGCAGGACCTGTTCAGCACGCAGGATTTCCGCAAGCAGAAGCAGTTCAGCGAGGAGGTCGAGGTTTCCGGCGACACCGACAATCTCGACTGGGTCGTCGGCGGCTTCTATTTCTACGAGAAGGGTTCGGAATATAACCCGCAGAATTCGGGCTATATCCTCGATACCGATAAGGCGGTGTTCACCCCGGGCAGCTTCGGAGCGCTCGCCGCGCAGTTCGCCGCCGCCAATCCCGCGCGCTATCGGATGGTCGTCACCAACTCGCTGGTGAACTACCTGACCACCGCCGAATCGACCGCCCTCTACGGTCAGGCGACCTATTATGTCGGCGGCCGCGATGCGCCGCTCAGCCTGACCGGCGGCCTGCGCTACACCTGGGACAACAAGAGCATCATCCTGTTCCAGAACGGCGCCGCGCCGCTCGCCCGGCCGGATAGCGAGCATGCCAGCTTCTCGCGGCTGACGTGGAACGCGATGGCGCGCTACGCCTTCGATCGCGACATCAGCGTCTATGCCCGCGCGGCGAGCGGCTATCGCTCCGGCGGGTTCAATCCGGCCGACACGCCGCCGCTGGCCGCGTTCAAGCCGGAGACGGTCACGTCCTACGAACTGGGCCTCAAGAGCGAGCTGTTCAACCGCCACCTGCGGTTCAACGTCGCCGGCTATTACAACAGATACAAGAATCAGGCGGTGGTCGTCCCGGTTCCGGCGACGGGGACCGGCGGCGCGTTCAACACCCGGATCATCAACGCGGGCAGCGTAGATTACGCCGGCATCGAGATCGAGGGACAGGCGATCCTGACCGACAACTTCTCGATCGACGGCAATTTCGGCTATATCGACATAAACTACAAGCAGCTGAACATCTACGCGACCACGCTGCCGGGGGCGCCCGCGATCAACGCGGCCTCGATCGCGCACTCGACCTATACGTCGAACTATACCGGCAATGCGGCTTTCAACGCCAAGTTCCCGATCGGGAGCGGGGGGACGATGCTGATCGGGCGCATCGGCTACACCTATCTGTCGCCGCAATACAGCTTCAACAACGTGCTGTCCGCGCCGTACAACAATATCATCCGCAGCGACGCGCAGAACCTGTTCGATGCGCAGATCATCCTCGACAAGGTTTCGATCGGCGGGATGAAGGCGCAGGTGAAGCTTTGGGCCAAGAACCTGACGAACGAGCATTATCTGGTCCGCGCGATCGATTTCGGCCAGCTCGGCTATGCGGGTGGCTATTATGGCGAGCCGCGCACCTATGGCGCGACGGTCGGGTTCAATTTCTGAGGTCAGGCCAGGGGCGCGATCCTTGTTCCCTCGGGATCGCGCCCCGTTTCTTGAAGGCATGAGACGATGCGAGGATTGACGGGCAAGGTTGGCATCGTCGCGGGCGGCGGGCGCGGGATCGGCGCGGCGACGGCGCGGCGGCTCGCAGCGGAGGGCGCCTCGGTCGTGGTCGGCGATATCGCGGGTGACTGGGCCGGGGAAGTGGCGGCCGATATACGCGCACAAGGCGGCAAGGCGATCGGCGTGCAACTCGACGGCACCTCGCCCGAATCGCAGGCCGCGATCGTGGCGGCGGCGGTTTCGGAATTCGGCGGGCTGGATTTCTATCACTCCAATCTCGCGGGCGGCACGCAGGGCGACGTCGATGCGCTCGATTGCCCGCTGGAGGTGTTCGACAAATCCGTGGCGATCAACGCCAAGAGCCACCTGATCGCAACGCAGGCAGCGCTGCCAGTGCTGCTGGAGCGCGGCGGCGGCGCGATGATCTATACCTCGTCGGGCGCGGCGTCGGGCGGCAGCCCGTGGCAGGTCGCCTATCCGATGACCAAGAACAGCATCCACGCGCTCGCGCGGCATGTCGCGGCGCGCTGGGGCAAGCAGGGCATCCGCGCCAACGTGATCTGCCCCGGCGTGGTCTTGACCGAAGCGGTCAAGGAGCATCTGACGGCGGAACAGGCGGAGCAGAGCCTCCGCCGCGTGCCGCATCAACGGCTGGGCAAGCCGGACGATATCGCCGCGGCGGTGACGTTTCTCGCATCGGAGGACGGCGAATGGGTGAACGGGCAGGTATGGCACGTCAACGGCGGGATGCAGATGCGCGATTGACGCGCGGCGCCGAATCTCCCCGGCTCAGCAACAAATGGGTCGTGCTGTTCCTGTTGCTGGGCGTCGGCCTGTTCAACCAGGGCGATCGCTTCCTGCTCGCCGGGCTGGTCGAGCCGATCAAGCAGGAGTTCAAGGTGGGCGACGGCTTCATGGGGCTGCTCATGGGGCCGGCCTTCGCCCTGCTTTATTCGCTGCTGGCGATCCCGATCGCGCGCGCGGCGGACCGGATGTCGCGCATCGCGATCATCGGCATCGGCTGCCTGGTGTGGAGCGCGTTCACCGCCGCGTCCGGGCTGGCGCAGGGGCCGTGGACGCTCGCCGGTGCGCGCGTCGGCGTCGGCATCGGCGAGGCGGCGTTCCAGGCCCCGGCCTATGCGCTGATCGCGGCCTATTTCGTGCCCGAGCAGCGCGGCCGTGCCTTCGCGATCATCGGGCTGAACACCTATATCGGGCAGACCCTTGGCTATGTCGTCGGCCCCGCGCTCGCGGCGAACGCGACCTGGCGCTATCCCTTCATCGTGATGGGCGTGTGCGGGCTGGCGATCGGGCTGATCTCGATGCTGCTGATCCGCGAGCCGCGCCGCGTCGTCCTGCACGAGGAGGTGAAGCCGCCCCGGCTCGCCGCCCTCTCCGCGCAATTGCTGGGGATATCGAGCTATCGCGCGATGATGGCTGGGATGGCGCTGGGCGTGCTGTCCGGGCTTTCGTTCGGATTATGGGGGCCGACATTGTTCGCGCGCGCCTATGCGCTGCCGATCAAGCAGGCGAGCACCTTGTTCGGGCTGGCGTTCGGCATCGCCGGGCTGATCGGCATGCTGTTCTTCGGCGCGCTGGCCGATCGCATGTCGAAGCGGGAACCGGCCGCGCCGCTGCGCCTCGCGGCGATCGCGCTGGCGTCGGCGACGGCGCTGATCGTGATCGTGACATGGACGCCCACGCTGGGCGTCGCGCGCTGGCTGGCGGTGCCGTGCGGGCTGCTCGGTGGCGGCTGGGCCGTCGGCGTGGTGGTGGCGCTGCAGAACCTGCTGCCGGACCGTATCCGCGCCACCGGCACCGCGCTGGGGATGCTGGCGGTCAACCTGCTCGGCACGGTCGGCGGGCCGTGGCTGGCCGGGACGCTGAGCGACGCGGTGGGCGGCGATCCGACGCACAGCCTCAGGATCGGCCTCAGCATCGTGATGCCGCTGGGGTTCGTCGGGGCATGGCTGATCTGGCGCGCGCGCCGCTCGCTGATCGCCGATCGCGAGAGGCTCGTGGCGCTGGACGGTTGAGTGCGCGCCGGCCCGGCTTGGCGCTTGACCCGGAGAGGAAGATCGTCGCAGGACGGGGCGGCGTCTTGGAAAGGGCTTCGGATAGTGGAATCGGTCGCGATCGATGATGTCGACCGCAGCATCGTGGCATTGCTGCGGGAGAACGGGCGCTGCACCAACCAGCAGATCGCCGACGGCCTGGGGCTGACGGCCGCGACCGTATCCTCCCGTATCCGGCGCATGGAGGAGGCGAACCTGCTCCGCGTCGTCGCGGTCTCGGATTTCGCGGCGCATGGCTATAATCTGCTGATGGAGGTAGCGATCGAGGTGGATGGGCGCCCCGCCTCCGATGTTGCCGCCGAGCTGGCGAAATTCCCGGAAGTGTTCGCCGCGCATCTCGTCTCCGGACGTTACGACATCGACATCCTCGTCGCGTTGCGCGAGTTCGACGACCTGCCGCATCTGCTGCTGGAAAAGTTCTCGCAGATCAGCGGCATCCGCTCGATGGTGCCGGCGATCGCGGTCGATGTGGTGAAATACCAGTTCGACGTCGCTCCCATCGAGGAGCGCGTGTCGCGATGACCCTGCCCCAGCTGGACGACCTCGATCGCAAGCTGATCGACCTGCTCTCGCGCGATGCCCGCGTCAGCAACCGCAAGATTGCCGCCGATCTCGGCGTGACCGAAGGCACCGTGCGCGGCCGGATCAAACGGTTGCAGCAGGACAATCTGATCGCCTTCACCGCGATCACCAGCTTCGATCTGATCGAGACCACCAGGCTCGCCTTCATCGCCATCCAGGCCGATGTGATGAACGTCCGCGAGATCGCGCGCAACATCGCCGATCTGCCGCAGGTGAGCAGCGTGATGATTGTGATGGGGCGGTTCAACGTCCTCGCCATCTGCCTCTTCAGCGAGCTGGACCAGCTGTACGAGATTGCGTCCGATCTGATCCTCAGCATGCCCGGCGTCCACCATGTCGAAACCTCGATCGCGGTGCGCACCGTGAAATACGATCCGCGCATCGTGCGCATCACGAACGGCGGCGAAAAGTGGATCGCGTCTAGCGATGCGTAGGTGATTGCGCGGAGATCTACGCAAATCGCCTCTGTTTTGCGAAGATCGTTATGGATCGCGCCGAATCTCTTGTCTTTGAGCTGCGCTTCATGATAAGCCCGGCGGCAACAGGATCACAGGAGAGGGCAGATGGCTACCACGGCCGAATACCGCCTCGGCGAGTTCACGTTCCCGCGCGGCTGGTTCATGGTTGCGGCGTCGGACGAGGTCGCGGGCGTGCCGATCGGCGTGCGCTATTTCGGCGAGGATTGGGTGCTGTATCGCGGCCAGTCCGGCCAGGCCTATATGGTCGAGGCCTATTGCCCGCACATGGGCACGCACCTCGCGAACAACAGCACCAGCTATGTCATCAAGGACAAGGAGCACGTCGAGGGGGAATCGATCCGCTGCCCCTATCACGGCTGGCGCTTCGGGCCGGACGGCAAGTGCGATGAGATTCCCTATTCTCCCGCGGCGATCCCCAAGGCGGCCTGCCTCAAGTCATGGAAGCTGGTGGAGCGCGCCGGCTGCATCTGGACGTGGTATGATCCCGAAGGGGGCGAGCCGGATTACGACCTGCCCGCGTTCGACAAATATGACGCGCCCGGCTGGGTGAACTGGACCATCCGCACGCTCGGCGAGCTTGCCTCCCACCCGCAGGAGATCGTCGACAACATGGCGGACAAGGCCCATCTCGGGCCGGTCCACGGCTCGATCGACATGGTGTCCTTCGAGAACGAGTTCGACGGCGTGAGTTGCCGCCAGATCCTCACCGCCGGGCACAAGACGCTGGCAGGCGACGGCAGCGCGCCGATGACCAACGATACCTGGTATGCCGGCCCCGGCATCCTGCAATCGGTGATGATCGGCGAATATCCCTCGCACATGCTGATCGCGCACACGCCGGTCGACGATGGCGTGGTGAAGGTGTGGTACGGCCTGTTGGTGAAGGTGCCGAACGACGTGCCGACCGAAGCGGATCGCGCGGTTGCCGCCGG
Organism: Sphingomonas bacterium; assembly: GCA_047602705.1. Lineage (GTDB taxonomy): Bacteria > Pseudomonadota > Alphaproteobacteria > Sphingomonadales > Sphingomonadaceae > Sphingomonas. Next base: position 15,513 of record JASGGR010000002.1, on the reverse strand, counting down.
CTATGAGCAGGCCGGCGTCGATGCCTTCGCGCAGGATTTCGAGATCTGGGGCAACAAGCGCGCATGCATCCACCCGATGATGGTGCAGGGCGACGGCCCGTTCCACAAGGTCCGTATCTGGTACAAGCAATTCTACAACCCGCGTGCGCGGGCGGCCGAGTTCCAGAACCGCGTCAATGGCCGGCTGGTCACGAAGGGCACGCAGCAGGACCCGTGGACGGAGGCCGCGTAGGGCGGGTTTCGGAATGGTCGAGCGCCGCTTGGGCAGGATATTCGCATAATGGACGTGCTGTTCGAGCCGGTGGCGCTGGGCGCCCTCCGCCTGAAGAACCGCATCGTCATGGCGCCGATGACGCGCGATCGTGCCGGGCCGGATGACGTGCCCGGCGATATCATGGTGGAATATTATCGCCAGCGCGCCACCGCCGGATTGATCGTGACCGAAGGCGTCCAGCCCAGCGCGATCGGCAAGGGCTATTGGCGGACGCCCGGCATTTACAGCGACGCGCAGATCGAGGGCTGGCGGCGCGTGGCCGATGCGGTTCATGCCGAGGGCGGCCGCATCGTGATGCAGATCATGCATTGCGGGCGCGTGGTGGTGGCGGCCAATCGCGGCTTCGCGGCGGACGTCATCGCGCCGTCGGCCATTTCCTGCCCCGCTCCCGTGCCGGGGCCGGACGGCGTTCCGGTTGCGACCGACATGCCGCGCGCGCTCGATGCGGCGGAGCTTCCGGCGATCGCCGCGGAGTTCGCGCAGGCCGCCCGCAATGCCCGCCTTGCGGGGATGGACGGCGTGGAGCTGCATTGTTCGAGCGGCTATCTCATCAACCAGTTCCTCAACCCCGCGAGCAACCTTCGCACCGACGAATGGGGCGGCAGCGCCGGGAATCGCGCGCGTTTCCCGGTGGCGGTGCTGGCGGCCATGGCGGATGCGATCGGCGGCGACCGGGTGGGCTTCCGCATCTCGCCGGGCAATCCCTATAACGGCATGGACCCGGCCGATCCGGCGGGGACGTTCATCCCCTTCCTCCAAATGTCGAACGGGCTGAGGCTTGCCTATGTCCATGTCGTGGACATGAACCTGCCCGATCTCGATACGCTGGCGATGGTGCGCGACCATTGGTCCGGCGCGATCATCGCCAACAACATGCTGAAGGCCGACAGTGCGCGCGGGGTGATCGCGGCGGGGCGGGCGCACGCCATATCGTTCGGCCGCGCCTTTATCGCCAATCCTGATCTGGTGGCGCGCATCGGCGCCGACGCGGCGCTGGCGAAGCCGGATTATGCCTTGCTCTATACCGGGGAAGCGGCGGGATATATCGACTATCCCGCGATGACGGCAGGGCCGGTTTCGTGAAAAGCGCGGCCCTCCGGCAGCCGGTTTCCTCCAGACGGCGGAGGTCGCCCGGCAAGCCGTCATCCCCGATCAGGAGAAACCATGCCGAGCCATGAGGACAAGGTCCGCGTAGTCGAAACCTATATCGCGGCGTTCGCCAAGGGGGACCCGGAGGCGGTCGTCGCCCTGTTCGCCGAGGATGCGACGGTGGAGGACCCGGTCGGTTCGCCCGCGCATCATGGGCGCGACGCGATCCGTGCGTTCTATGCCGCGTCGATGGCGACCGGCGCGAAGCTGACGCTCGAAGGGCCGGTGCGCACCGCCGCCGATCATGCCGCTTTCGCCTTTTCCGTGACGCTGAATTACGGCGGCGGGAAGCGCGTGGATGTGATCGACACCTTCCGCTTCGATGAGGCTGGCAAGATCGCCGAGATGCGTGCTTATTTCGGCCCCGACAACATGCAGGGATTTTGAGGATATGCGCGAAGCCGTCATCGTTTCCACCGCCCGCACGGGCATCGGCAAGGCCTATCGCGGCGCCTTCAACATGACCGAGGCGCCCGCGCTCGCCGGCCATGTCGCAAAGGCGGCCGTCGAGCGCGCTGGCATAGATCCCGCGCGGATCGACGACGTCATCATGGGCGTCGGCAACCAGTGGCTGACGCAGGCGGCCAATGTCGGGCGGCTGGCCCCGTTGGTCGCGGGCATCCCCAACACGGTGGCGGGCATGTCGCTCGATCGCAAATGCTCCTCCGGGCTGAACGCGATCGCGCTCGCCGCGCGCTCGATCATCGCGGGCGACAATGACGTGGTGCTGGCGGGCGGGGTCGAGAGCATCTCGATGACGATCAACAAGGATGCGCCGCGCTACCAGAACCAGTCGGCCAGGGCGGCCGATCCGGCGATCTACATCCAGATGATCGAGACGGCGGAGATCGTCGCCGAGCGCTACAACGTCAGCCGCGAGGCGCAGGACCGGTTCGGCGCGTTGAGCCAGCAGCGCGCCGCCACCGGTCAGGCCGCCGGCCGCTTCGCCGAGGAGATCGTGCCGATCACCGTGGAGAAGCAGCTCTACGAGAAGGATGGCAGCAAGGCGGGCACCGAAATGGTGACGCTCGACCGCGACGAGGGCGTGCGCGCCGGCACCACCTATGAGGCGCTGGCCGCGCTGAAGCCGGTGTGGAAGGACGGCGAGTTCGTGAGGGAGGGCCGCTTCGTCACCGCCGGCAACGCCAGCCAGCTTTCCGACGGCGCATCGGCGCAGATCGTGATGGACCGCGCGACGGCCGAGCGGGAGGGGTTGCCGATCCTCGGCGTCTATCGCGGCTTCCAGGTCGCCGGCTGCCGGCCGGACGAGATGGGCATCGGCCCGGTCTTCGCCGTGCCCAAGCTGCTGGAGCGCGCCGGCCTCACGGTGGACGACATCGGGCTGTGGGAGCTGAACGAGGCGTTCGCCAGCCAGGCGCTCTATTGCCGCGACAAGCTCGGGATCGATCCCGACAAGCTCAACGTCAACGGCGGCGCGATCGCCATCGGTCACCCGTTCGGCATGACCGGCAGCCGCCTGACCGGCCATGCGCTGATCGAGGGGAAGCGGCGCGGCGCGCGTTACGTCGTCGTGTCGATGTGCGTGGCGGGCGGCATGGGCGCGGCCGGGTTGTTCGAGATCATCTGAAGGAAAGCGCGATGGCAGGATTGTTCGAGGGGAAGACCGCATTCGTCACCGGCGGGGGCAGCGGCATCGGCCGCGCCACCGCGCTGGCGTTCGCGGCGGAAGGCGCGAAGGTCGCCGTCGCGGACTTGAAGGGCGCGGATGCGGTTGCGGACGAGATCGTCGCGGCGGGCGGCGAGGCGTTCGGAATCGCGCTCGACGTGACCGACGTGGCGGCGGTTGATGCGGCGGTCGATGCGGTCGCCGCGCGCTGGGGGCGTCTCGATTGCGCCTTCAACAATGCCGGCGTGACGCTGGAGATGATGGACACCCAATGGGGCGACCTCGCCGCCTATGACACGACGATCGCGATCAACCAGCGCGGCGTGCTGCTGTGCATGGCGGCGGAGCTGCGCCACATGGCCGTGCAAAAGAGCGGGGCGATCGTCAACACCTCCTCGATCGCCGGCCTGTCCGGTTCGGGTGGAGCGGGCTATTGCGGCAGCAAGCATGCGGTGATCGGCCTCACCCGATCGGCGGCGCTGCGCTTCGCGGGACAGGGAATTCGCGTCAACGCCGTCTGCCCCGGCGTGATCGAGACGGCGATGACCGCGGCGGTCGCCGCCACCCCACAGGGCCGCGCCGTGCTCGACCAGATGACACCGATGGGCCGCATGGGCGTGGCGCGCGAGATCGCCGACGCGGTGGTCTTCCTCTGCTCCGACAAGGCGAGCTTCATCACAGGCCACCCGCTCGCGGTGGACGGCGGCTATATCGCGCGCTGACAGCGGCGAAGCGTGTCAACGGTTCGGCGCGGGTAGCCACATCCGCGCCGGCGGGAGGACGCCGATATGCCGCGCGTCGTCGCGATGTGCGATCTTAGAACCGATAGCTCAGCCGATCGTTGACTCGACCCCAGAGGAGATGACCATGGCCAAGCTCAGCGCCGAGGACCGGAACGAACTCGACAAGGGTTCGTTCGCGTTTCCCAAGCAGCGTAAGGAACCTCTCGAGAATGCGAGCCACGTCCGCAATGCCGTCGCTCGCTTCAATCAGGTGAAGGATGTGAGCGACGACGAGCGTGACGCCGCCTGGAAGCGGATCAAGGCCGCCGCCAAAAAGCACGATGTCGACATCAAGGAGAAAAGCTGGCGTGAGATCGGTCGCGACTAGCACCGGCTGGCGGTCAGGGCGCGTGGTCAGGCGGGTGGCGCCTTGCTCCGGCGCGACAGCACCTCCGCCATATCCGCGACGAGCCGGCTGATCGGCCCGGCCGCTTCCCAGGCGTAGAGCGAGGCGGCCATCGGCTGCTCGTCGCCCAGCGCGCGGTGTATGCGGACCCGCCGTCCCAGCGTCGACCGGCGCGGCAGGAGCGAGATGCCCATCCCCGCCTCGATCGCGACGAGCACGCCGGACAGGCTGCTGCCGGTGAAGGCGATATACCAGCGGCGCTGTTCCTGCTCGATCCGCACGAACATCTCGTCGCGATAAAGGCCGCCCGGCGGGAAGGAGACGAGCGGGACCGGATCGGGCCATTGCCGCTCGACGACGGCGCTCTCGAACCATGCCATCGGCTCCGGGAAGGAAGCGCGGCAATCGGCGGCGGCCTCATGTTCCTTGACGACGACGATATCGAATTCGCCGTTGCGATAGCGGCGCGTCAGTTCGCGGCTCAGCCCGGTCGTCACGTCCAGCCGCGTCTCGCGATGGGCTTCCGAGAAAGCGGCGAAGACCCGCGCCATGTCCGGCGTGACGATATCGTCCGGCACGCCGATGCGCACCGCCGTGGTGCCGGCCTGGTCCGCGAGCAGCCCCGTCGCCTCGTCCTGCAGCGCAAGGATGCGCCGGGCATAGCCGAGCAGGCGCTCGCCGGCGGGGGTGGGGAGGACAGGGCGCGCCGCGCGGTCGATCAGCGCGTGTCCCACGGCCTGCTCCAGCCGCGCGAGCTGCTGGCTGATCGTCGATTGCGTCATGTTGAGCCGCATGGCCGCGCCGGTGAAGCTCTGCTGGTCGACGATTGCGACGAAGGCACGGAGCAGGCGGGGATCGAGCATCGGGATCATTCGCATATTGGATGAAGTTCATCATAATATCTTGTTTGCGCATGAAATGGAACCGGCCCTACAAGCGGCGCGGAATAGACTCTCCGCATTCGAGAAGGATGATGCCCGTGAAGCTGGCTCTTATCGCGCTTTCCGCCGCCGTGTCGCTGCTCCCCCTGTCGGCGATGGCGAAAGAGCGGGCGGACGTGCTGATCCGCCATGCGACGGTGATCGACGTGGAGCATGCGCGCGCCATCCCCGATCAGGCGGTGGCGACGCTGGGCGAGAAGATCGTGGCGGTCGGTAATGACGCGGAGGTCGCGAAGGCGTGGGACGCGCGCCGGCAGGTGGAGGGCAAGGGCCGCTTCCTGATCCCCGGCCTGTGGGACATGCACATGCACTTTGGCGGCGGGCCGGCGCTGGCGGAGGAGAACAAGGCGCTGCTGCCGCTCTACGTCGCCTACGGCATCACCACGCTCCGCGATTGCGCGGGCGACATGGCCTATGACGTGCTCGACTGGCGGCAGCAGATCGCGGACGGCAAGCTGTTCGGCCCGCGCCTGCTCACTTCCGGCCCCAAGATCGAGGGGATTCATCCGGTGTGGAAGGGCACGCTGGAAACCGGCTCGGAGGCCGATGTGGACGCGGCGGTGGCGAAGCTGGTCGCGCTGAAGGTCGATTTCGTCAAGATCACCGATAGCACGCTGAAGCCGGAACTGTTCCTCTATGCCGTGCGCAAGGTGCGCGCGGCCGGGTTGCGCGCCTCGGGGCATATCCCGATGGCGCTGACGGTGGGGCAGGCGGTGGACGCCGGGCTCAGCTCGATCGAGCATCTCAGCTACGCCTATAAGGCCGGCGTGAAGGACGAAGCGCGGATCGCGGCCGATTTCGGCGCCGGCCGTATCGATCGCGCGCAGGCGCAGGCCGAGCTTGCCGCGGGCTTCGATCCGGCGACCGCGATGGCCTCCTATGCGAAGCTGCGCGATCGCAACGTGTTCGTGACGCCGACGCTCAATATCGAGCGGACGCTTGCCTATCTCGACAGCGACGATCATTCGAAGGACGCTTTCCTCGCCTATATCGGGCCGGGCATCCGCAAGACCTATCAATGGCGCATCGACCGCGCCGCCAAGGCGACGCCGGCTGAGATCGCGGCGCGGCACGAGCAATATCGCAAGACGGCGGCGGTGATGCCGATGCTGGAGAAGGCGGGGGTGACGATCATGGCCGGCACCGACGCCGGCTTCCTCAATTCGTTCGATTATCCCGCGCTGGCGCTGCATCAGGAGCTGGCGCTCTATGTGAAGAACGGGCTGACCCCGGCGGAGGCGCTGTCGGCGGCGACGCGCGCCGGGCCGAAATGGTTCGGCGTGCTCGACCGCTACGGTTCGGTGGAGACGGGCAAGCAGGCCGATCTGGTGCTGCTGGACCACAACCCGCTGGAGGATATCGTCGCCACGCAGAGCATCGACACCGTCGTCCTGCGCGGCACGGTGGAGGATCGCGCCGCGCTCGACCGGATGCTCGCCGAAGCAAAGGCCAAGGTGGCGAAATGGGACGCCGAAGCCGCGAAATGAGCGCGGACGACGACCGGAGCTTCCTGCGCGCCGCGATCGATCTGGCGCTTGAGAATGTCTTGCGCGGCGGGCGGCCGTTCGGAGCGGTGGTGGTGAGGCGCGGCGCGATCATCGCCACCGGCGTCAACGCGATCCTCGACACCAACGACCCGACCGCCCATGCCGAGATGGAGGCGATCCGCGCCGCGAGCCGCACGCTCGGCTCGCCCGACCTTTCGGGCTGCGCCGTCTATGCCAGCGGCCACCCGTGCCCGATGTGCATGGCGGCGATGCGGATGGCGGGTGTCGGCGCGGTGACCTTCGCCTATGGCAATGAAGAGGCTGAGCCGTTCGGTCTCTCGACCGCCGCGATCTATGCCGATCTCGCGCGGCCGTTCGCGGAGCAGTCGATGCGCATCCGCCATCTCGCGGCCGAGGATGCGGACATGCCCGCGCTCTACGTCGAATGGCGGCGCGGGCAGGGCGCGGCCTGACCCGATGACGGGAACGGACGGCGCGGCGGCGAGGCGACTGCCTATGCTGTCCATGGTCGTGCTGGTCGGCCTCAACCTCCGGCCGTTCCTGACCGCGACCGGCCCGCTTGCCGCGGGCATCCGCGCCGACACCGGCATGACGTTGCAGGTCGCGGCGTTGCTGACGCTCGTGCCGATGGGGCTGATGGGCGTGCTCGCCTTCGCCGGCCCATGGGTGCAAGGCGCGGTGGGCGACCGGCGCGCGGTGATCGGGGCGCTCCTCGTGATGGCGGCCGGCTCGTTCGCGCGGCTGTTCGTGGCGAGCGGCGCGGAACTGATCGCGACGGCGGCAGTGCTGGGGATCGGCGTCGCCATCGTGCAGGCGGTGTTCCCGGCCATCCTCAAGCGCAGCTTCCCGGGGCAGTTGACCGTCGTCATGGGCCTCTATTCCGCGACGCTGATGGGCGGAGGAGCCGTGGGCGCGCAGGTTTCGCCCCTGATCGCCGCGGCGGCGGGCGGGTGGCGAGCGGGGCTGGGCTGGCTGGTCGCGCCGGCGCTAGCCGCCGCCCTTGCCGTCGCGCTGGTCCTGCCGCGCGGGCCGACGCAGGCGCCTGTCGCCGCGATGCGCGTCGGCGCGTTGCTCCGCCGGCCGCGCGCGTGGCTGCTGATGGGCTGCTTCGGACTGGTCAACGGGGGATATTCGTCGATCATCGCGTGGCTCGCGCCTTTCTATCAGGAGCGCGGCTGGAACGCGCCCGCGAGCGGCGGGCTGCTCGCCCTCATGGCGCTGAGCCAGGGGATCGCGGCCCTGCTCTTCCCCGTGCTTGCGCGGCACGGGCGGGATCGGCGCGGGTGGCTGTGGACGACGCTCGCCCTTCAGGCGGCCGGCTTCCTCGGGCTGGCCGCCGCGCCGGATCTCGCGCCTTCCTTATGGGCGGTCAGCGTCGGCGCGGGATTGGGCGCGAGCTTCGCGCTCACGATGGTGACGGCGCTCGATCATCTCGACGATCCGGCTGCCGCCGGCGCACTGGCCGCGCTGATGCAGGGCGGCGGCTTCCTGGTCGCCGCCTCCGCGCCATGGATCGCGGCGCTGCTGCATGACAGGACGGGCGGGTTCGCCGCCGGCTGGATGATGCATCTCGCCTGCATCGCGATCGTCTCGGTGCTGACCGTCCGGCTCGCTCCCGCCGGCTACGAACGGGCAATACCGATTTGATTTCAGACCCGGCGGTGGGCCGGTCTAGGCTTCAAGCACAGAGAGGATTCGAACGCATGACGAATAGGTCGATGTTTGCCGCAAGCCTTGTCCGGTCGATCGGAGCATTGGCCGCTTTCTCCGTGTTCGCGGGGGCGCTCGCGCCGGGTTCGCGATCCGATGCCGCCGCCGCGCCGGAGCCGGCTGATATCCTTATCACCGACGGCACGATCGTCACGATGGACCCGGCGCGGCGGGTGATAGACGACGGAGCGGTGGCGATCGTCGGCAACCGCATCGCCGCCGTCGGCACCACCGCCGAACTGCGCGCGCGCTTCAATCCGCGCGAGGTGATCGACGCGCGCCGGAAGATCGTGATGCCGGGGCTGATCGACGGCCACGGCCATGCCGGCCATGAGCTGCTCAAGACGCTCGGCGCAGACAGGGACGACTGGAACGATATCGCCGAGCGCATGTACGCGCACGGCTCGACCGCCGATTTCTGGCGTGCGGACGCCATGCTGGCGGGGCTGGAGCGGCTGAAGGCGGGCGTCACCACCTCGGTGAACTTCTTCGGCGGCGGCGCGGACGTGTATCGCGTCGACGATCCGAAATATGGCGACGCCTATCTCGATGCGGTCAAGGATATCGGCGTGCGCTGGTTCCTCGGCGTCGGCCCCCGTCGCGGCCCCTATCCCAGCGCGTTCACGGAATGGAACAGCGATGCGCGCAAGGACGTGAAAATCTCCTTCCAGCAGCAGCTCGACGTTTCGGAAGGCTTGATCCGCAAATGGAACGGCGCGGCGGATGGCCGCGTGAAGATGGCGGTGGTCTTCCCGACCATCAGCCCGGACCAGAAGCTGGAAGGCGCGGCGCTGGACGAGGTGAAGCGCGAGGCCCGCGCCGCGCGCGACCTGTCGAAACGCTACCATGTGCCGTTCCTTCAGGACGGGCACACGCGCGGCACGGTGAAATACGCCAATGACGTGCTCGGCCTGCTCGGGCCGGACGTGATCCTCTCCCATGCCACCAACCTGACGGACGAGGAGATCAAGCTGATCGCCTCCACCGGGACGCGCATCTCGCACAATCCCAGCGCGGTCTTCTCGATGATGGGCCGCAACCCGGCCACCGAACTGATCGACGCGGGCGCGATCGTGATGCTCGGCTCAGACGGCGTCGCGCCTGACCGCAGCTTCGACATGTTCCGCCACATGTTCCAGGCGACGCGCTACCATCGCTTCTATTTCCACGATCCGAAGGTGCTGCCCGCCGGCAAGGTGCTGGAGATGGCGACGATCGACGCTGCGAAAGCGCTGGGGATGGAGAAGGAGATCGGCTCGATCGAGGCGGGGAAGAAGGCGGACATCATCCTTATCGACTGGTTCAAGCCGCATATGATGCCGATGAACATGCCGGTCTATCGCATCGTCTATTACGCCAACGGCGAGGATGTCTCGACCGTCCTCGTCGACGGGCGGGTGCTGATGCGGGACCGCAAGGTGCTGACGGCGAACGAGGAGCAGGTGCTCACCGCGGCGCAGCGCGAATCCGATCTGGCCGTCCGCCGGACGGGATTGCAGGGCCTCACCGCGCTGCCGGACGGCTTCTGGGGCAAGACGCACCTGGGTGGCGACAGCCCCAGGTGATCGGCCGGCGGCGAGAAGGCGGGAGACATCGCTTATTACGCCCCTTGGGGAATCTCGCGATCTTCTATCGGGGCTTCCGCTACTCGCCGTCTCGGCCGCCTCGGAGGTAGCACTACGGCGCTGGCGAAGGTCGATGGCGAGGCCACCCATATCGAACGCCTTCCCTGAGAGCAGGCGAGGAGCAAGGACATGGAGTATCCAGTCGTGCAAATCGGAGATCGTAGCGAATACCGCCTGTGTGGTCTTCCATCGCGACCTGGGGCGTCATACGGGCATTTCCCTATGGACGACTCCGATCCTTCGCGAGGAGGAGTCCGCCTGCTTTGGTAGTTACGCGTACGATCGTGGCATCCCGCTCCATCCAGATATCTTCATCGATCCTGTCACGGTTGAATAAGCGCAGCCCAATCGGCGCATCACGAGGGAAACATGCAGAGGAATTCATCATTCCTGTAGATCGCTACGGCGCGCAGCGCGCGGACCTCGCGCGGATCGTCGATCAGGGGCAGCATCGCGCGCTCGCGCCGCGGATCGGGATCGACTTCGCGTCGAACGACTATCTCGCGATCGCGCGCGATCCCCGGCTGGCGGACGCGATCCGCGAGGCGCTGGGGCGCGGCGTCGCGGTCGGATCGGGCGGCTCGCGCCTGCTGCGCGGCAACAGCCCGGAGCATGAGGCGCTGGAGACGCAGGCCGCGCGCTGGTGTGGGTCGGAAGCGGCGATCTACCTATCCAGCGGCTTCGCGGCGAACAGCATCCTTTTCTCCACCCTGCCGCAGCGTGGTGACCTGATCGTGCATGACGAGCTGATCCACGCCAGCGTACACGAGGGGATGCGGTTGAGTCGCGCCGAGCGGGCCGCAGCGCGTCACAATGACGCGGATGCGGTCGATCTGGCGATCCGCCACTGGCGTGGCGCCGGCAACACGGGGAGGCCGTGGATCGCGGTCGAGAGCCTCTACAGCATGGACGGTGATCGCGCCCCGCTCGACGCGCTGGCCGGGATCGCCGACCGGCATGATGCGATCCTCGTGGTCGACGAGGCCCATGCCGTCGGCGTGTTCGGGGAGCGCGGCGTCGGGCTTTCCGGCGCGCTGGCGGGGCGCGAGAATGTCATCGTCTTGCGCACCTGCGGCAAGGCGCTTGGTTGCGAGGGTGCGCTGCTGTGCGGGCCGCGGATCATGCGCGACTTCATCGTCAATCGCGGGCGGGGGTTCATCTTCTCGACCGCGCCTTCGCCCTTGATGGCGAGCGCCGTATCCGCCGCGATCGCGCTGGTGGCGGGCGATCCCGCGCGGCAGGCGCGGCTCGGCGCGCTGGTCGATCGGACGGGCCGCGCGTTCGAGGCGATCGGGGTCGCGGCGACGGGATCGCAGATCATCCCTGTCGTCATCGGCGACGATGCGGAAGCGGTGCGCCTCGCCGCCGCCTTGCAGCGACGCGGCTTCGACATCCGGGGAATCCGCCCGCCGACCGTCCCGCCCGGCACCGCGCGGCTGCGCGTGTCTTTGACGCTGAACGTGACCGAAGCGGATGTCGCCGCCTTGGTCGCCGCGATCGGGGAGCTGCGGTGAGGATCGTCGTCACCGGCACCGATACCGATATCGGCAAGACCGTCTTCGCCGCCGGCCTCGCCGCCGCGCTCGGCGCGCATTACTGGAAGCCGGTGCAGGCCGGGCTGGAGGACGGGGAGGACAGCGCCACCGCCCAGCGGCTCGGCGTGCCCGCCGGACATATCCTGCCCTGCGCCTATCGCCTGCGCACGCCTTGCTCCCCGCATCGCGCGGCGGAACTGGACGGGGTGACGATCGACGAGGCCGCGCTCCAGCCGCCACCCGATATCGATCCGCTAGTGATCGAGGGCGCCGGCGGCGCGCTCGTGCCCCTTACCCGCGATACCACCTTCGCCGATGTGATCGCGCGCTGGCGGCTGCCCGTGGTGATCGTCGCGCGCACCACGCTCGGCACGATCAACCACAGCCTGCTGACGATCGAGGCGTTGCGCGCGCGTGGCGCGGACATCCTCGGCATCGCCTTCGTCGGCGTCGCGGTGGAGGATAGCGAGCGCACGATCGCGGAGATGGGCGGGGTGCGCCGGCTCGGGCGGCTCGGCATGCTCGATCCGCTCGATGCCGCGAGCCTCGCCGCCGCGATGCGCGCCGGGTTCGACCTTGGGGATTTCCGATGACCACATCGCCGATCTGGCACCCCTTCACGCAGCATGGCCTGAACGAGCCGATCCCGCTGGTCGCGCGGGCGGAGGGCGCGATCCTGCATCTCGCGGACGGGCGGCGGATGATCGACGCGATCTCGTCCTGGTGGGTCACCACTCACGGCCATTGCCATCCCCGCATCATGGCCGCGATCGCGGAGCAGGCGACGAAGCTCGACCAGATCATCTTCGCTGGCTGGACGCACGAACCCGCGGAAACGCTGGCGCGCGGCCTGCGGGCGATGATGCCGGACGCGCTGACGCGGGTGTTCTTCTCCGATTCCGGCTCCACGGCGGTGGAGGTCGCGCTGAAGATGGCGCTCGGCTATTGGAAGCGGCGCGGGGAGCGGCGCGAGCGGATCGTCGTGCTCGAGCACAGCTATCACGGTGATACGATCGGGGCGATGTCGGTCGGCGAGCGCGGCGTCTATAACCGTGCCTACGAACCTTTGCTGTTCGACGTGGATACCGTGCCGTTTCCCGAGCCCGGCGCGGCGCAGCGCACGATCGACGCGCTGGAAGCGTCGTGCCGGAACGGCGCGGCGGCCTTTATCGTCGAGCCGCTGGCGCTGGGCGCGGGCGGGATGCGCTTCTACGGCGCGGACACGTTGCGCGCGATGCGCGAGGTCTGCGCGCATCACGGCGTGCTGTTCATCGCAGACGAGATCATGACCGGCTGGGGCCGCACCGGCACCCTGCTGGCGTGCGAGCAGGCCGGGATCGTGCCGGACATATTGTGCCTGTCGAAGGGGCTGACCGGCGGCGCGGTGCCGCTCGCCGTGACGATGGCGATCGAGGACGTCTATGCCGCGCACCTGAGCGGCGATCGCGCGGATATGTTCTTCCATTCCTCAAGCTACACCGCCAACCCGATCGCTTGCGCCGCCGCCAACGCCAATCTGGCGATCTGGCGCGAGGAGCCGGTGGCCGATCGGATCGCGGCGCTGGCGGCGGCGCAGCGCGCGGCGGTCAAGCGTCTGGCGACCCATCCGCGCGTCCTGAACGCGCGCACCTGCGGCACGATCGCCGCCTTCGAGCTGGACGGGCAGAGCAATTACCTCTCGAAATCCGCGCCGCGGCTCTCCGCCTTTTTCCGCGAGCGCGGTATCCTGCTGCGGCCGCTCGGCAATACGCTCTATGTCATGCCGCCCTATTGCATCGACGCGCCGGACCTGGCCGCGATCCATGCAGCGATCGATGGGGCGATTGATTTCATATAACGACGATCTTTTGAAGACGAATGATGCGCTGGTAACGATACTCGTCTTCGCGCAGCGTTCGGGGTTTGAAGCTGAACGGCCCGCTGGCGGTAAATGAGTGCGAGACGTATTTTCGCGAGATGATCCGCCAAATCGCGACTTCCCACGCCCGGCATTTGATACATCCTGTCCGGCGTCTAGCTGACGCGAATGGAGGTCGACACCGTTCCGGGTCTCGGGCTCTAGGCCAGGAACCCGGCCAGAACCTCGCGCACCAGGTCGGGCCGCTCCATCGGTAGGAAGTGACTGGTCCCGGGCAAGACCTCGTGGCGAATGTTCGGATTGCCGTCGAGCATGGGCAGGTGCTCCTCGATCCGGCAGGTGGAGCCGTGCTCGGCCCGGAGGATTCGGGTCGGGCGCTGCAGGGTGGCCAGGGCACCGAAAGGATCGTAGCCGTGGGTGCGGAAGTTGGAGGCTTCCCACGCTGGCGCGCAGGCCAGCACCACCTCGCCCTCGGGCGTGGCGGTGAAGCCTGCCTCGACGTAGTCGGCCAGTTGCTCGGGCCGCCAGGTTCGGAAGGCACCCTTGCCGGTGTAGCCGGTGACCACAGACGCCTTGTCCGGGAACACCGCGCGCCGGCGCTCGGCGCCGGAGGCCAGGCTGTTATTGCCGGACCGGTCGATGACCTGGGCGCCGTCGAAGATCACCGGGTCGAACAGGGCCAGCGCCTTCACCCGCTCGGCCGCGGTAGCCGCGGCCAGGAGGCTGGTGGTGGCGCCCATGGAATGGCCCGCCAGCACCACGGGACCGCTCGTCTCCGCCGCCAGCAACGCCAGCAGATCGTCGCGGAAGCAGTGCCAGCCGGGATGCCGAGCCGGATCGGCGGGCAGCGTCGAGGCGCCGTGGCCTCGCAGGTCGATCGCCAGCAGCCGGAAACCCTGGGCCAGCGGTGACAGGATCGTCCGGTAGGTCCGGGCGTTGAAGCCGTTGGCGTGGGAGAAGACCAGATCTACCGGCCGCCCGGGCGGGCCGAAGTCCAGAACAGCCATCTCTCCGCCGCGCGAGGGCAGCTTCACCCGCCGCGCGCGGGGCTCGTGGTCGACCCTGGCACCCATGCTTTTTCTCTAGCCGATGACGTTGGGACGGAGAAGCCTCAGGCGGCGACCGTGTGGATCACTGGTGGTTTGCGGCCGGTCGCCAGAGCGGCGAGCAGGCCGGTGAAGCCAGCGATCACGAATGCTTCGGGATAGCTGCCCCGAATATCGCGCAGCCCTCCGGCGCCGAAGCCGGGAGTGGTCGCGCCGCTTGGTGGCCGAGGGCGATCCGGCTGAACATGATCGGCCCTTAGCGCTCGCCGAAGTGCTTGGTGGCGAGCCGCACGTCGGCGGGACGGTGCTAGGCCGCAGATCTGATGGTGGAGGCGATAGCGATGCATTTTCAATCTGCGCTTCCAGATTGAAAGCGCGTTGCCCTTGCGCTGCCACAACGTAAGGGCCTTTTCCCGATCCTCCCCGCGCAGCCGATCAGCGACGGCGAGGAACGCGCCAAAGAGCGTGGCGCGGTCGTCGTCGGTCAGATCGACCAGCCCGGCCTTGATGACGAGGCCGCCGAGTTCGATCAGGTGTCGCGTTCGCTCGCGTCGTTTGACGACCCATTCACGCATGTCGGTTCGCGCCTTCCGTGCCTCAAGCCGATGCCGTGCCGCCGTCGAGCGGTAGAGTGCCGCTCGCGTCGCGTTCAGGTCTGCCCGCAGGCTTGCGTTCCTTGCCGCGAAAGAAGGCCGCGCCCGCCTTGCGCCAGCCCTCCCTTGTCGCGGCGTCTTTCATCGTGACGACATGGAGCAGCGCCCCGGCCAGCAGATCGGCGTCAAGCGGATCGGCCCCAGTTGCCGCGACCAGTTCGCCAAGCTGGCGCACGCGGCGTTCCTTGAGTATCTTAGCCTTGTCGGCAAGGGCTTTCAGTTCGGAATCGAAATCGCGGGGTTTACGCATCGCAAAGTCTCCATTGAGTGACGATGCGGTGATGATAAGATAAAGGCAACGGTGATGCAGTAGAGTCGCCGGGACGTTCTGGAACCGCCTAGTCCCTGCTCGGATTTATTCGAGAAGGGCGCGCATCGCCCTTGATGCCATCACGCACCAGCAGTGAACCGCGCCGGGTTTGCCGGAGGCTCCAACTCCTGAGAAGGTGGAGCCTGTAT
>JASGGR010000001.1:0-80294 GCA_047602705.1 Sphingomonas bacterium | reverse complement strand
GCGCTGGAGGTGCTGGCGGACCCGAAGCTGCGCGAGCGCGGCGCGGTGGTGGAGCTGGAGCACCCGCGCCACGGCAAGGTCGGCGCGACGGGCATGGGCCTGCCGATCCGCTTCTCCGACGCGCAGGCGGGCTTCGATCGTCCGGCGGAGGATCTTGGCGCATCGAACGAGGCGGTTTTCGGCGGAATGCTCGGCCTGAGCGCGGAGGAGATCGCGGCGCTCAGGGCGCGGGGCACGATCTGACCTTCCGGGAGGAGGGGAGGGACGGTTCGTTCGGCTCCCCTCCCGGGCCCGTAGAGCGGGGCTAGCCTGCCACGAACTCCCGGCGGAGTGCGGCGTCATGCTCGCCCAGCGCGGGCACCTTGCCGCCGCCGGCGCGATGGCCGTCGACCAGCGCGGGACCCGCCACCATCGTCACCACATCGTCCCCCGCCGTCGCAATGGTCGTGCTGAGCGCGCCGTGCGCCATCAGGTCCTCCATCGTGGAGACGCGGCCCCAGGCGATCCTCGCCGCCTCCAGCTTTTCGATCGCATCCTTGGTGGTCATCGCCGCGAACACGCCGGAGACGATCTCCTCCAGCGCCGGCCGGTTGGCGACGCGCAGCGAGTTGGAGGCGAAGCGCGGATCGGCGGCGAGACCGGCGTCGCCCAGCACATCGCGGCACAATTGCGCCCATTCGCGCTCGCTCTGGATCGAGATCAGCAACGTGCCGTCGCGGAACCCATATGCTCCGTAGGGCGCGATCGACGGATGGGCGAGGCCGATGCGGCGCGGGATCGGGCCGCCGTTGCGCGCGGAGATATAGGGGATGTTCATGATCTCCGCCGCGACGTCGAACAGGGCGACGGAGATCGCGCTGCCTTCCCCGGCGCGCTCGCGCCTGTAGAGCGCTTCGAGGATCTGCGCGTGCGCGGTCATGCCCGTGGTGATGTCGCAGACGGACACGCCGATCCGGCTCGGGCCGGAAGCCTCCGTGCCGGTGACGCCGGAAAGGCCCGCCTCCGCCTGGATCATCAGGTCATAGGCCTTGCGCTTCGCGTCCGGCGTGCCTTCGGCATAGCCGCGGATGTCGCAGGTGATGAGGCGCGGGTGCCGCGCGCGCAGCGTCTCCGCGCCCAGCCCCAGCCGGCCCGCCGCGCCGGGGCCGAGATTCTGGACGAACACGTCCGCCCGCGCCAGCATGGCATGGACCAGCGCCAGATCGTCCGGCCGGGACAGGTCGACGCGGCAGGATTCCTTGTGGCGGTTCAGCCAGGTGAAATAGCTCGAATGGCCGGCGGCATAGGTGTCGTATCCGCGCGCGAAATCGCCCTCGGGCCGCTCCAGCTTGATGACGCGCGCGCCGGCGTCCGCCAGCCGGCTGGTGGCGAGCGGCGCGGCGACCGCTTGCTCCAGCGCCACGACAATCAACCCTTCAAGCGGCCCTGCGCTCATTGCTGAACCTTCCCTGATGCTCTCGGTGATGGGGGCGCGGCGCGTTCCGTCGAGGTCATGTCCTGTCCCTCTCCTGCCTGGCGCGCGCGGGTTCCTCGATCATCGCGGCGTCGAGCTGGAAGCGCTCGATCATCTCGCGCACGATGACGCCGATTGTCTGCTGCACGGCCTGGCTGGCGCGCGTGATCGGGCGCGTCCGCTTGCGCAGCAGATAGGCGGTGCGCGTCATGGTCGGCTCGACGATCTCGATCGCGCGGACGGTGCCGGCCGCCACCTCGTCGATCACCGCCGCATGCGGCACGATCGTATAGGCGCTCGCCCGGGTCGCCATGGCGACGATCTGCGGCAGCGAGTCGATCTCCACCACCACGTCGAGGCGGACGCCGGCGGAGCGGGCGAAGCGCTCCACCACCTTGCGCGCGCCGTGCGAGGCGGCGGGCAGCGCCAGCGGCAGCGCCTCGAGGTCCACGCCCCGGATCGTCGGCGCATCGGGCTGGTCGAGATTGGCGGCGGCGGGCAGGTTGTCCGGCGCGCTGATGAGGAACAGTTTTTCCGCCAGCAGCGGCTGGAACAGCAATTCGCGATTCTCGCGCGTCTCATAGACGCAGCCGAAGTCGATCCGGTCGTTTTCCACCCATTCGGTGATGTCGCCGGAAAGTCCCTCGGAGATGCGCAGCCGCACCTCGGGATATTCGCTGCGGATCGTCTCCGCGAGCGGCACGCTGAGCAGCAGGCCGAGCGACGGCGGCAGGCCGATCGAGACGAGGCCGCGCGCGCCTGCGCTGGCATGGCGGATATCGTTGATCGCCCGCGCGGTGGCCTCCACGATCTCGCGCCCGCGCTCGACCAGGAGCTGGCCCGCCTCGGTCAGGATCACGCCGCGCCCGCTGCGCACGGCAAGCTGCACGCCCAGCTTGCTTTCCAGCCGCGTCAGGTTTTCCGAAAGCGACGGCTGCGCCATGTGCAGCGCCGACGCCGCCGAGGAGATCGACCCCTCCTCGGCGAGCGTCAGGAAATAATGAAGCTGGCGCACATCCAATGCCGGTAGCTCTCTTGCCATCTGAAGCGATCGCTCACGCGTGGACTGGACGGAGGACATAAACGCAAAATCCTTCTCCAAGCATATAGGGATGCCCTATGCCTTATCGAGGCTGGCGGTCAACGCCCTGTCGCGGCGGCTTGCCCTTGCGGGCGCCAGGGCGGATGACGAGCGTGGATGAGGATATGCGGCGCGCCTGTCGCGCCCGCCTGCGGGACATTTGGAACATGGCTGGCGAAGAACGGGACATGTGGCGGCCGGACGGCCGGCGGATCGCGGAGGCGGAGGTCACGGCGCTGGCCCGCGCGTTCGGGCTGGAGGATTATGACGCGCTGCACCGGCTCTCGCTGGAGCGGCCCGACGATTACTGGATGCGGGTGATCGACGTGCTGGGCATCGTCTGGTCGCGCAGGCCGGACGGCTATGTCCGCTTCGACCGCGGGCCGGAATTCCCGGACTGGTTCCCCGGCGGCGAGCTGAACTGGGTCGATACCGTGCTGGCATGGTGCGCCGACCCGCGCACCTCGGGCAATCGCGCGATCGTCGCGGAGCGCGAGGACGGCGCGGTCCGCTCGCTGACTTTCGCCGAACTGGGCGCGGCGGTGCGGCGCTTCGCCGCCGGGCTGCGCGCGCTGGGCGTGAGGCGCGGCGACCGTGTCGGCCTGCTGACCGAGAACGGCGTGGAGGCGACCGTCTCGCTGCTCGCGCTGTCCTATGTCGGCGCGATCGTCGTGCCGCTGTTCAGCGGTTTCGGTGCCGACGCGATCGTCTCGCGGCTGGAGCCGAGCGGGGTGACGACGCTGATCGCCACCACCGGCTTCGACCGGCGCGGCAAGCGCGTCGATCTGGTCGGGCCGGTGCGGGATGCGCTGCGGCATCTACCCTCGATCGGGCGCGTGATCTGGAAGGGCGTCGCGGGTGAGCCCGTGCCGGAAGGCGGGATCGACTGGCACGATGTCGCGCGGACGGCGGATGACGGCGCGGCGGCGGAGCGCATGTCGCCCTCCGATCCGTTCATGGTGATCTACACATCCGGCACCACCGGCAAGCCGAAGGGCGCGGTGCATACCCATGGCGGCTTCCCGCTGAAGATCGCGCATGACTCGCTGGTCCATTTCAACGTCGGACCGGGCAAGGTCTATTGCTGGCCGGCGGACATGGGGTGGATCGCAGGCACGCTCGTGCTCTCCTGCGCGCTTCTGCGCGGGGCGACGCTGGTCTGCTACGATGGCGCGCCCGATTATCCCGACTGGTCGCGGATGAGCCGCGTAGTGGAGCGGCACGGCGTGACGCATTACGGATCGGCGCCCACCTTGATCCGCGGCCTCGCCGCGAACGAGGCGCTTGCCCTGTCCGGCGACCGATCGACGGTGGAGCTGCTCATCACGGCGGGCGAGGGAATCGATCCGGAGCATTTCCTGTGGTTCCAGCGTCGCTTCGGGGCGGACGCGCCGGTCATCAACTATACTGGTGGGACGGAGGTGTCGGGCGCGCTGCTTTCCAGCGTGGTCGTCAAGCCGATCCGCCCGGCGGGATTCAACACCGGCTCGCCGGGCGTCGACGTCGTGGTGCTCGATGCGGAGGGCAGGCCGGTGATCGGCGAGGTCGGCGAGCTTTCCGTGCGCCGCGCCTTCGTCGGCATGACGCAATCCTTCTGGCAGGACGACGAGCGCTATCTCGACAGCTACTGGCGCACGGTGCCCGGCACATGGGTCCACGGCGATCTGGCGATGGAGCTGGGGGACGGCTCGTTCTTCATGCTCGGCCGCTCGGACGATACGCTCAAGGTCGCCGGCAAGCGGCTCGGCCCGGCGGAGGTCGAGGAAGTGGTGCTGGAGCTGGAGGCGGTGAGCGAGGCCGCCGCGATCGGCGTGCCGGATGCCGCCAAGGGCGAGAAGCTGGTCGTGTTCGTGATCGCCATGCCGGGCTGGGCCGGCGGCGCCGGGCAATTGGGCGACACGGTGGCGGCGCATGTCGCGGACCGGCTGGGCAAGCCGTTCAGGCCGTCGCGCGTCCACCTCGTCCGGCAATTGCCCAAGACGCGCAGCTCCAAGGTGATGCGCCGCGTCATCAAGCGCATCTGGACCGGCCAACCGCTCGGCGACCTCTCCGCACTCGACAATCCGGGCGCGATCGATGAACTGCAATCGGTGAAGGCCGAAGGGAGATGAGCGACGTGAGCGACCGTTATGCGCATTACAAGGCGTTCGATTTCGACTGGCCCGCGCCGGGGGTGCTGCGGCTCACCTTCAACCGGCCGGAGCGGCTGAACACGCTCGACAAGCAGGGCCATGTCGAGATCACCGAGATCTGGCGCGACCTGAGCGCCGATCCCGATGTGCGCGCGGTGATCCTGTGCGGCGCCGGACGCGCCTTTTCCGCCGGCGGGGATTTCTCGCTGGTCGAGGAACTGACCGAAAGCTACGCCGCCAAGGTGCGCGTGTGGCAGGAAGCGCGCGACCTGGTGTTCAACATCCTCGATTGCACCAAGCCGATCGTCTCGGCGATCCAGGGGCCTGCGGTGGGCGCCGGGCTGGTTGCGGGGATGCTCGCGGACATCTCGGTCGCCGGCAAGAGCGCGCGGCTGGCGGACGGCCATACCCGGCTCGGCGTGGCGGCGGGGGACCATGCGGTGATCCTGTGGCCGCTGCTGTGCAGCATGGCGAAGGCGAAATATCACTTGCTGCTGTGCGATCCCGTCGGCGGCGAGGAAGCGGAACGGATCGGCCTCGTCTCGCTGTGCGTCGAGGATGCCGATTTGCAGGACAAGGCGGTGGAGATCGCGACCCGCCTCGCCAACGGCGCGCCGACCGCGATCCGCTTCACCAAGCATGCGCTCAACAACTGGATGCGCACCGCCGGCCCGGCGTTCGATGCGTCGCTCGCGCTGGAGATGATGGGCTTCGGCGGGCCGGAGGCGCGCGAGGGGCTGGCCTCGTTCCGCGAGAAGCGTCCGCCGGATTTCCCGAAGGCGTGAGGGTCCCCCTCGATGGGGATTGAAAGCGGCCCCGATGCCGGACGATCTTCTCCGCACGGATGCAAGAGGAGAGGATCATGGGCGACGCGCCGGTCTGGGGCGATCTCTATATCGGCGGTCAATGGGTGAAACCCGGCGACGGAGGAGTGATCGACACGGTCGATCCCTCCACCGGGCAGCCGTGGGCGAAGGTCGCGATCGGCGGCGCCGCCGATATCGACCGCGCCGTGGCGGCGGCGCGCGAGGCGTTCGAGGGGCCATGGCGGCGGAAGCCCGCGTGGGAGCGGGCGGGCCTGATCCGGCGGCTCGCCGAACTCTATCGCGAGCAGGCGCCGCATCTGGCGGAGCTTGAGACGCGCGATTGCGGCCGCGCCCTGCGCGAGACGCGGGCGGACCTTGGGGCGCACGCGCAATGGTATCAATGGTTCGCCTCGCTCGCCGACAAGTCGGAGGGGCGGACGATGCCGCTTGACGCGGATATCCACGCCTTCACCACCAAGTTGCCGGTTGGCGTGGTCGGCGCGGTGACGCCGTGGAACGCGCCCCTCCTCACCGCCTGCTGGAAGCTGGGGGCGGCGCTGGCGGCGGGGTGCACGGTGGTGCTGAAGCCTTCGGAGTTCACCGCCGTAACCTCGCTGGAGCTGGCACGGATCGTGGATGCGGCGGGGCTGCCGCCCGGCGTGGTGAACGTCGTGCCGGGGCGCGGCGCGGACGCCGGCGTGCGGCTGGTGGAGCATCGGGGGGTCGACAAGATCAGCTTCACCGGATCGGGCGCGACCGCGCGGCGGATGCTGCGCGACGGGGCCGACACGCTGAAGCGCTTCACCTTCGAGCTGGGCGGCAAGGCGGCGCATATCCTGTTCGACGATTGCGACCTGGAGGCGGCGGTCAATGCCGCCACCTCCTCCGCCTGGGCGAATTGCGGGCAATCCTGCGCGCTCGGCTCGCGCGTGCTGGCGCAGCGCGCGATCTACGACCGGGTGGTCGAGGCCTTCCGCGAGCGGCAGCGCCGCGTGCGGGTCGGCATGCCGCTGGACGAGGCGACGCACATGGGGCCGCAGGCGCATGAGGCGCAGCTCGCCAAGACGCTGTCCTATGTCGAAACCGGCCGCCGGGACGGGGCGGAGCTGGTGGTGGGTGGACGGCGGCTGGAGGGCGCGCTGGCCGGCGGCTATTTCGTCGAGCCGACGGTGTTCGCCGGCGTCGGCAACCACATGCGCATCGCGCGGGAGGAGATTTTCGGCCCGATCGCCTCGATCATCCCGTTCGACGACGAGGAGGAGGCGATCGCCATCGCCAACGACAGCGAATACGGGCTGACCGCCGGGCTGTGGACGCGCGACGTGGGCCGGGCGCTGCACGTGTCGCAGCGGATCGAATCCGGCATCGTCTGGGTCAACACCTATCGCTACATCCGCTGGTCCACGCCCTATGGCGGCTTCCGGGCGAGCGGCTGGGGGCGGGAGAACGGCAGCGACGCGCTGGATGCCTATCAGGAGACGCGCACCACCGTCATCAGCGCCAAGGGGCAGTTCGCGGACGCCTATAGCTGAACGGTCGGCCTTGTCCCCCTACACGGGGAATGCCTGCGTTCCGCCGCCGGCCTATCTTCTCCATTCGCGAAGGAGAGGAATGGCGATGACGCAGACCATTATCGAGCGTCTGGCGGATTTCACCGAAGCCACCGCGATCGATGCGCTGCCGTCCGGGGTGATCGAGGAATGCAAGCTCATCATCCTCGATTCGATCGGCTGCGCGCTGGCGGCGGTCGGCCAGCCCAAGGGGCGCGCCGGCATCGACTATGGCCGGCTGACCGGCGGCGGCGCGGGCACGGCGACGATCATCGGAACGAGCGACAAGGTCTCGGTGTTCGGCGCCGCCTTCGCCAACGGCGAGCTCATCAACACGCTGGACATGGATGCGGTGCTGCCGCCGGGGCATGTCTGCCCCTATGTCCTGCCCGGCGCGCTGGCGATGGCCGAGCAGGAGGGCGCGAGCGGCGCGGCGCTGATCGAGGCGACGGCGCTGGCGCATGAAATGTCCTACCGGCTGGGCAAGGCGATGGACTATCTGCGCGACACCCGCGACGGAAAGGTCCATCCGCCCGAAATCTACGGCTACAGCAGCACGGTATTCGGCGCGACGGCCGCGATCCTGAAGGTGAAGGGCGCGAAGGCGGGGACGATCGCCCATGCGCTCGGCATCGCCGGCTGCATCGCGCCGGTGCAGTCGCAGGCGGCGTGGTTCCAGCACGCGCCCAGCTCGACGATCAAATATCTCCAGGCCGGCGTGCTGACGCAGGCGGCGTTCAACGCGGCCTATATGGCGGAGCTGGGGCATCGCGGCGACGTGATGGTGCTGGACGACCGGCAATATGGCTTCCCCCGCTTCATCGGCACGAAAAGATGGGAGCCGGCGCCGATCACCGATGCGCTGGGCGATGCATGGCGCTTCACGGCGGAGCAGGCCTACAAGCCCTATCCGCATTGCCGCATCCTGCACGCGCTGATCGACGCGATGACCGGGATACTCGACGCGCACGACATCAAGCCGGCCGAGATCGAGCGGATCAACGCCTATGTCGAGGGGTTCGTCGAGCAGCCGGTGTGGCTCAACCGCAGGATCGAGCATGTCCACGACGCGCAGTTCAGCATCGCCCACGGGCTTGCGCTGGCGGCGCATCGGGTGAAGCCCGGCAAGGCGTGGATGGACGAGGAGCTGGTGTTCGGCCCCTCGGTGATGGGGCTGATGGACCGGGTGACGCATCAGGTCCATCCCGATTACGTCAAGCTGCTCCAGGGCAATGCCGCCAGCCGCCCGGCGATCATCGAGATCACCGCGCGCGGGCAGACCTTCCGCGGCGAGCGCCGCTATCCGCGCGGCAGCAAGGCGCCGGAGGAGGGCGTGGCGCTGACGGTGGACGAGCTGATCGCCAAGTTCCGCCACAATGCGGAAGGCGTCATCGCGCCGGCGCAGGTCGATCGCTGCATCGAGGCAGCCATGGGGCTCGATCGTCTGGGCAACGTGAGGACGCTGATGGAGGCGGCGCGCGCGGCCCCGGCGGTAGCGGTGCGGGCGGCATGACCGGCATCGGATGCTCGACGGATCGCATTGCCGTGCCGCCCGTCATCCGCCGGACATGACGTTCGCGACAATCGAAGCCGGAATCACCGTCAGGTAGCTCGGAAAGGCAGCAACTGCCCGTCGATCGTGGAAGCTGTTGGCATCATTAAAAAAACTAACGGTCAACAGGTGGAAAATATCGCGTGAACGAACTGCCGGGGATGGCCGTGCGAGCCGGACCGGCGCTTTGCCCCACCCTTGGAACGACAAGGCGTGGCGAATGGGAGGAGAGGATAATGACCAATTACGACAAATATCGTTTGTCGGGCGTCGCGCTGATCGCGCTCGCCTGGTCCGCCGCCGCAGCCGCGCAGGAGGCTCCCCCCGCCGCCGCGCCGGCGCCGGCCGCCAACAGCGGCATCGGCGAGATCGTCGTCACCGCCAACAAGCGCGAGCAGAACCTCAACGATGTCGGCATCACGGCCTCCGTCGTGGGCGGCGATGCGCTGAAGCAGCAGAACCTGACCTCGCTGTCCGACGTCGCATCGCATGTGCCCAGCCTGTCCTATGCGCAGGCCCCGAACGGCACGCCGGTCTACACGCTGCGCGGCGTCGGCTTCTACGAAACCTCGATCGGCGCCTATCCGTCGGTCAGCATCTATCTCGACGAGATTCCGCTCTCCTTCCCGGTCCTGACCGCGCACTCCACCTTCGATCTGGAGCGGCTGGAGGTGCTGAAGGGGCCGCAGGGCACGCTGTTCGGCCAGAATGCGACGGGCGGCGCGATCAACTATATCGCGGCCAAGCCCACCGACACGTTCCGCGCCGGGGGCACGCTCACCTACGGGCGGTTCAATCAGGTCGATGTGGAAGGCTATGTCAGCGGTCCGATCACCAGCACACTGAAGGCGCGCCTGTCCGGCCGGGCGGAGCTTGGCGACGGCTGGCAGATCAGCACCACCCGGCCGGAAGACCGCAACGGCAAGACCCGGAATTACATGGGCCGCCTGCAACTGGCGTGGGAGCCGGCCTCGTCGCTGCGCTTCCTGCTCAACGTCAACGGCTGGAAGGACAAGAGCGAGACGCAGGCCGGGCAATATATCGCGCAGCAGTTCCAGAACGAGGGCCTTGCCATCCCGCCCAATCCGGTCGGCTCGTGGCGCGATCCGGCGATCCTCGCGACGCCCTTCTCGGCCAACGATCCGCGCGCGGCGGACTGGTCCAATTCATCCACCCTCTTCCCCGGCCAGAAGGTGCCGTTCGCCGATAACGACCTGATCCAGGGATCGCTGCGCGCCGATCTCGACGTCGGCGATTTCGGCACGATCACCTCGCTCACCGCCTACACGCGGTTCAACGAGCGGCAGGGCAATGACTCGGACGGCATGGCGATCAACGCGCTGGACGTGCCGCTGACGCTGGGCCGGATCGAGACATTCTATCAGGAGCTGCGCTTCGCCAACAATCCGCACAATCCGTTCCGTTTCGTGCTGGGCGGCAATTACGAGTGGGACAAGGTCGATCAGCAGGTCAACATCGACTATTATAATTCATCGGCACGAATCGGCTTCGGCGATCTGTTCGGCTTCCCGCTCAGCGTGGATACGATCACCAACAACCAGCGGATGCGCAACTACGCCTTCTTCGGCAACGTCGAATATGACGTGGTCCCGAACCTGACGCTGAAGGCCGGCGTGCGCTACACCAACTCGCGCGACAAGGCGGACATCTGCCAGAGCGATCCGCGGGCGCCATATAATATCGGCAACATCCTGAAGTATTTCGGCGCGCAATATGAAGGCATTCCGTTCCAGCCATATATTCCGGGCGAATGCGTATCGATCAACGTCGATTCCGTGGCGGCGCAGAAGGGGCAGTTCGTGCCGGTGGTCGATTACCTGCCGTTCGGCGGGATCGGCGACTATCACAGCACGCTGGCGGAGGATAACGTCTCCTGGCGGGTCGGCGCGGATTACAAGCTGACCTCGGGCACGCTGCTCTACGTCAACGTGTCGAAGGGCTATAAGGCGGGCAGCTTCCCTTCCATCACCGGCTCGACGCTCAACCAATATGTGCCGGTGCATCAGGAATCGGTGCTGGCCTATGAAGGCGGCATCAAGGCGACGCTGCTGGACCGGACGCTGCAGGTCAACCTCGCCGGATTCTATTACGACTATCGCGACAAGCAGCTCCGCACCAAGCTGCTCGATCCGACGTTCGGCCAGCTCGACGTGCTCCAGAACATCCCGAAATCCTCGATCAAGGGGTTCGAGCTGGAATTCACCGCGCGCCCGTCGAACAACCTGACGGTGAATGCGGCCTATACCTATCTCGATGCGAAGGTGGATGAGTTCACCGGCTTCAACGCGGGCGGCAATCCTGAGGATTTCGCGGGCACGGCGATCCCCTTCACGCCGAAGCATCAGGTGGCGGTCAGCGCCAATTACAACCGGCCGATCACGCCGGGCCTCAACCTGTTCCTCGGCGCGACGATGAACTATCGCTCCAACACGATCGCCACGCTCGGGGGCAATGTGAACCCCACCACGGTGCTCGCCGCATCGACCAACTGCGTCTATTGCATCAACGACTATACGGTGATCGATGCCCAGATCGGCATCGAATCCGCCGACAAGCGCTGGCGCGCGTTCGTCTGGGGGAAGAACATCGGCAATTCCTATTACTGGACCAACGTAGTCTCCGGCTACGACACGGTGAGCAGGTTCGCGGGGCTTCCGGCGACCTATGGCGTGACACTTGGCTTCGACTTCCATTGATAGCGGGAAATCGGGCGGAAACCCTTCCGCCCCATTTTCTCCGTATTGCGGGGCAGGGGCGAGGAAGAGGTGACAATCGAGCCGAGGCAGCCTAAATTGGAAGTCAAAGTCGGAGAGGATGCGCGATGACATGGAGCATCGACGGGGAAGGGCGAGCGGAACCGTCCGTTGACCTGACGCGCCCCCTTCCGGGCGGGCTGTACGAACGCCTGTTCGACAGCATCGGCCGCAAGGAGCTTCAGCGCGAATTGCTGATGCTGCTCAACGAAATATGCGGCGCGGATTCGGTCCATCTCTTCCGCCTCAAGGGCGACCGCCCGGATATCGCCAGCGGCGTCAGCCTCGTGGGCGGCCAGGGGCTCGCGATCAGCATGGCCCAGGCCTATATGGGGCTAAACCTGTGGCGCGGCGATCGCGAGATGAGCGAGAACAGCTACGGCACCCGTGACCATCCCACCGTCTATCGTCTGGCCACCAATGACGCCCCGACCAGCGACCTGCGCGATTTCTATCATAGCGAGAAGATCGTCGAGCGGCTGATGATCTGCGCGCAGACATCGATGGGAGTGCTGGGATTCAGCATCCTCCGCGCCGCGCCGCGGCCGCTGCTGTCCGCGGACAATCTGCCGGACCTCTCCCGCATCTTCTCGGGGATATTCCCGATCGTCTCGAAACATATGGAGATGATCGGGCAGAGCCGCCGGATCGTCGAGTCGCTGACGTCGCTTTCGCTGATCGAGCAATATCTGGAATCGAGCGATGTGCCGCTGGCGCGCCGCGAGTTGCAGGTCGGCGCGCGCCTGCTTTACGGGCTGAGCGCCAGTTGCGTCGCCGCCGATCTGGGCATCGGCTTCGAAACCGTCAGCACGCATCGCAAGCGTCTGTATGAGCGGCTCGGGATAAGCTGCCATCACGAATTGCTGCTCTGGTATCTCAGGCAATGCGCCGAGGTGCAGGGCGGCGGTGCCCTGTCGCGCATCGACCCGTCCTGACGCGCCCGCCCTCCTGAAACCGACCGCTATGTCCCCCAGTGCGGGGATTGTGGGCGTTTTTCTCCGATCCTAGCCTTCACCGGACAGAAAAGCCGTTGCGCGATCGTCTCGCGATTTCGGCGCTGCAAGTGTGAGGATGGCTGACGATGGGCAGATTACCTGCTGGATTCGAGGAATTCGAAGAGTTCGTTGATTATTGGGATGTTCCCACCTCCGACGAACGCTGGACCCGGCGCGCCGGCGCGGAATATTCGGAAATCCTGCGCTTCTACAACGCGATGACGGCGCGGATGGAAGAGGCGACGGCCTATGTCGAGCAATATCCGCTGAACGGCATGCCCGACGATGCGGCCTGCCTGTTCCGCCTGCTGCTCGCGCTGATGCAGGCCGCGATCGCGGTGGAGCTGCATCAGGCGTCGCGCGTGCCGCATTCGCCGTGGCCGCATGCCCTGAAGCTCGGCACCGGGCTGCAACCCTACGGCTGAAGCGCGAGCAACGATATCTAGGAGAGCCGACGTGAACGAACTGAGCAAATTGAGCCCCCGGCTGGCCGACCTGATGGGCCTCGCCACCGGGCCGATGCCGACCAGCCTCTATACCGATCCCGAGCATTTCGAGCTGGAGCGCGAGCGCATCTTCCGCCGCGCATGGCTGATCGCCGGCCGCGTGGAGCGGATTCCCGAGCCGGGGCAATATTTCGTCAAGGAAGTCGATATCCTCGGCGCGTCGGTGATCGTCACCCGCGCGAAGGACGGCACGATCCGCGCCATGCACAACGTCTGCTCGCACCGCGGCAACAATGTCGTGCTGGAGAAGGAAGGGAAAGCGAGCCGCTTCACCTGCCGCTATCATAGCTGGACCTACAGGAACACCGGCGAGCTGATCGGCATTCCCGACGAAGGCGGCTTCTTCGATCTCGACAAGAAGAAATGCGGGCTGACGCCTGTCGCCTGCGACATATGGGACGGGTGGATCTTCATCAACTTCCAGCCGAATCCGGAAGTGACGCTGAAGGAATTCCTCGGCCCGTTCGGCGAGCATTTCGCCAACATCCCCTATCCCCATGCCGACAATTGCCTGATCCTGACGGGCGAGATCAAGGCGAACTGGAAGTGCCTGGCCGACAATTTCAGCGAATTCTATCACATCCAGTCGATCCACCCGAAGACGCTGGCGCCCGTCTATGCCGGCAAGGAAAACCCCTGCAGCCGGCCGATCGACGCGGGGGCGTTCGGCGCGCACCGCTCGCTGGCCGGCTGGCTCAACACCAGTTACGCGCCCCCGGCGAGCTGGACGGTGGTGCGCTGGCTGTATCCCGCCAATCAGACGGTGACGGGCACGCAGCAGGAAGGGCAGGTGAACCCGCTCGCGGAGCATCCGCGCGTCAACCCCGCCAAGCGCGGCGACTGGTCCAGCGACGTGAACTGGATCTTCCCCAACTGGCATATCCAGATTTCGGCGAGCCGCTTCTGGACGCACGAATTCTGGCCGCGCACGGTCAATACGTCGAGCTGGGAAGCGCGCTTCTATCAGCCGAAGGCCACGACCGTGCGGGAACGGCTGCAACTGGAGCATTTCACCGCGACCATCGCGGACGCGTTCCTCGAGGATCTCGCCAATATCGAGAGCACGCAGCGCGGCATGGAATCGGGCGCGAAATCCTTCGTCCATTTGCATGAAAGCGAAGTGCTGATCCGCCATTCACTCGAGCAGGTCGACAAATGGACGCGCAGCACCAACGTCGCCGACGCGTTGAGCTAGGGCAGCCGCGCCATCGATCCGTCCCGGCCTTCGCCGGGGCGGATCGCGCCTTGCTCCCGATGTTCGGGGCGTAAACTGGCGATGCCCGTGTGCATCCGGGCGGGGCGATATCCCCGGATGCGCACGGCCCGGCCGGTCAGAGATTGTCGTTATAGAAAGCGACCAGCTTTTCGGCAGCCTGGCCGACATAGGGCTGCTGGTCGTAGAGATCGTAATGCGTCGCACCCGGGACGATGAAGAGGTTCTTCTTCTCCGATCGCGCCTTGGCGAACAGGTCATAGCCGTCGCGGAACGAGCCGAACGCGCCCGGCTTGCCGCCGCCGATGACGATCTGCAGCGGCTGGGTGAGCAATTTGTCAGCCAGATGGAACGCATCCCAGTTGAAGGCAGCGCCCGTGCTCGTGACCCGGAGCTGGTTGGGCGAGCCGGGGTGCTGGCCGCGCTGCGTGGTGTAATAATCCACCGCCTCGACCACATCGATATCGGTGATACCGGTCGCTTCCAGCGCGGCCTTGGACGGCGGGCAATAGTTGGTGATCGCCGGCTCCGCGCCGCGCGCCTCGGCGGTGCGCTGCTGGCCGATGCCTTCGAGCGCCCTGATCGCGGCATCGGGCGACAGATCGCCTTCCCGCAGGAGGCGGCCATAATTCGCGCCGACGACCGTGCCGACGGCCTTGAACCGCCGCTCCGTCATCGCGGCGTTCACCGCATAACCGCCGCCGCCGCAGATGCCGAGCACGCCGATACGATCCTCATCGACGGAATCGAGCGTGACCAGATAGTCCACGGCGCAGCGGAAATCCTCGACCCGGGTCGACGGGTCTTCCAGGAACCGGCCGTCGCCGCCGCTCGCGCCCTGCGTCGAGGCGTCGAACGCGAGCGCCACGAAGCCCGCCTCCGCCAGTCTGGCGGCATAGATGCCCGCGGTCTGCTCCTTGCAACTGCTGATCGGGTGGGCGACCACCACCGCGCGATATTTGCGCGAGGCATCGAAATCGGCGGGAAGGTGGAGATCGGCGGCCACCTGCCAGGATTTGTTGGGGAATGTCACGGATTTCGTCATGCTGTCCTCCTGATGCCCGGCGGACCGGACTCTCAACTTGCCCGACAGAGATAGCGTCGCCCGGGCATCGCGGTTAGACGGGAGAATGTGAATGCAGTTATTAGCAGGGATAATGAATGGCCGGGGACAACCTGCGTGACCTGAACGCTTTCGTCGTCGTGGCGAAGGAGGGCAGCTTCACCCGCGCCGCCGTGCGGCTGGGCGTCTCGCAATCCGCGCTCAGCCAGACAGTCCGCCATCTGGAGGAGCGGGTCGGCATCCGCCTGCTGAATCGCTCGACGCGCAGCGTATCCCCCACCGAAGCCGGACAGCGCCTGCTGGAACGCGTGATGCCCGCGCTGGAGGAGATCGAGCACGGCTTCGCCCAGCTCGGCAACCTGCTCGATCGGCCGGCGGGGACGATCCGCATCTCGGCGGACGAATATGCGATCCATTCCGTGCTGTGGCCGGCGCTGGAACGGTTGCTGATCGCCTATCCGGACATCAACATCGACCTGACCACCGATTATGGCCGCACCGATCTGGCGCGCGGGCGCTTCGATGTGGGCGTGCGGCGCGGGAATCTGGTGTCGCGGGACATGATCGCGATGCGGATCGGGCCGGACATGCCGATGGCGGTCGTCGCCGCGCCGTCCTGTTTTCAGGACCGCGCGCGGCCGAAGCGGCCGCAGGACCTCTCCGATCACCAGTGCATCAACCTGCGCCTGCCCACGCATGGCGAATTGCTGCCATGGACCTTCACCAAGGCGGGAAAGGACCTGCGCGTCACGATGACCGGCCGGCTGGTGTTCACCAGCGTGCCGCAGGTCCGTCAGGCCTGTCTCGCGGGTTTCGGTCTGGCGAATCTGCCGCTCGACTATGTGCGGGCGGATATCGATTCCGGCGCGCTGGTCGAGGTGCTGGCAGACTGGCGCAAGACGTTCGAGGGCTATCATCTCTATTACCCCAGCCGGCGCCAGCGTCCGCCCGCGCTCGCCGCGCTGCTCGACGTCCTGCGCTATCGCAGCCCGGCCTCCGAAGCGCGGCGGAATCCCTGAGCGCCACGCCGGCGCACAAAAATCTAACGCGCGCTTGAATTTCTTTCGGCAGAGGAATAGGATTTGCGGACCGGCGGATAGGCAGGCCTGGATCGTCGGCATTCCACACCGACGCGACGGCCGGTCGATCCGCGGGCAAAAAAGAACAATTGGCAGGGGAGAGGCGCCGATGTGCCCTGACAACACAGCCGCACGGATGGATGCATCACCGTCATCGCTGGATTCCGCGCTGCGCCACAACGGCATGGGCGGGCTGATCGGCGCAATCGGGACGCGCGATTTCGAGCTGGAGCTGGTCCGCCATCTCATGCAGATGTTCCATTCCGAATTCGTCCACATCAGCCATTTCCCGGCCGGGCAGCCCGAGATGCTGCTGTCCGTCGCGGAGGACGGCGGCAATCGTGCGCGGGAACAGAGCGCCGCCTATCTGGAAAGGCGGTTGTGGCAGTTCGACCCGACGATCGATGCCGGCAGCCGCTGGGATGCGGCGGCTCCGTTGCTCAGCCGGCTCGACGTGGATCGCCCGGAAACGCGCGAGCTGAAGATTTTCTACGACGAGAAGGATATCCGCGAGCGCGTGGTGGTCTATGGCAAGGGCGCCGACGGGCATCTCGGCCTCAGCATCGTGCGCAGCCGCGCGCGCGGCGTGTTCAGCGATGAGGAGCGGCTGCGCGTCGGCGTGATGGGGGAGATCGCCTTCCCGATGCTCGCGCGCCACTATGCGCTGGTGAGCGAGCGCAACATCGTCTCGTCGGCCCTGTCCTCGCTGGCGCTGATCGAGGAATGCATCGCCCTCTCCGGGCATGACATTCCGCAGCGCGAGGCGCAGGTCATCGCGCGGATGCTGTACGGCATGACCTGCGAGGGCGCGGCGCTGGATCTTTCGATCGCCTATGAGACGGCGATCAGCTACAAGAAGCGCTTCTATCATCGGTTCAACCTGGGCGGCTTTCGCGCGCTGCTGAACTGGTATCTGTCGCAATTTTCGGGCGCCTGCCATCTGCTCGCCGCGCCGCGCTATCATTGAGCGCGGCCGGCGCGATTCAGACCCCAAGGATCAGATACTGTCGGCGACGCCGCCATCCGCGCGCAGCGCCGCGCCGGTCGTGGCGCTTGCCATCGGCGAACTGGCGTAGAGGACGAGATTGGCCACCTCCTCGCACGTCGCGAAGCGTTTGGTGATCGACGACGGGCGGATGCGCTTGAGCATTTCCGTGCCATATTCCTCCAGCGTCGTGCCGGTGCTCCGGATCTCCTCTTCGAACATCGCCTTCACGCCCTCGCTGAGCGTAGGCCCCGGCAACACCGCGTTCACCGTGACCCCGGTGCCGGCCATGCATTTGGCGAGGCTTCGCGACAGGCCGAGCAGCGCCGTCTTGGTCGTGCCGTAGTGGACCATGTCCGGCGGGGTGCTGATGGCGCATTCCGAGCTGATGAATATCACGCGGCCCCAATTGCGCTCGCCCATCGCCGGCAGATAGGCGCGGGACAGCCGGACGCCCGACATGATGTTCACGTCGAAATAGGTCTGCCAGCGTTCGTCGGAGATTTCGAAGAAGTCCGCATTTTCATAGATCGCGGCATTGTTCACCAGGATATCGCAGGTGGGCGCCTGTTCGAGCAGCCGGGCGCAGCCCTCCGCGCTGCCGAGATCGGCCGGCGCGGCCGATATCGTCGCGCCCGGGATTGCGGCCCTGATATCCTCCACCGCGCCTGACGCCCGCGCCGCGTCGCGGTCGTTCAGCACCACTTTCGCGCCGGCTTCCGCAAATCGTTTCGCGATGGCCTTTCCGATGCCTTGCCCCGCGCCGGTGACGATGGCCGTCTTGTCGTTCAGCGTGATCTGCATGATGCTCCCTCACTTCGGCTGCGCGGTTTCGGGCGAAAGCGCCGGTGCAAGAGGAGCCATGGCCTTGCGCAGGCCATTGGGTTTCCTCTCGAAATCCCTGTTTCATCGAACCTAGGCAGCGGGGAGTCGTCTGTCTGCCCCCATCGGAAGGGACATGTCCCCATCGCCGGGGACGTTCGCCCGGCCCCTGTTTGACCTATCAGCGCGAAGCGCTCCGGATCGTCCCGTCGATGCGCGATCGGCGGCGCGACGCCGCCCGAACAGGATGAGGGGAGGGGAAATGAACAACGTATCGCCTGGCGTGGTCGCGATGGTTCTGGGGTCGCTGGCGTTCCAGCTTGTCGGCATATTCCTGCTGCCGATGACGAAGGGGTTCACCGATCCGCTGCCCACGCTGGGTTCGGCGCTCGGCTTCCTGGTCGGGATCGGCCTGCTGGCGAGGATCAGCGCTTCGGGCATGAACATAAGCGTGCTGATCCCGCTGATCTCCGCGCTGAATCCGCTCGGCGCGGTCGTCATCGGCGTTCTGGTCTATGGCGACAGCGCGCCCGTCGCGAAGATCGCGATGCTCGTCTCCGCCTGCGCGCTGATCGGCCTGGCCGGGATATTCTGAGCGAACCCGCTCGCGACCGTTCGCGAGCGGGTTTCCGGCATCAGAAGCTGTAGGACAGCGACCCGCCGACCACGCGTGGCGGCGCATAGAGGGCGTAGCTGCCGAACGGGCCGCCCTGATACTGGATGTAGCGGCGCTTGTCGGTCAGGTTGGTGACGAAGACTTCCGCCTTCCAATGGCCGCGTTCGGGCACGAACGAGACGTTCAGCCCGATTTCCGCGTAGGGCGGATTGCGGAACTGCTCGTTCATCATGTTGTACAGGCTGCTGGCGAAATTCATGTTCGCGCCGAATTGCATCTTCCCGATACCCACATCCAGATCATAGACGGTGGAGATGTTGCCGGAGAATTTCGGCGAGCGCGGGACGATCGTGCCGGTCGCGTCCTGCGGCGCCGGCACCCATTGGCCCGTGCCGTCCTGCACCTGTTTGTTCGCGTCCTTGAAGTCGGTGAATATGGCGTTGAGATAGGCGCCCGCCGCGCTGATGCGCCAGTTGGGCGCCGGGCGAAGCGTCGCTTCCGCCTCGAAGCCGTAGCTGCGTTCGCCGGGAGCGTTGATCGTCGAGCCCAATTGGGTTTTGAAATCGTAGATCGAAACCTGGAAATCGACATATTTGTAATAGAACGCCGCGGCGTTGAAATCGAACAGCGCCGAGGAGTGCTTGAACCCCGCCTCGAAGGCGTCGACATGCTCCTGCCGCACGAGGACGGGCGGATAACCGGCATAGGCGCCGGGCTTGAACCCGCGATTATAGGAGACATAGACGTTGTCGCCCGGATCGATCTGATAACGGACGATCGCGCGCGGCGTGAACGCGGTCCATTTGTGATGATCCTCGATAAGCGGAGGAACGCCGCCGGCCTCGAAGGCGATATGCTTGGTCTCCAGGCTGTAGCGGCCGCCCACCGTGAGGAACAGGTTGCTGACTGGCTCGTATGTCGCGTCGAGGAACAGGCCCAGCGCCTCGCTCTTGATCTTGTTGGAGTCGATGACGATCCGTGTGCCGTATGTGGTGATCGCGCTATAGGGGCTGGTGGAGAGGTTGTTGTAATAATTGGCCCCGGCGACAAGATCTATCTTGCCGGACTTGTGCGATAGCGTCAGTTCCTGGGAGAAGGTCTTCATCTTTATATATTGGGCGACATCGAGTATCGGAAGGCTGGACTGGTCGGCATCCGTGACGAACAGGTTCGAATCCTTGCGATAGCTCGTGGTGCTCTGGATGGATGTCTTCGGGCTGATCTCGTAATTGGCGATCGCGGTGAATGCATCCGCGGTCGTTCTGTTGACCGGCGGGCTGTTCGCCGCGAAATACGGGAATTGATGGCCCACGATCGCGTTCGGATCGCCGGACATGGCGGCGGTGTTATAGCCGTCCGGATTGTTCGGCGCGACGCCGGTGGTGTCGAAGATGTAGTTGTGCTCGTAGATCAGCCGCAGCTTGAAATCGTCGCCGTTGGTGAACAGGATGCTTGGCCGGATGTTGAACATCTTCGCCCGCGTGTCATGCCGGTTGTTGTCGGCGATGTTGATCATGTAGCCGGGGGTTTCGCGATAATATCCGCTGATGCTGGCCGCGATGGTGGATGAGATCGGGCCGGACAGATATCCCTCAAGCCGCCCGTCGTCATAGCTTGCATAGGTGCCCTTGATGTTGCCGGTCCATTTGAAGGACGGCTCCGTCGTGGTGATTAGGATCGCGCCGCCGGTCGTGTTGCGGCCGAACAGGGTTCCCTGCGGCCCCTTCAGCACCTGGACGCTGCTGACGTTCGCGAGATTGAAGCCCATGCCGCTGCCGTTGGGAAGGTAGACGCCGTCGAGATAGACCGCGACGCTGGCGTCCACCCCGCCGCCCATCGCCAGCGAGCCGATGCCGCGCAAGGTCGGCTCGAATTGCGGGGCCTGCCCTTCGAAGCGCAGGCTGGTCACGGACTGCGTGAGGTTGGTGAGCGAGTCGATATGCTTGGATTGCAACTCGTCCTGGCTGATCGAATTGACCGACAACGGAACGTCGGCAAGCCGCTCCGCGCGGCGTTGGGCGGTGACGACGACCTCCTTGCTGCTGCCGCTGTCGGCATCCGTCGTCGTGGCCTGCGCATCGGCCGGAGAGGAATTGTCCACCGGCTCAGCCATTGCGCAAAGGGGCGTGCAGGCGAGCAAGCTGCCGCACAGCAGGTGATATTTCGTCATTGTCCTCTCCCTTGGCATCTATTTTGTTTGAAAAGGTTTCGTGCAGTTGAATGGCGGGATCTTCTTGCTTCCCTGAAGCGGCGTTCGTCGTTCCGATAATATTTCTGCTGTATTTCCAGGATTTACCGATCTTGTGCAGGAGCGATATCCGGCCCGGCTACGGTCATGTGAATTGGCCTCTCCCGAATGTTCGGCTGTTTCGCGGAGCGGATGTGACAGGATTCTGGATAATGTATGAAAACACTTCCTGTCAGCCCCCATGGGAGGGGACAGGTGCGGCCCGACGCATCCGCAGGGCCTTCTCCAACGCGAGCGGGATGGGGAGTTCGGAAAGGGATTTTGGCGAGGGAGACGGTGGCGAAAAGGTCGGACTTGTCGGTTCGGCGGACGCAGAATTGACAAAATAATGCATTATCTATAATCAGGCAGGTTAAATATCGCGAAAGCCGCTGGAGAGGAACCTGAATGGAGCGCCCGCTTCCGATCTGCCCGCGCGATCCGCACGCAGGCGGCGCGCCGTTCGAGGGCATTCCGCCATTGCCCCGCGCCCCGGGGATGGGGCGGCTGATCGATGCGCTCGGCAGGCCCGATTTCGAAGACGAGCTGGCGCGCCAGCTTATGGAGATGTTCCGCGCGGAATTCGTCTATCTCTGTCATTTCCCCGGCGGCGAGGTGCAGATGCTCCGTTGCATCGCGGAAGACGGCAGCGGTCGCGCGGAGGAGCATTGCGCGATCTATTTCGAGCGGCGGATGTGGCAATTCGATCCGACGATCGGCGCCGGCAGCCGCTGGGAGGGGGAGGCGCCGATCCTCACCAAGCTCGACACGCTCCGCCCCGAGACGCGCGAGCTGAAGCAATTCTACGAGCGGACCGCCATCGGGGAGCGGATCGTGGCTTACGGCAAGGGGATGGATGGGCATATCGGCCTCAGCGTCGTGCGCTCCACCGCGCGCGGCGCCTTCAGCGGCGAGGAGCAGGCCCGGATCGATCTGATCGCGGACGTCGCCTTCCCGTTCCTGGCCCGCAACTATGCGCTGGTGAACGAGCGCAGCATCGTCTCCTCCGCGCTCTCCTCGCTCGACCTGATCGAAAGCTGCCTCGCGCTGTCCGGCCACACCATCCCCGCGCGGGAGATGCAGGTGATCGCGCGGATGCTCTACGGGATGACGTGCGAGGGCGCGGCGCTGGACCTGTCGATCGCGTTCGAAACCGCCGTCACCTACAAGAAGCGCTTCTACCGGCGCTTCAACCTCGGCGGCTTCCGCCCCTTGCTGACCTGGTATCTCGGCCTGTTTTCCGGGACATGCCACCTGCTGGGCAACCGGCACTTCCATTGATTGGCCGGCGCGGCTTTGCATGAGAAGCCATGGTCCTTCCCGAAACGTATCGTTCCGCGCGCGCTGAAGCGTTCCTACAATGCCCCGCGAAGATGCGGCCGGCCGGCCGCTGCAAATCCCGGAGCAGATGCGGATGAATATGCTTCACCCGATCGAGGAATCGTGCCGTGACAATGTGGCCCGATGGCTCGGCGCATTCGAGCAGGCGCTGACGGCGGGCGATCGCGATGCGCTCCTTGCGCTGTTCGCGGCGGACGATTGCCATTGGCGCGACATGCTAGCCTTCACCTGGAACGTGACGCCGCACGAGGATCGCGCCGCGATCGTGGACGGCCTGCTGCGCGCGCAGCCTGTCGTCAGGGCGCGCGGCTTCCATGTGGCGCCGGGGCGCACCCCGCCACGGCGCGTCTCCCGGCTGGGGATTCCGGTCCATGAGGCGCTATTCGCCTTCGAGACGGATCACGGACTGTGCCACGGCGTGCTGCGCCTGCCGTTGGAGAGGCCGGAGCAGGCATGGGTGTTCGCCACGTCGCTCACCGGGCTGAAAGGGCATGAGGAGCCGGTGGGGGAGCGCCGCCCGACCGGCTCCGCTTATTCGCGCAACTTCGGCGGCGCCAATTGGGTGGACCGGCGGGCGCGGGAACAGGCCTATGACGATCGCCAGCCCGAGGTGGTGATCGTGGGCGGCAGCCAGTTCGGCATCACGCTCGGCGCGCGCCTGCGGCTGCTGGGCGTCGATGCGCTGGTGATCGAGCGGACGCCGCGCATCGGCGACCAGTGGCGCAACCGCTACCATTCGCTCGCGCTGCACAATCAGGTGGGCAAGAACCATTTCCCTTATGTCCCGTTTCCGCCGAACTGGCCGAAATATCTCTCCAAGGACATGCTGGCTGATTTCATCGAATTCTACGCCGGTGCGATGGAATGCAACGTCTGGACCGGGGCGACCTTCCGCGGCGGCGACTATGACAACGAAGCCGGCCGATGGACGCTGCGCATCGGGCGGCGGGAGGGGGAAAGGCTGCTGCGCCCCGCGCATCTGGTGTTCGCCAACGGCTTCCTGGGCGGCAAGAAACGGCCGGACGTTCCGGGGCTGGACGATTTTCGCGGCGAGATATTGCATACGGAGGATTATGCGTCCGGCGCGGCTTGGCGCGGCAAGCAGGCGCTGGTGCTGGGGACCGGCACGAGCGGCCATGATTGCGCGCAGGACCTGCACGGCAGCGGCGCGGCGGTGAAGATCATCCAGCGCGGATCGACCACCGTCACCAGCGTCGAGGCGGCGTCGTTCAGCGACGCGCTCTATCTGGAGGAGAAGCTGCCGCTCGACGATGCCGATCTCATCAGCATCGCCGCTACCTTCGGCCTGATGCGGCGCGGGTTCCAGCTCAACACGAAGCGGATGCAGAAGCATGATTGGGCGCTGCTGGACGGCCTCGCGGCGCGCGGCTTCCGGCTGGATTCCGGGCCGGACGACGCTGGCTACCAGATGAAGCTGCGCACCAGCCACGGCGGCTATTATCTGAACTGCGGCTGCTCGGACCTGATCGTCAGCGGCGACATCGGCCTCATCCAGTGGGACGAGGCGGAACGCTTCGTCGCGGAGGGCCTGCTGATGAAGGACGGGCATATCGAGAAGGCGGACCTGCTGGTCACAGCCACCGGCTATTATACGCAGGAGGAGGTGGTGCGGGAGCTGCTGGGCGACGAGATCGCAGACCGCGTCGGCCCCATCTGGGGGATCGGCGGGAACGGCGAGCTGCGCAACATGTTCGTCCCCACCGCGCAGCCGGGCCTCTGGTTCGTCGGCGGCGGATTGTCGCAGAACCGGGTCTACAGCCACTATGTCGCCTTGCAGATCAAGGCGCGCCAGCTTGGGATCATCCGTTGAGCGGTAGTCGGCCCTCGAACAGCGACACCAGGAAATCCACGAACACGCGCACGCGCCGGGAAAGGCTCCGGCTGCTAGGGAATACCGCGTATAGCGGCGCGGGGGAGAGCACCGGGCCGACCGTATAGTCCGGCATCACCCGCCGCAGCCGCTTCTCCTCCAGCAGGCTGTGGACCATCCATTCCGGCATGACGATCAGGCCCAGCCCCTGCTCCGCCGCCCCCACCAGCACCAGCCCGTTGTCGGAGGCGATGTTGCCGCGCACCGGGATGGTCTCCGTCTCCCCGTCGCGCGTGAATATCCATGACTTTCCATAGGATTTCGCGCGGAACAGCAGGCAATTGTGCCGCAGGAGATCATCCGGCTTTTCCGGCGTGCCGTGCTTTTCGAGATAGGCCGGGGAAGCGCAAAGGATGCGCCGGCTGGGGCTGAGCCGCCGCGCGACCAGCTCGGAATCAGGCAATTCCCCGATCCAGATCGCCACGTCTATCTGATTGACGACCAGATCGGGCCGCTCGTCGGTGACGATGATCTCAAGCTCCAGCCCCGGATAGCGCGCGAGCAGGGCGGGAAGCGCGGGCACGATCACCGTCGTCGCGGAGGAGGTGCGCAGCGCGACGCGCAGCCGGCCCTCCACGCCCTCGTGGGCGGAGCGGGTTTCGGATTTCGCCACTTCCAGCTCGCGGGAGATCGCCCTGACGCGCTCGTAATAGAGGCGGCCCGCCTCGGTGAGCGACTGGCTGCGCGTGTTGCGGTTGATCAGGCGAACCTCGAGGTCCGTCTCGAGCTGGTCCACTTGCCGCGCGATCGAGCTGGCCGACTTGTTCAGCTTCCGCCCCGCCGCCGAGAAGCTGCCTGTCTCCACCACCTCGATGAAGACGTGGATGTTGTTCAGCTCGTCCATCGTGCCCCGCGCTTTCGGATCGCTTCGCGCCAGCCTTATCGCCCGGCGCCGCCCGGTGCCAAGCGGCAAGCGCGGCGGCCTTTGCATATGGCGACATGCTCCTTCGCGCGGCGCGCCGTTTCGCGCCGGCCGCCGGGTTGGTAGCGTTCCGGCGAGCTTGGTTTGAAGGCTGGACGATGCTGGATCTGACGGGAAAGGTGGCATTCGTTGCCGGTGCCGGATCGAACGGAGAGGGGTGGGGCAACGGCCGCGCCACCGCCGTCCTGCTGGCGCGGCAGGGGGCGAAGGTGTTCGGCACCGACGTGTCGGAGCAGGCGCTGGCCGGCACGACCCGCGCGATGGAGGCGGAGGGGCTGGCCGGCTGGGCCTCCATGGTCGCCGACATGACCGATGCTGCGCAGGTGGCGGCGGCTGTCGATGCCTGCGCCGGGCGGTTCGGCCGCATCGATATCCTCGTCAACAACATCGGCGGCAGTGCGCCCGGCGACCCCGTCTCGATGAGCGAGGAGGTGTGGGACGCGCAGATCGACATGAACCTGAAGACGGCGTTCCTCGGCTGCAAGTTCGTCCTGCCGCTGATGGAGCGGCAGTTCGAGCGCGAGGGTAAGGACGGGGCGATCGTGAATCTCTCCAGCATTGCCCACATGAGTTCGCAGGTGGATGGCCGGGTGCATGTCGCCTATGCGGCGGCCAAGGCGGGGATCATGTCCTTCAGCCGCGCCACCGCCATCGCTTATGTGAAGAAGGGCGTGCGGGTGAACACGGTGGTCGTGGGCATCATGCACACGCCGCTGGTGGAATCCCGGCTGACCCGGCAGCTTGGCGAGGCGGATGCCGCCGCGCTGATCGCCAGACGCAATGCCAGCGTCCCGATGGGGCGGATGGGCGATGCCTGGGATGTCGCCAACGCCGTCCTGTTCCTCGCCAGCGACGAAGCACGCTATATCACCGGCACGCAGATCGTGGTGGACGGCGGCGTGACCGCCGCGCGATAGGCTGGGAGAGGGGCGATGGCGCGCCTGAATATGCCTGCGGAAGGGGAGATGACGCCGGAGCAGCGCCGCGCCTGTGACGAGGTGGTTGCGGGCAAGCGTGGCAAGATTCCCGCGCCGATGATCGCATGGCTGCGCAACCCGGAGCTGGCGCGCCGCGCCCAGTCGCTCGGCGAATTGCTGCGCTATGACACGAGCCTGCCGTCGGCGCTGGCGGAGTTGGCGATCATCGTCTGCGCGCGCCACTGGAGCGCGCATGTCCAATGGCGAGCGCACAGCGAATATGCCCGTGCGGCCGGTGTGGACCCGGCGGTGATCGCCGCGATCGCCGCGCGCCGCACGCCCGATTTCGAGGATGAGGCGCAGCGGACCGTCTACGAAGTCTCGACCGTGCTGCTGCAACGCGCTCGCGTTCCGGCGGCGCTGTATGCGCGGGCTGTGGAGGCGCTGGGCGAGGCGGGGCTGGTCGAACTGGTCGTGCTGCTCGGTTATTATTGCATCGCCTCCTTCACCCTCAACACGTTCGAGCTGGGGCTGCCGGAGGCGGCGGTGTCCGAGCTTGGCGACCCGGATTATCCGTCGGGCTGAGCAGGAGCGGA
Organism: Sphingomonas bacterium; assembly: GCA_047602705.1. GTDB lineage: Bacteria > Pseudomonadota > Alphaproteobacteria > Sphingomonadales > Sphingomonadaceae > Sphingomonas. Next base: position 53,773 of record JASGGR010000001.1, on the reverse strand, counting down.
CCACGATGTTCCCCATCGAATTTCTCCGGCGCGCGGCCCTTGCCGATCCCGATGCGATCGCGGCGGTCGACGACGATCGCACCTGCACCTATCGCGCTTTGGTAGAGCGCAGCGACGCGTTGGGCGCCGCATTGCAGATCGCGAGCGGGAAGACGCGCCCGGTGGCCGCGATCCTTGGGCCGAACAATATCGAGATGCTGGTCGCGGTCATGGCGATCCATGCGACGGGGGGCGTGGTGGTGCCGCTCAACGGCCGCAACGCAAGGGCGGAACTGGATGCGCAGATCGCCTTCGCCGGTCCCGACGTGCTGGTGGTCCATCGCGCCTATCAGGACCGGATCGGGCCGTGCAACGCGCCGCGCATCATCGCCGGCGGCGCGGCGGACGATCCGCGCTCGCTCGCGGCGCACGAGCGGAAGGGGTGCGGGCGTCGCCCCACATGGACGGCGCGGCTGGAGGAGGTGAACGGCATCAAGTTCACCGGCGGTTCCTCCGGCAGGCCCAAGGGGGTGCTGCAATCGTTCCGCTGCATCAACACGCTAGTCGCCAGCGTGGTGCTCGCCTTCGATTTCCGGCCCGGCGACCGTTTCCTCTGCGCCGCGCCGATGACCCATGGCGCGGGCGCCTTCCTGCTGCCGATCCTGTCGCGCGGCGGCTGCGTGGTGCTGACCGCCGAAACCGATGCCGATCATCTGCTCGACCTGATCGAGCGGCAGCGGATCACCGCCACCTGGATACCGCCGACCCTGCTCTACAAGCTGATCGACGCGCAAAAGGCCGCGCCGCGCGATACCGGCTCGCTCGCGCATCTGGTCTGGGGCGGGGCGGCGGCTTCCGTCGCGCGGCTGGAGGAGGCGCGGCAGGTGTTCGGCCCCGTGGTGGAGGTGATCTACGGGCAGACGGAAGCGCCCCTGATCCTCGCCTTCGGCCGCGCGGCGGAACTGACGGGCGAGGCGGTGGCGTCGGTCGGGCGGACCGGCCCGCTCGCCGAAGTGGTGATCATGGACCCGCAGGGGAACCGGCTCGGCGCGGGCGAGCTTGGCGAAATCTGCGGGCGCGGCGACCTGCTGATGAACGGCTATCGCGACATGCCGGAGGAAACCGCGAACACGATCCGTGACGGCTGGCTGCATACGGGCGACCTGGGCGTCTTCGACGAGCGCGGCTTCCTCTATGTGAAGGGGCGCATCCGCGATGTCGTCATCACCGGAGGGTTCAACGTCTATCCGTCCGACGTGGAGGAGGCGATCGCGCAGCATCCGGCGGTGTCGGAGGCGGTGGTGTTCGGCGTGCCCGACGATCATTGGGGCGAGCGGCTGGAGGCGGCGGTGGAGCTTCGCGCCGGTGCCGGGGCGAGCGAGCGCGACATCATCGATCATTGCCGCGGATTGCTCGGCGCGGTGAAGACGCCCAAGCATGTCCACCTCGTCGCCGCCCTGCCGCGCAGCCCGGTGGGCAAGGTGCAGCGCCGCGAGGCGCGCGACGCCGCGATCGCCGGCACGCTGGAGGAAACGGGATGAGCGCGCCTCCGTCCTCCCACCCGCAACATGCGGCGATCCGGCCGGCGTGGCTTGCTTCCCGAACGGAAGAGGTGATCGATCCCCGCCAGCCGATCGTCGATGCGCATCACCATCTCTATGATCGACCCGGCGCACGCTATCTGCTGGACGACATGATCGCGGACGTAGCGGGCGGGCACGATCTGCGCGCGACGATCTATGTGCAGGCGCGCGCCATGTATCGCGCGGACGGCCCGGAGGAGATGCGGCCGGTCGGCGAGACGGAGTTCGCCAATGGCGTGGCGGCAGCGGCGACGGGCGGTACGCATTATTGCGCGGGCATCGTGGGAAGCGCGGACCTGATGCTGGGCGATGCGGTGAGGCCGGTGCTGGAGGCGCATCTCGCCGCTGCGCCCGCGCGCTTTCGCGGCATCCGCCACACGGCGGCCTGGGACAGCGACGCATCCTTGCTCAACCCGGCCTATCGGGTCAGCGAGGACATGCTGGCCTCCACGGCGTTCCGCGCCGGCTTCCGCCACCTGGCGCCGCTCGGCCTGAGCTTCGACGCGTGGCTGTTCTTCCACCAGCTTCCGCGCCTATGCGATCTGGCGCAGGCCTTTCCCGAAACGGTGATCGTGCTCGATCATTGCGGCGGCGTGCTCGGCATCGGGCCTTATGCCGGCAGGCGCGACGCGGTGTTCGAGCAATGGTCCGCCGGGTTGCGCGATCTGGCGGGCTGCCCCAACGTCTTCGTCAAGCTGGGCGGGATGGGGATGCGGATGTGCGGCTTCGGCTTCGACCTGCTGGATCGGCCGCCCTCCTCGCGGGATCTCGCCGATGCGTGGCGGCCGTGGATTAAAACCGCCATCCTGCTGTTCGGCGCCGATCGGTGCATGTTCGAAAGCAATTTCCCGGTGGACAAGGGGAGCTACGGTCATGTCGTCGGCTGGAATGCGTTCAAGCGCATCGCCGAAGGCGCGAGCGGCATGGAGAAGGACGACCTGTTCTGGCGCAGCGCGTGCCGGGCCTATCGGCTGGACGCCGCAAAGATCGGTATCGCGCAATGACGGAGGGCGACGCAATGCCGCGCGACGATTTCGACCGCCGCTTCGATGATCCCGATGCGGCGGATGCGCTGGCAAGACGCTTCCCGGAGATGCATCGCGCGGCGCGGAACCTGTGGAATGTGGCCTTCGCCGATGCGGCGCTGACGGCGCGGATGCGGGAGTTGATCCTGCTCGGGATATTCGCCTCGCCCGCCGGCCATGACCGCGACATGGTGGATGCGCAGATCGACCGGGCGATCGGGGCGGGCGCGTCGGACGCGGATGTGGCGGACGTGCTGATCTCGGTCGCGGGGATCGCCAACCACGCGATGTATCTCGCGCTACCGCTGGCCGATCGGCACTTCCCGGAGGAGGAGAAGGAATCGGGCAGCGATCCGGCCGCGGCCTCCGCCGTTTCCGCCGCGCGGGAGGAGTTCATCCGCATCAGGGGCTTCTGGAACGAGGAGCGCGAAATCCTCGGCCGCCTGATCCCGGACTATTTCCTCGCCATCGGCGATCTCTCGACCGTCGCGACGCAACATAGCGCGCTGTCGCCGAAGGAGCGGGAGATGATCTTCATCGCCGCCGATGCCTCCGTCAGCCATATGTATAAGCGCGGGCTGCGCATCCATTACGACAATGCGTGTAAGGCCGGGCTGACGTTCCGGGAAGTCGCGGCGGTGCTGAAGATCGTCGGCGCGGTCGGCTTGCTCCCCTATATCCGCGCGTCGCGGAAGCTGGCGGGGAAAGCGGGCTGACCTGACCGCCCGCTGCAAAGGTGCTTGGCGTCATCGGCTTTTCCGCCGGCGCGCGGCGGCCCCTAGTCTTCGGTGAAGCACCAATCATCGGGGAGGAGCGCCATGGCCGGAAGGCGTCTGGAGAACAGGGTCGCGATCGTCGTCGGCGCCGGGCAGATGGCCGGGGAATCGGTCGGCACCGGGCGGGCGACGGCGCTGCGCTTCATGCAGGAGGGCGCGCATGTCCTCGCGATCGACCGCGACGTCGCCTCGGCGGAGGAGACGCTGGAGATGGCCGGCGCCGACCGGGGGGAATCCTTCGCTGTCGAGGCGGACGTGACGGTCACGCCCAGCCTGGAGGCCGCCGTCTCTGCGGCCGCGCGGAAATGGGGCAGGATCGACATCGTCTTCTACAATGTCGGCGTGGCCTTCGCCGGCGGGGACCGGCCGCTGGACGATATCACGGACGAGATCTTCGAACGCATCGGCGCGATCAACCTGCGCGGCGCGATCATGACGGCGAAATATGCGATACCCGTCATGCGCGCGCAGCGCTCGGGCGTGTTCCTGAGCCTCGCATCAGTTTCGGCGATAGAAACGACGCGACCGAACATCGCCTATCGCGTCAGCAAGGCCGGCCTGATCGCCTTCACGCAGCAGCTTGCGGTGCAGAACGCCGCTTATGGCGTGCGCGCCAACTCGATCCTTCCGGGGATGATGGACACGCCGATGGCGGTCGACCAACGTGTGGCCCTGCTCGGCAAGAGCCGCGAAGAGCTGGTCGCCGAACGCTCCGCGCAGGTGCCGTTGCGCGGACGCATGGGAACCGGCTGGGACGTTGCCAATGCGGCCTTGTTCCTTGCGTCGGACGAGGCGGATTTCATCACCGGCGTGGCCCTGCCGGTCGATGGAGGGATGCTCTCGCGCATCGGCTGGTAGCGGCGGTTGGCGGCCTGTCCCCACCCGTGGGGGCAGCAGCCGTTCCGCCGATCCGTTATGCAGGAAATCACGGCGATCAGGGGAGAAGGCGAATGAAGGCTTTGCATATATTGATGTCCGGCGTCGCCGGCCTGCTGGCGCTGACGCTGGCCGGATCGGCGGACGCGCAGGCCAGGGTGGGCAAGAGCATGCCCATGGCCGCGCCCGGACCGGAGATCACCGGCCTTCCGCGCCTGCTGGCGATGGAGGAGATGAAGAACCTGCGGCTCACCTTCTGCCGCTCGCTCGACAGCCATGACTGGGATCTGCTTCGCACGACGATCAGCGACGATTTCGAGATGTATTTCGCGCAGACCGACGGCCCCGACGGCCCCGACGTGCGCCCGCCGATCGAGGTGGCGGGCGTGAAGGACTATATGGCGTGGCTGAGGCGCTATCTGACCGGCCATTCGATCCATATCTGCACCATGCCGCAATTCCAGTTCGTCACCGCGGATCGTGCGCGCGCGCTGTGGTTCATCCAGGGCTATGGCGAGATCGGGGGCCAATCGGGACTCGGCTTCGAGCGGATCATCGAGGACTACGTCAAGATCAACGGCAAGTGGCTGATAAAGAAGGCCGATGGCCGGGTGGAGGCCTATATCCCGCTTCCAAAGAAATGACCTTCGGCGCGGCGCCGTCCGATACGACGGCGCCGCGCTAGTTGCGCCTATTCCGGAAAGCCGACATGCGCCTCGACGCGCGCATCCACCGCGCTGATGCGCCATTTGCCGCCGATGCGCACATAATCCTCGATCAGCCTTTCGTAGCCGAGGCCGGACTGGCTGGCGATCGCGCCATAGCCGTTGATGAACCATGATGCGCGCGCATGGTCGGCCGTGACATATTCGAACTGGGGCATCGTGCAGATGTGGATGGATTGCCCTTTCAGGATGTTCTTGACGAAGGCGACATAGGCGTCGCCCCCCGTCGTGCGGATCGGCGGTCGCACATCGGGGCCGCCGGGGCCTTTCGTTTCCGCGAAATATTGCCTGAAATCGTCGGTGATCGTGGAGCGGAGCGCAGGCCAGTCATGGCTGTCGAGTGCGCGGCAGAAGGTAAGCCGCAGGTTCTTCATCTCCTCCATCGCCAGCAGGCGCGGCAGGCCTTCCAGCTCCTTGCCGTGGCCGGCGTTCCCTTGCGCCGATGCCGCCGATGCGAAGAAGACGGCGAGCAATCCGGCGCCGCAGCGGAGGATTTTCGTGGACCCGGTCATGCGCCTTCTCCTGTCGTATTTCTGCAAAGTTCGGAAGACAGGCTATGCATCGCCCCGCTGTCCCGCAGCCCCCGTCGATGGGGACAGGGCGGTGCCGTGCGGGCACGCAAAAAGAAACGCCGGCCTTTCCTTGGGAAAGACCGGCGTGGAGGATGACTCGGCCCGCGGAGAGAAGGGGGCGGAGCTTTCCGGATGCCTTACCTCACCCCAGCGCAGGCTCGCCTTCGAGGATGATGGTCTTGGCCTCCAGGAAGGGCCGCAGGCCCTCGGTGCCGCCTTCGCGGCCGATGCCCGATTGCTTGAACCCGCCGAACGCGATCGAGAAATCGGTGCGGAACCAGTTCTGGCCGACCGTTCCGGCCTGGATCTGCCGCGCGACCTGATAGGCGCGCGTCGCGTCGTTGGTGAACACCGATGCGTTCAGCCCGAACAGCGTGTCGTTGGCGATCTCCACCGCATGCGCCTCGTTATCGGCCGGGATGATGCTGACGACCGGCCCGAAAATCTCCTCGCGCGCGATCGTCATGTTGTTGTCGACGTTGGCGAACACCGTCGGCTCGATGAAATAGCCGCGATTGAGGTGGGCGGGACGGCCGCCGCCTGTCGCGACCGTCGCGCCTTCCGCGCGGCCCTTGGCGATATAGCCTTCCACCCGATCGCGCTGCCGCGCCATCGCCAGCGGACCCATGCCGACCGACGCATCGGCCGGATCGCCTACGCGGATCGCCTTGAACGCCTCGGCCATCGCTTCGGCGAAGGCGTCGTGGCGGTGCTTCGATATCACCAGCCGCGTGAGTGAGGAGCAGACCTGTCCGCTCAGCACCGGGGCATAAGCGGCGATATGGGCGGCGGCTTCCTCCACGTCGTAATCGTCGAGGATCACGGCCGCCGACTTGCCGCCCAGCTCCAGCGTACAGCGCGCGATGCGCTCCCCGCAGATCGAGGCGATCCTCTTGCCCGCCGCGCTGGAGCCGGTGAAGGTGATCTTGTCGATGCCGGGATCGCGCACGAGCAGCTCGGATACTTCGCGGTCCGCAGTGACGACGTTCAACACGCCCGCCGGCAGGCCGATCGTCTTCGCGATCTCACCGAACAGAAGGAGCGCGCCGGGCGATTCCGGCGATGCCTTGAGCACCACGGTGCAGCCGGCGAGCATGGCCGGCGCGATCTTCCATGCTGCGAGGAAGGGAGCGCCGTTCCACGGCACGATCGCGCCGACCACGCCGACCGGCTCGCGGACGAGGAAGCTCGCCACCGCGCCCGGCGAATGCAGCGCCTCATGCCGCTCGACCCACTGGAACGTGTCCGCGAGGCCGGCGTGATATTCGAACACCCCGGGGACGCCGGACAGGAATCCGTCGGCGACACCCTGTGTCGCGCCGATCTCCGAAGTCCAGATCCGGCTGAACTCGCCAAGGCGCCTCTGAAGCTCGACGCCGAAGGCCCGCAGGTATTTCGCGCGCTCCGCATGGGGCATGCGCGGCCATGGGCCCTTGTCGAACGCATGGCGCGCGGCGGCGACGGCGCGGCGGATATCCTCCGCCTGCGCTTCGGCGACGCTGACGAACAATTCCTCGGTCGCCGGGTTGATGACGTCGATCTTCGCGCCGCTCGATGGAGCCACCCAGTCGCCGCCGATGAAAAATTGCTCCGGCCGCTGGATCAGGCCGGCGGATGAGATATCTGGCATCACGGTTTCCTTTCGATGCCGCGCCCGGAGGGCAGCGGGTGCTGTTTTACGCCATCTGCGCGATATCGCCGATAATGGATAATCGCCGCGTGGCTGGCGGCCACGCGGCGACGCCCCCTTCAACGCGCTATTTCGGGAACTGGACGTTCGCCTCGACCCGGGCGTCCGCCCTGCTGATCAGCCACTTGCCGTTGACCTTCACATAATCCTCGACCACGCGCTCGAAGCCGAGGCCGGACTGCTCGCCGATATTGCCGTAGCCGTTGATGAACCACAGTGCGCGCGCCCGATCGGCGCCGACATATTGGAACTGCGGCATGGTGCAGATATGGATGGACTGGCCCTTGAGAAGCTGCTTGGCGAAGTCCACGAACTTGTCCGCGCCCTTGAGCTGGACGGGCGGGCGGACATCCGGGCCGCCGGGGCCTTTCGTTTCCCCGAAATACAGATCGAAATCGTCCGCCATGGTCCCGCGCAGCGCCGCCCAGTTGTGATTGTCGAGCGAGCGGCAGAAGGTCAGCCGCAGGTTCTTCATGTCCTCCATCGCAAGCAGCCGCTCCAGCCCGCGCAGCTCCACCTTGGGCGGGTTTGGTGCGGTCTGCGCGGCGGCCGGCAGCGCGGCGAAGCCGGCCGCGGAAAGGACGGCGACGGCGGCCAGCGCGGCGCCGCCCTTCAGATGTTTCGAAAATCCGCTCATTCGGTGTCTCCTCGCATGAAAGGTCATCGATCGGCGCGCATGTCCGCGCGGTCAGAAATTGTAGGAGAGCGATCCGCCGAACGTGCGCGGCGGCGCCCAGATCGCGTAAGTCCCCACCGGGCCGCCCTGCAACTGCACGGGCCGCGCATGGTTGGTGAGGTTGGTCACGTAGAATTCGGCGCGCCAGTGCTTGTCGGCCGTGGTGTACGAAATGTTCGCGCCAACCTCCGCATAGCCCTTTACGGGGAATTCCTCGCTCGCGACGTTGTAGAGCTTGGAGGATGCATTGGCGTTGGCGGCGAGCTGGATGATGCCGGAGCCGATGTCGATGTCGTAGCTGGTGGAGAAATTGCCGGTCCACTTCGGCGCGCGCGGCATCACGGTGTTGTTGGCGGAGGCGGGCACGGTGATCCAGCTTCCCGAACCGACCGGCACGAACAGCGGCGCGTTTTCGAAGCGGACGAACCGCGCGTTCAGATACGCGCCGCCCATCGACAGCCGCCAGGCCGGAACCGGATGGAAGGTCATCTCCAGCTCCGCGCCATAGGTGCGGGCCTTCTCGGCATTCACCGCCTTGGTCTGGTTGCTCAGCACGTCGACCGCGGAAACCTGCATGTCCTTGTAATCGTAATAGAAGGCGGCGGCGTTCGCGCTGAAGATCGGGGAGCTGTGCTTGAACCCGACCTCATAGGCGTTGAGATGCTCCGGCCGCACCAGCAGCGGCGGCGAGCCGGCGTAGGTGCCGGTCTTGTAGCCCCGGCTGTAGGAGGCATAGACGTTGGTGCCGGCGTCGATCTGGTAGCGGATCGTGGCGCGCGGCGTGAAGCTGTTCCAGCGATAATGCGACGGCTCGTCGTTGGGCAGCGGCGCGGGCGCGCCGGTGGCGAAATCGGCGAGGCTGATATCCTTGCGCTCGGTGCTGTAGCGCCCGCCCGCCGTGAGGAACAGGCCCGGCGTCACCTCATAGGTGCCGTCGGCGAATATTGCGACGGTCTCGCTCTTGATGTGCTGCAGGTTCCCCTGCGCCGTCGGGTCCGGCGCGATCACGACGTAATTGCCGGGATCGGCATCCTGGATCGTGCCGTTGTAATAATAGACGCCGGCAACCCAATCGAGATGCCCGTTCTTCCCGTTAAGCGTCATTTCCTCCGAGAAGGTCTTGTAAAGCTCGCTGCTCCTGACGTTGACGGCGGTGACGTTGGAAAGATCGGCGTCCGCCGCGAAATCGTTGCGGTCGTGGCGATAGTTCAGCGTGTTCTTCAGCTTGAGCGTGTCGCTGATCGCCCAATCGAGGATGGCAAGGCCGCTGTCGCCCACGTTGCGGTTGACCGGCTTCATGTTGGCCGAGGTCTCCCACGGCTTGTGCGCGACGATCGCCGTGGTGCCGGGGACGAGGTTCGGAATGGAGACCAGCAGGGAATAGCCGTCCGGATTGTTGAGGCCCAGGGCCGTCGCGTCGAAGGCGAAGCTGTGCTCGTAGATCAGGCGCAGGCTGAAGCCCGCATTGTTGGTGAACCGGATTTCCGGCCGGATATCGAACATCCTGGCCGGCGCATCGTCGCCCGCCCCGGTGACGATGTTCTTGGTATAGCCGTCCGACTTGCGATAGTTGACGGAGATGCCGGCCGCGATCGTGTCCGAAAGCGGACCGGACATATAGCCCGACAGCCGCAGGTCGTTATATTCGCCATAGCCCACCTTGAACCGCCCGGTCGGCGTGTCGGACGGAGCGGCGGTGGTGATGAGGATCGCGCCGCCGGTCGAGTTGCGGCCGAACAGCGTGCCCTGCGGCCCCTTCAGCACCTGCATCCCGTCGATATTGGGCAGGTCGAAGTTCATGCCGCGCGTGTTGGGCAGATAGACGCCGTCGAGATAGACCGGCACGCTGGCGTCGATCGATCCGCCGAGCACGAGCGTGCCGACGCCGCGCAACGTGGGCATGAAGCTCGGCGCCTGCCCCTCGAAGCGCAGGCTGGTCACGGTCTTGCCGAGATCGAAGACGGAATTGATCTGCTTGGTCGCCATCTCCTCCGTGCTGATCGCGTCCACGGAAAGCGGCACGTCGACGAGGCGCTCCGAGCGGCGCTGCGCCGTGACGACGACATCGTCGGTGCTTGCCGACGCATTGGCCGCCGGGGCGGCGCTGTCATCGCCAGCGGATTGGGCTGATGCCGCCGCAGGCATGAGCAGGGCCGCAGTTCCGCAAAGCAACGTGGAGATACGATTCATTCTTCCTCCCCCGGATCATTGAAATTGTCGTGGCATTCTATTGCTGTTGAGGTGCGTGTCCTTGCGGATGCCTCCGCAGGATCGCTGTCCCGCCGACCGAAAACCATCACGCTGTTCCAGTGATGGCCTCCAATATTTCCGCAATGATGGTCGCTCGTTTCCGATCGGTCTGCCCCCATCGGTAGGGACACGGCCGGCGAAATCCTTGTCCCCAGCGTTGGGGGCATCACCGCCAGACGGGCGATGTTACCGGCGGCATCAGCGCGGAAGGTGCTGAAATCGGGCGCCGGGTCATGGAACGAACAGGCGCGGGGAGAGCGTGATGGCGGATATCGAAGGACGGTCGATCGTGGTGACGGGCGGGGCCAGCGGCATCGGGGAAGCCGCCGTCCGATTGTTCGCCGCGCATGGAGCGATGGTGACGGCCGCCGATACCAATGCCGGGCGCGGCAACGCGCTCGCGGCGGAACTGGGCGCGCAGGGCCGGAAGGTGCAGTTCATCCGCACCGACATTTCCCGCGAGGAGGACGTGCAGGCGATGGTCGCGCTGGCGGAGGCGACCTATGGGAAGCTGGACGGCGCATTCAACAATGCCGGCATCGCCAACGCGCCGGGCCTGCTCGCCGACATGAGCCTCGCGGACGTCCAGCGCGTGTTCGGGGTGAACGTGTTCGGCACCTTCCTGTGCATGAAATACGAGATCCAGGCGATGCTGCGCGCGGGTGGCGGCGCGATCGTCAACACCTCCTCCGTCAGCGCGCTGATCTACGACAACCTGCTCGGCACCTATTCGGCGACGAAGCACGCGATCACCGGCCTCACCCGCGCGGCGGCCGCGGAATATGGCGAGAAGGGGATAAGGGTGAACGCCATCGCGCCGTCCGCGACGCGCACCCCGCTCTACATGGAATATGTCGAGGCCAATCCGGATTACGTGAAGGCGCTGGAAGGCAAGCACGCCCTGCGCCGCGCCGCCGAGCCTGTGGAGCAGGCGCGGGCGGCGATGTGGCTGCTGTCCGACGAGCCATCGTTCGTCACCGGCGCCACGCTGCCGGTGGACGGAGGCTATACGCTCTATTGAAGCCGCCGCGCGCCCGCCCGCGCGGCGGCCGGGCCTTCAACAAGAAAAAAGACCCAAGGGAGGCTGCCATGAAACCGATGATGTTCCTTTCCCTCACCACCGCGCTCGCCACGGCGGCGCTGTCCCAGCCCGCTTCGGGGCAGACGGCGGAGCCGGGCGCCAGCGACACAGGCGCGGTGGATATCGTCGTCACCGCCAACAAGCGCGAGCAGAAATTGTCCGAGGTCGGCTCCACCGTCGCCGTGCTCGGCGGAGATGCGCTGGCGGCGCGGCAGATCAACGACCTCAAGGATATCGCGCAGGCGGTGCCCGGCCTGTCGTTCGCCAATTCGGAGAACGGAACGCCGATCCTCACGCTGCGCGGCGTGGGCTTCATCGAATCCTCGCTGGCGGCCTATCCCACGGTGTCGGTCTATGTGGACGAGGCGCCGCTGCCGTTCGGCGCGCTGGCGGTCCATTCCGCTTACGACCTCGATCGGGGCGAGGTGCTGAAGGGGCCGCAGGGCACGTTGTTCGGGCAGAATTCCACCGGCGGCGCGATCAACTTCATCGCGGCCAGGCCGACGGACGAGCTTTCCGCCGGGGTGGACGTGACCTACGGCCGGTTCAACGAGCTCAACGGCGAGGCGTTCGTCAGCGGGCCGGTCAGCAGCACGCTCAAGGCGCGGCTGTCCGGCCGTGTCGAGACGATGGACGCGTGGCAGATCAGCAACTCGCGCCCCGACGACCGCAACGGCAAGGTGCGCAACTATATGGGCCGCCTGCTGCTCGCATGGGAGCCGGCGGCCGGCGCGCGCTTCAACCTCAACGTGAACGGATGGAAGGACAAGAGCGACACCGAGGCGCCGCAATATATCGGCTATGCCCAGCAGCAGGTGCTCGCCAACCCCTATGTCCTCGCCACTCCCTTCTCGCCGCAGACGCCGCGCGCCGCCGACTGGGGCGGCCCGGTCGCAGGGTTCGTGCCGTTCGGCGACAGCGATTTCTGGCAGGCCTCGCTGCGCGGCGACATCGACATTTCCGATCACGTCACGCTGACCTCGCTCACCTCCTACCTGCAATTCAACCAGCGGCAGGGGGCGGATCGCGACGGCCTGCCCTATACGGTGAACGATCTCATCAGCAACGGCTCCATCCACAGCTTCTTCCAGGAGCTTCGCCTGAGCAACGGCGCGGCGAAGCCGTTCCGCTGGGTGGTCGGCGGCAATTATTCGAACAACAAGGTCATCCAGACCGCCGATTTCGATTATCGCTACACGTCCGTGAACGAAACGGTCGCCACCTATTTCGGCTATAACCTCGATCGCGCGCACTATGGCAACGATCAGAAGCTGACGAGCTTCGCCTTCTTCGCCAATGGCGAATATGATCTCGCCAGCCATCTCACGTTGAAGGCCGGCGCGCGCTACACCAGGGCGCAGAGCAAGGCGACGATCTGCAACACCGACCTGACGGGCGATCCGAAGGGCACCGGCGCCTATTTCTTCGATCAGGTCTATGGCGGCGCTTATGGCGCGTTCCAGCCGGGCGAATGTTTCGCGGGCAACGATCTCGGCGTGACGGTCAATGGCGTCGCCCCCGGCGCGCCCGGCGAGTACAGGAGCACGCTGACCGAGGATAACGTCTCATGGACGGCCGGTCTCGACTACAAGCCGCGCCCGGGCCTGCTGTTCTACGCCAACGTCAGCCGCGGCTACAAGGCGGGCAGCTTCCCGGCGGTATCGGCGACCAGCTTCGTCCAGTATCGCCCGGTGAAGCAGGAATCCGTCACCGCTTACGAGGCGGGCACCAAGGCGTCGTTCCTCGACGGCGCGTTGCAGTTCAACGCCGCCGGCTTCTATTACGATTATATCAACAAGCAGCTCCGCTCGAAGGTGCTGTCGTTCTTCGGCATCCAGGATGCGCTGGTCAACGTGCCGAAATCGTCGATCAAGGGCTTCGAGCTGGAGCTGACCCTGCGGCCGACGCACGGCCTCACCTGGGCCAACGGCTTCACCTGGCTGGATGCGAGGATCGATCGCTTCCAGGGGATCAGCGGTGGCGGCCTGCCGGCCGACTTCGCGAACACCCGGATGCCGTTCGCGCCCAAATACCAGCTTTCATCGAACCTCGATTATGAATTCCCCGTCTCCGACCACCTGAAGGCATTCTTCGGTGCCAGCGCCAACCTGCGGTCGGACACGATCGCGGTGGTCGGCGGGGATATCAATGCGGCGAATGCCATTCCGGCCAACATCAAGCTTCAGGGCATCGACGGCTATGTGCTCGCCGACGCGCGGGCGGGGATGGCGAGCGCGGACGGCCGGTGGCGCGTCTCGGTGTTCGGGAAGAACATCTTCAACCAATATTACTGGAACAACGCCATCACCTCATCGGACGCGATCGCCCGCTTCGCCGGCATGCCCGCGACCTATGGCGTGAGCCTCTCCCTGCGATATTGAGGGGGTGAGCCGCTCCATGACGAAGCCCGCCCGCGCGCCGGCTTCGCCATGGAGGGTTCCAATTCTGTGCTGTGCGTCATCTCGTTCGAGGATGAGGCGGAGGCGATCCGCATCGCCAACGACAGCGATTATGGCCTCTCTGGCGGAATCTGCGCTACCGATCTGATGCGCGCGCTCCGCGTGGCGAAGGCCATGCGGAGCGGCCCGGTCGGGGTCAACGGCTGTTCGGTGATGCCCAATCCGCCGGCTGGCGGGATCAAGCGTTCCGGGCTGGGGCACGAGGGTGGAGGGGTGGAGATCGAGGAGTTCACCGAGGTCAGGGCCGTCATCGCGCGAAAGATCAGGCCACCCCACCTGCATCGAACGCGCGGAGCATGTGCTTGGCGATCTGGAGCTGGAGGATCTGCGTGGTGCCCTCGTAGATGCGATAGATGCGCGCGTCGCGGAAGAAGCGCTCGGCATCATATTCGGCGAGATAGCCCGCCCCGCCATAAACCTGCACGCAGCGGTCGACCACGCGCCCGCACATCTCGGAGGCGAACACCTTGAACGCGGCGGCCTTGCGCAGCACGTTCTCGCCCGCGTCCGCCCGGCGCGTCACGTCCGCCATCATCGTCTCGGCGGCGTAGATCTCGATCTCGCTGTCGGCGAGCATCTGCTGGATGAGCTGGAAGTTGGCGATCGGCTCGCCGAACGCCTTGCGCTCGGTGGCGTAGCGGACCGCGCTGTCGAGTGCGCGCCGCGCATAGGCCGTCGCCGCCGCGCCGACCGACATGCGGCCGTTGTCGAGGCTCATCATCGCATAGGCGAAGCCCTTGCCCAGCTCGCCGCCGAGCAGCGCGTCGGCGGGGACATGGACGTCCTCCATGACGATGTCGGCGATATGGCTGCCGGACTGGCCCATCTTCCTGTCCGACTTGCCGACCGACACGCCCGCCGCGTCCATCGGCACGATGAAGGCCGAGACGTGCGCGTTCTTCGGCAAATTCTCCTTCGACGTCCGCGCCATGATCAGCGCGACCTTCGCGTAGGGCGCGTTGGTGATGTAGCGCTTGGTGCCGTTCAGCACCCAGCCGTCGTCGGTCCTGACCGCCGTGGTCTGGAGGCCGGCCGAATCCGACCCCGATCCCGGCTCGGTCAGCCCGAAGCAGGCGATCTCCCCCGCCGCCACGCGCGGCAGCCACTCGGCCTTCTGCGCCTCCGTCCCGCCGTTCTTCAGCGCCGAGCAGAACATGCCGATGTTGATCGAGACGATCGAGCGGAACGCCGGCATCGCATAGCTCAGCGCATGGATCGTGCGCACATACTGGCCGACGTTCATCCCCGCCCCGCCATATGCCTCCGGCATGGTCAGCCCGAACAGGCCCATCTCCCGCATCTCGTCCAGGATGTCCGCGGGGATCTCGTCGCTCTCGATGATCCCCCGCTCCGCCGGAACCAGACGCTCGCGCACATAACGATGAAGCTGCTCGAGAAACTGATCGAAAACTTCCGCGTCCATCCCGGGGGTCATGTTGCTCATGGGCTTTTCCTCAGACCGGATCATACGGGAAGACGTGGGCGGAGACTTCGTCGGCGCGGGCGAAGGAGGGGCGGAAGGCGGGGATCAGTTCCTCCGCGATCGCCTCCGGCGTCCAGCCCTCGAGCTTCGCCATCGAGCGGACCGGGCGCGGCTTGGAGAACAGCAATATCTCGTTGCGGCGGACGGAGAAGATCTGGTTGGTCACATCCTGCGCCGCGTCGGAGACAAGGAACGAGACGAGCGGCGCGATCTTGTCCGCGCTCATCGCCTGCATCCGCTCGACGCGCTTCTTCTGCTCGGGCGTTTCCGCAGGGATGGAGGAGGTCATCCGGCTCCATGCGAAGGGCGCGATGCAGTTGGAGCGCACGCCCGCGCGCGCCATGTCGAGCGCGATCGACTGCGACAGCGCGACCACGCCGAGCTTGGCGGCGGAATAGTTCGCCTGCCCGATATTGCCGATCAGCCCGGAGGTGGAGGTGAAGTGGACGAAGCTGCCGGACTGCTGCTCGCGGAACCAGGGCGTGGCGGCCTTCGACACGTTGAACACGCCGGTGAGGTTCACGTCGATGACGCTCTTCCAGTCCTCGTAGCTCATCTTGTGCCAGATGGTGTCGCGCAGGATGCCGGCATTGTTCACCACGCCGTCGATCCGGCCGAAATGCTTCACGGCATCCTCGACGATCGTGGCGGCGGCGGCGGGATCGGCGACATTGGCGAGGTTCGCGACCGCGCGGCCGCCTGCGGCAACGATATCGGCGGCGGTCTGCTCGGCCGGCCCCGCGTCTCCGCCGTCGCCGGCCTGCGCCACGCCCGGATCGTTCACCACCACCGCCGCGCCCTCACGCGCGCAGTGCAGCGCAAGCTCCCGCCCGATCCCGCGGCCTGCCCCCGTGATCGCAACCACCTTGCCTTCGAGAAATTTGGTCAAAGCTTTTCCTCTGCCTATCCTGTCGAACGACCGTTAGAAATATCTATATCTCCCCAACCTCGCGATTTCAATATGCCGGGCAAATGGGGGGCAGGGGATGGCAAACGCCGCAATCATGCTGAGGTGCGATCTGTCCGTCAGCGGCAAATCGCTGCGGTCGTCATGCCCCCGGCGGCCTCCGACGCAGTCGGCTGCTCGCACCGTGATCGCCAGAACGCCCGAGGCCGGACGTCCAGAAATGGAGTTACGCGCCAGCCTGTGCCGGAACCTTGTCCCTCGGCGCGATTATCTGCATGAAATCCATTCCCGTCGGCCGCTGGAACACGCGCAGTCCGAAGGTCGGGAGGACGGCCAGCAGGTGATCGAATATATCCCCCTGGATGCGCTCATATTCATTCCACGCCGTCGTGGTCGTGAAGCAATAGATTTCCAGCGGCAGACCGTTCTCGCCGGGTGAAAGCTGGCGGACGAGCAATGTCTTGTCCTTCGCAATATCCTCCCGCGCCTCAAGATACGCCAGCACATAGGCGCGGAAGGTGCCGACATTGGTCAGCCGCCGCGCGTTCAGCACGCTGTCCACATCGCGATTGGCGGCCGCGATCTCCTCCAGCTTCCGGGCCAGATAGGGGCGGAGCACCGAGAAATGTCGCAGCTCGGCGATCTGTCCCTCGTCCAGAAAGCGCACGCTGCCTTGATCCAGGGTCAGCGGGCGCTTGATCCGCCGCCCGCCGGATTCCGACATGCCGCGCCAGTTCTTGAAGCTCTCGCTGATCAGCCTGTGCGTGGGGATGGTGGTGATGGTCTTGTCCCAGTTCTGCACCTTCACCGTGTGGAGCGCGATGTCGATCACGTCGCCGTCGGCATTGAGCTGCGGCATCTCGATCCAGTCGCCGATCCGGATCATGTCGTTCGATCCGATCTGCACGGATGCGACCAGCGACAGGATCGTGTCCTTGAACACCAGCATCAGCACCGCCGCCATCGCGCCGAGGCCGGACAGCAGGATCAGCGGCGATTGATCCATGAGCGCCGCGATGATGAGCACCGCGCACGCGCTGTAGATCAGGATCTTGGCGACCTGGATATAGCCCTTGATCGGCCTGTGCGCCGCGTCCGGCTTGCGCTGGTAGATCGTATTGCCCAGCGAAAGCGCGGTGCTGAGCGCCATGCCGATGGTCAGGATGGTGAAAGCGGCCGCGATGTTGCGCACCAGCGGCGCAACCCATAGCGGCAGGTTCGGCACCGTGCCGATCCCGATCTGGATGACGAGCGCCGGCATGATATTGGAAAGCCGGCGGACGATCGCGCCCAACTCATTCGCCTCGGTCGCGAAAGGGGAATGGGACAGCACCCGCCGGATCAGCTTCAGCACGATGCGCTTGGCGATCCAGTTCGCCAGCATCGCCGCGAGGATCAGCGCCGCCAGCGCCGCCAGCGTTTGCAGCCAGGGGAGCTGCGACAGCCCTCCGGTCAGATTCGAGAGATATTCGGACGTGTCAGTCATTCCGTGGATCAAGGCTCCTCGTGTCGGGGAATGGGGTCGCCATCGAGCGATCGGCCGGCCGTCTCCGGCATGAAATACAAGGCGATCGCGCCGACCACGCAGGCCGCCATCATGTAATAGGCCGGCATCAGTTCATTGCCCGTCCAGCGGATCAGCGCGCTGCCCACCGCCGGCGCCGTGCCGCCGAAGATCGAGGTGGAGATATTATAGGCGATGGCGAATCCGGCGAAGCGCGCGGAGGTGGGGAACAATGCCGGAAAGGTGCCGGAGATGGTGGCGAGCTGCGGCACGTAGAGCATCCCCAGCAGCGCGAAGCCGATGATCGCGCCCGTCTCGCCGGTCGACATCGGGCGATAGAGCGGCGCGGCGCACAGGAACAGCCCGGTTAGCGAGGCCCACCACAGCGGCTTGCGCCCGATCCGGTCGGAGAGCGCGCCCGCGAGGGGAAGCAGCGCCATCATGAACAGCATCCCGATGATCGGCACGATCAGCGCGCCTTGCGTCGAAAGGCCGATGCGGCGTTGCAGATAGGTCGGCATGTAGCTGAGCAAGGTGTAGTTGACGACGTTGAGCGCCACCACCATTCCGCCCACGATCAGCAGCGGGCGCCAGTGCCGCCGCATGAGATGACCGAGGCCCGGCCCGCGCCTTTCGCGCGCGCCGGCCTCTTTCTCCGCCTGGAGGAAGACGGGCGTATCCTCCATCCGCGCGCGCAGATACATGCCGATCAGCCCCATCGGTCCGGCGAGGAAAAAGGGGATGCGCCAGCCCCAGCCGTGCATGGCCGCGTCGCCCAGCACGAGGGAGAACAGCAGCATCAGCGATGCGCCCAGCGAGAAGCCCGCCAGCGTGCCGAACTCCAGAAAGCTGCCGCAGAAGCCGCGCCGCTCGTCCGGCGCATATTCGGCCATGAAGGTGGCCGCCCCGCCATATTCGCCGCCGGTGGAAAAGCCCTGCACCATCCGCAACGCCACCAGCAGGAGCGGGGACCAGAAACCGATCGCGGCATAGGACGGGATCAGGCCCACGCAGACCGTGGCGCCTGACATCAGCAGGATGGTGAGCGCCAGAACCGACTTGCGGCCCATCCGGTCGCCCAGCGGTCCCCAGAAAAGCCCTCCCAGCGGACGGATGAGGAAGGAAATGGCGAAGGTCGCCAGCGCGAACAGCACCGCATCGTCGGTATCGCCCGGGAACAATGCGTCGGAGATATAGGTCACGCCATAAGCATAGATGCCGTAATCGAACCATTCGGTCGCATTGCCCATCGCCGACGCGGCGATCGCGCGGCGCAGGATGGATCGGTCGCCGATCGGGCGTGGGGAATCGATATCGATCGCTTCGCTTGCCATCTTCTGTCCAGCTTGGGTGGGGAGGGGGCTGCGCCGGGTCGGCGCTTCAGGCGGCGTGACGGCTGGTGTCGACGCCGCTTTCCTCATCCTCCTCGACCAGTGCCGCGTGCAGCGCGCGGATCGCGGTTTCAAAATCCGCGCAATCGACGATGAACTGCACGTCCACGTTGCGGATCTGGTGCTGCATCGCGATCAGGCCGACATTCGCGGCGGCCAGCGCCTGAAGCGCATCGGGCACCAGCCCCGGCCGCGCGATGTCGCTGCCGATCACGGATACCATCGCCACCTGCTGCGCCGTGACGGTGGCGGCGGGGTAGGCCGATCGCAACTCCGCCGCCACGCCCGCCACCGTTGCCGCATCGGCGGACAGATAATGGGTGATCGTGTTCGCATTGGAGGATTTGCTGACGATCCATGCGCCCGCCCGCGTCAAAGCATCGAGGATCGCGGCGTCATAGCCCTTCTCGCCCACCATATCCTGTTCGAAGAATTGCAGCGCATGGACGGTCGGAATGCCGGCGACGATCTCCACCCGCGGACTGGCGGAAACGTAATCGCCGCAGATCAATGTGCCTTCATCCTCGCGATCGAAGGTGTTGCGCACGCGCAACGGAATGCCCGTCTGGCGCAGGCCGCGCGCCGCGCGCGGATGGATCGCCTCCATCCCCACATTGGCGAGCTGGTCGGCCACGTCATAGTTGGTCCGCCCGATCTTGCGCGCCTTGTCCTCGCCGACCAGGCGGGGGTCGGCGCTCGAGAGGTGGAACTCCTTGTGGATGATCGCCTCGCGCGCGCCGGTCAGCACGGCGATGCGCGAGAAGGTGATCTCCGAATAGCCGCGCGCGTAACGGCGCACCATTCCTTCCGCGCATCCGGCATAGCCGGTGACGATCGGCATTTCCCGCGCGAGATCGAGCGGCGCGAGCGCGGCGGCAATCCTGCGGTCGAGGCCGGGCAGCTCGGCCCCGTCCCATTGGGTGAGATCGACCAGCACGGCATTCACGCCGCGATCCCGCAGCAGCAGCGCGGTGTTGTGGGCGCTATGCGCCTCTCCCAGCCCGGCCAGCAATTCCCGCGCGGTGACGAGCTGCTCCTCCAGCCGGAAGCGGCCGTGCGAGCGCAGCCGATCGAGATCGCCGAGGCACGACAGGATGCCGTCGATCCGCGCGTCGACGAAGGCATCCGCCTCCACCCGGCTTTCGGCGCGCGCGAACATGCCGGCATTGCGCTCGCGCATCGCGGCGCGGACCTTCTCCATCGCCTCGCGCCAGCAGCCGTCGCCGTCGTCCGCGATGAAGCGGGCGTAGACGCCGGGAACGCCCGTCTTCTTGCCTTCCAGCAGCAGGTCCGTCATCCCGGCATAAGCGGAGACGACGAAGATCCGGTTATACAGATCGCGCCCTTTCCGCCCCGCGATCAGCACGTTTTCGAACAGGGCGGCGGTGGCGGCCATCGACGTGCCGCCGATCTTCTCCACATCGTGCATGCCCGTCATGCCGCCACATCCGTCAGGTGGCCCTCGACCGGCGCGACCGGAACGGCGTCGCGCGCGGCGATGAAGCCGGGGCGCGGCTTGCGCACGCCGAAAGGCGGCAGCAGGCGGTTGCCGAGCGCATTATAGACCAGGAAGGCGTTGGCGCGCGGGAAGGGGGTGATATTGCCGCTGGAGCCGTGCATCACGTTGCAATCGAACACGATCACCGTGCCGGGCTTGCCGGTCGGCGCGACGATGCCGTGCCGGTGCGCCAGCTCGGCGAGGCTGTCCTCGTCCGGCACGCCATATTCCTGCTTCCTGAGCGACATGCGATAATGGTCTTCCGGCGTTTCGCCGACGCAGGTCAGGAAGGTGCGATGCGATCCGGGGATCAGCATCAGCGGGCCGTTATGGGGCGTGTTCTCCGCCAGCAGCACGGACATGGAAAGCGCGCGCATCCGCGGCATCCCGTCCTCCACATGCCAGGTCTCGAAATCGGAATGCCAGTAGAATTCCTTGCCCCGGAAGCCCGGCTTGTAGTTCAGGCGCGTCTGGTGGAGGTAAACCTCGTCCCCCAGCAGGAAGCGGGCGACGCCGGCGAGCCGCCGGTCCGCCGCCAGCCGTGCCATGACCGGGCTTTGCGCATGGACCTCGAACACCGAGCGCACCTCGCCGCTGTCCGGCTCGGCGATGACCGTTCCGGTGTCCAGCGAGGCCGGATCGGCCAGGAGCGCTCCCGCGCCCGACTGGAGGAAGGCGATCTCGTCGGCGTCGAACAGGTCCTCCAGCACCAGATAGCCCTGTTCGTCGAACTGGCGGGTCTGCTCGCGCGTCAGCGGCGCATTTTCGTCCCATGCGCCGTGGACCACGGGATCGAGCCTGGGCAGCATTTCGGGTTCCGCCGCGTGGCGGGACGGGTAGAGGTCTTTCATCGGACTCCCCCTTCGTTGCGGTGTCAGGATACGGGCGCGGCTTCGCGGGTCGCGGCCGGGTCGGCGGGATAGGCGCCGTTCTCGTCATGCACTTCCCGGCCGGTGACGGGCGGATTGAAGCAGCAGGCGGTCAGCATGTCCGTTTCGGGGCGGACGACGTGGCGATCATGGTCGTTCAGCGCATATATCGATCCCGGTTCCAGCCGGTGGATCTCCCCCGTGGCCAGATCCTCGATCGTGCCGGTGCCCTTCAGCACGAACACCGATTCCAGATGGTTCCGGTAATGCATCCTGAGTTCCTCGCCCGCATACATGGTGGTGATGTGGAACGAGAATCCCATGCCGTCGTCCTTCAGCAGCATCCGCGCGCTGGCCCAGCCCTTCGAGCGGACGTTGAGGTCGGATTTGCGGATGTCCTTGAGATTGCGAACGATCATGTCGGTTCCTCCTTATTCGGCGGCGATGTTGAAGGGGGCGGAGAGCACGTCGCGCACGCTCCGCTCCAGAATGTCGAGGCCGGCGGCCAGCACCGTGTCCTCGATCACGAGCGGGGCCAGCACCTTCACCACCTCGTCATGCGCGCCGCTGGTCTCGATGATGAGGCCGCGATCGAAACAGACGGCGGTGATCGCCGCGGCGGCATCGCCCGATCCCGTGTCGATCCCGCGCATCATGCCGCGCCCGCGTGTCGTCAGGCCGTGCGCGGCGGCGATCCCGTCGAGCCGGTCGGCGAGCAGCCGGCCGCGGCGCGCCACGTCCTTTGCGAAGCTGCCGTCCGACCAGAAGTGCCGGATCGCCGCCTCGGCGGTGACGAAGGCGTGGTTGTTGCCGCGAAAGGTGCCGTTATGCTCACCCGGCGACCATTGATCGTGCTCCGGCCGGAACAGGGTGACGGCGAAGGGCAGGCCCATGCCGGACAGCGATTTCGCCATCGTCACGATATCGGGCGTGAAGCCCATGTCCTCGAAGCTGAAGAACCCGCCCGCGCGGCCGCACCCGGCCTGGATATCGTCGACGATCAGCAGCGCGCCGTGCCGCCTTGCGATCGCGGCGATCGCGCGCATCCATTCCGGGGAGGCGACGTTCAGCCCGCCTTCGCCCTGCACCGGCTCGACGAGGAAAGCCGCCGGGGCGTCGAGGCCGCTCGACGGGTCCGACAGGCGCTGTTCCAGCAGGGCGGCGGTGTCGACGTCCGGGCCGTGATAGCCGTCGAACGGCTCATGGCTGACATGGCTCAAGGGGATGCCCGCGCCGCCGCGCTTGGCGGCATTGCCGGTGCAGGCCAGCGCGCCCAGCGTCATGCCGTGGAACCCGTTGGTGAAGGCGATCACCATTTCCCGGCCCGTCACCTTCCGCGCCAGCTTGATCGCGGCCTCCACCGCATTGGTGCCGGTGGGGCCGGTGAACATCACCCGGTAATCCAGCCCGCGCGGCTTCAGGATCACCTCCTCGAACGCGCGCAGGAAGCGCGCCTTGGCGTCGGTGTGCAGATCGAGGCCATGGGCGATGCCGTCGGCCGCGATATAGTCCATCAGCGCCTTCTTCAGCACCGGATGGTTGTGGCCGTAGTTCAGCGTGGAGCAGCCCGACAGGAAATCGAGATAGCGCCCGCCGTGATCGTCATACATCCAGACGCCCTCGGCGCGGACGAACTGGCGCGGGATCGAGCGGGAATAGCTGCGCACCGACGATTCCCGCCGCTCGTAGATCGCGGTGTCGGGCATCGCGCGCGTCGGTTCCGGCATGGCCGCAAGTGGTGTCGCGGCGGATGGGTGTGACGGGATCATCATTTTCATTTTTCCTGCCGATCGGTTGAAAGGGCGGGGGCGTTCAGCGGGGCGATGGCGGCCTGCCATTCGCCTTCGTGCGCGCCGTTGAAATGTGTGTTCGCATCGAAGCGCAGGGAGCGTTCCAGCACGGCGCCGTGGCGGCGGGCGAAGCCCTCGAACAGCGCCCATGAGGCGCGGTTGCCGGCCGTTATCGTGGTGGTGAGCCGCCGGACATCCGCGTGGCGCTCCACCAGCGCGTCGAGCATCCGGCCGCCCAGGCCCAGGCCGCGCGCGTCAGGCGATACGGCGACCTGCCAGACGAACAGCGCATCGGGCGCGGCCGGAAGGCGATAGCCGGAAACCCAGCCCGCAATGGCGTCGTTCCGCTCCGCGACGATGCAGGTGTCCGCGAAGTCGGAACATTGCAGCAGGTTGCAATAGGCCGAGTTCACCTCGAGCGGCGGAGAGGCCGCGATGAGCGCGGTGACGGCGGGGCCGTCTGAAATCGTCGGCCGCCTGAAGCGAATCGCGTTGCGCATCGGGCCGGGCGGGGAATGTGAGAAGCCTCGTTGCGACGCCGCGGTCGCCTGGGCCTTGCTATCGTGGATTATTCATCTCCGTGAAGTATATTTGTTGCGGCATGCGGCTTCGGAGTCGCGTTTCGGCGAGTCATATAGATGTAATAGCTTGATTTTGTCAACGAGCGGATCAGCGAAGCGCCGTCTGCAACCGGCTCAAGATGCCGCTATTTACTTCATTTTACAAAACTATCTTTCCGTTGTGCCGTGGCGATTGTCGGCGTAGCAATCGGCCTGTGCAGGACGAGTTATCGAGCCAGGCGTTGCGCGCGTTGCGCCGGATATTGCGGGCAACCGAAACGAGCGGCCGCCAGCTCGCGGTGGCGACGGGCCTCACCCCGTCGCAACTGTTCGTTCTCCAGGAGATCGAGCGGCGCGGCGAGGCGATTCCCAGCGCGATCGCCAGCGCCTTGCAGTTCAGCCAGGCCACCATCACCAGCCTCGTCGACCGGCTGGTCGCGCGCGGGCTGGTGATGCGGCGGCGCGGCGAGCGCGACAAGCGGCAGATGCTGCTGCGGATCACGCCGGAGGGGCGCGCCTTGCTGGCGGGGGCGCCGGACATGCCGCAGGAGCAGTTCCACGAACGCTTCGCCGCGCTCGCTCCGTGGGAACGGGCGATGATCCTGACCGCGCTCGAGCGGCTGAGCGGCCTGCTGGATGTGGAGGATATCGATGCCGCGCCGTTGCTGGACACCGGCGCGATCGATCGCGCCGGTCCGGCCTAGGCGCGCCGGCCGTTAAGCCCTTGCGGCCGCGCCGCTCAACAATGCGGGCCGGCGCAGCGGGACAGCATATAGAGCCGCAGGTTCTCGCGCCGGTTGACGCGATACGCCCCGGTGACGACGCCGCATACGGCCGCGAAGATCAGCAGCGCGAAGCTGGCGAGGCCGATCGCCATCCGCTTGTTCTTCGGCTCAGCCATCGCGCGCAGCGCTTTTCCGGTCTGCGGATAGAGCAGGATCGCGGAATTGGACGGCGACCATTGCGTGCGCTTGAGGTCCATCCGCGTCTCGTGGCGGCCCCACATGTCGATCACGACGATCATCGCGAGCAGCGAGAGGAGGGCGCTCGGCACCCAGATCATGAAGCCGCCGCGCTGCTCGTCGACGATCGACGGGATCATCGCCAGCCGCTCGCTCGCGGCATAAGCGTGATACAGCACGCTGCTCTTGACCGTGAGATAGGCGCCGAGAAGGATCTGCGTGAGGATCGCCAGCCAGATCATCATCAGCCGCTCGCCATGGCTGACGCCCAACGGCGCCGGCCTGCGCCCGGCGATCCGGCTCCAGAACAAGAGGCCGGTGAGCAGCAGGCTGAGGTGCATCGCCAGCCCGATCGCGGCATTGTCCAGCGCGGCGGACTGGAGGGCGGGAAGCTCCCAAAGGTAGAAGGCGGCGACATAGAGGAGCAGGGCGGCCGCCGGGTGGGCGACGATCCGCCATGCCCTCCGCGTGGCTGGCGCGAGCAGGGCGGGCCGCAGGATGCGCCGCCGCACCGGCTGCGGCAGGCCGGCGACCAGCGTGCCGGCGGGCCGCGCCATCGCGATCAGGATCGGCGTGACGATCCGCGCCACGATGATGCCGATCTGGTGGACGTAGAACAGCTCGTGCGCCCATTCCGCGAACGGCCATTGCAGCGACAGGAACAGCATCGCCAGCCCCGCCGCGAAGGCGCAATGGCGCAGGATGTCGGTAGGCCGGCGGCTCGCCCGCCGCCGCCGCGCGCCCCGCAGATAGACCAGGGCGACCAGCAGGATCGGCGCGCCGCCAGCCACGAAGAAAATGGGGCCGGGAAAAGTCATGGCCCTCGTCCCTAGGCCCGGCGAATATGACGGTCCAATGAAAATCCCGTCATCTTTCGCTGCTTGGTCGCGGGCTTCCGAAGGTCTAGCAAAGGCGCGGACAGGCAGGCCGAGTCGCCCATTATGACTGATATCCGCAGCCGATCCGGTCCGCTTTCCCCGGAGCTGCTCGCATCGCCGGACGCGCGCGCGGCGCTCGTGCTGGGGGCGGCGAGCCTGGTCCTGTGGTGGCTGTGCCGCTTCCATGCCGCCGCGCTTCCGGCGATCGCGCCATGGGATTTCTCCTTCTCATGGTTCTTCGCCACGGCGTTCCCGCTGTGGTGGTATTGGCGCGGCTTGCGGGCGACCGCCCCGGCGGAGCGTCCGTTGCGATGGCGCTCGGCGGCGTTCCTGATCGGCATGGCCGCGATCTACGCCGTGCTCCAGACGCGGTTCGAATATCTCGCCGAGCATATGTTCTTCCTGAACCGCCTTCAGCATGTGGTGATGCACCATCTGGGGCCGTTCTTCATCGCGCTCGCCTGGCCGTGGCCGACGATCCTGCGCGGGATGCCGGAGCGGGCGCGGCGATTGGCGACCGCGCCTGTTGTGCTGCACTTCCTGCATATCGTCCGCAAGCCGCTGCTCGCCGCGTTGCTGTTCGTCGGCCTGATCGCATTGTGGCTGGTGCCCGCGATCCACTTCCGCGCGATGATCGATCCCCGGCTCTATCTGGTGATGAACTGGTCGATGGTGGGCGACGGCGTGCTGTTCTGGAGCGTCGTGCTCGACCGGCGCGACCGCGCGCGGGCCGGGATATCCTTCGGCATGCGCGCGGCGCTGGCGATCGGGGTGATGTTCCCGCAAATCCTGATCGGCGCGATCATCGCGCTGTCGCGCCACGATCTCTACGGCTTCTATGCGTGGTGCGGCCGCATCTATCCCGGCATCGGCGCGCTCGACGATCAGGCCTATGGCGGGCTGATCATCTGGATTCCGCCGGCGATGATGAGCATCGCCTCGCTGCTGCTCGTGCTCGATGCGCTGCGCCGCGCCGAGGAGGCGACGGAGAAGCAGCGGAAGCCGGGCGGCGGCGCGGGGATATCTGCTTCGAGCTGGACGGGGCGCTGAAGCGCGTCAGCCGCTGCTTTCGACCAGTCGGCGCAGATCGGCGGCGGTGCCCTTCACGTCGGCGTCCCGCGTCGAAAGCGAGCTGACCAGCAGGCGCGCCGCCCCGCCGCGATCGAAGACATAGATGCCGGAGCTGTGCGTCACCTCATAATCCCGGCCCGGCCGCACCGAATAGGCGACGCGGTATCGCCGGGCGAGCGCGGCCAGCGCATCGGGATCGCCGCGCAGGCCGTCGACCTCGGGGCCGAACGCGGCGACATATTGCCGGAGCACCGGAAGCGCGTCGCGATCCGGATCGACCGTGACGAACAGCACGCGGACCGCGCCGGCGTCGCGACCAAGCCGGCGCAATACCTGCCCGACATTGGCGAGCGTCATCGGGCAGACATCCGGGCAACTGGCATAGCCGAAATAGAGCAATGTCACCTTGCCGCGATAATCGGCCGCCGTCACCGGCTTGCCGTCATTGGCCCTGGTCATGTCGAACGCGAGCGCCGGCAGGCCGGAGACGGCGGTATTATGCCATCCCGTCTGCCGGACGCAGGCGCTCGCCAGCATCAGCATGAGCGAGGCGGCGAGCATGCGGACCACGCTCCGCAGGGCCGGGTAGCGATCGGTGGGCACGGGCGGCTCCTTTCAGCCGCCGCTCATCGGCGCAACGGGGCCGCGATGCAACGCCTTCTCCATGCGAAAATGTGGGCGGCCAGATATCGCGACGACGGGCTGGCGGTGATCGGCGTCCACGCTCCGGAATTCACCTTCGGACAAGGGACGGCTGCACCGCGACGATCAGGCCGTCGGAGATCCATCGGCCCAGCATCTGCCCGGCGCGCGCGATTCCCGCGCCCTCGCCCAGCATCCCGACCATCGCCTCGCACAGGTCCGGAAAGGGCATGCCGGCGCGGATCGAGAGCAGGGCCTGCCGCTCATATTGGTCGGCAGCGCGGAAGCGGGAGATATCGTCCTGCCGCCAGACGAGGATCGCGCCCGGCTCTGGCAGCGTCTCCACCGCGGGCGGCGTCTCCCCATCGGCGAGCGCGGACCAGATCGCGGTGGCGTTGGTCGTCAGGTCGCCCATGTCGAGCGTGGGCGTGACGTGCAGCACGGCGCGATCCCAGTCCACCCCGGCGAGATCGTCCGCCGTCAGCGCCGGAGCATCCGCCGCGACGAACGCCTCGCCCAGCGCCATGTCGAGCCACGCCAGTTCCGCCACCTCGGCATCGGCGGGGTAGAGGATCGCCAGCGTCGCGGGGAAATCGCGGCCATAAGCGTCGAGCGTCCAGCTATTCGGCGGCACGCGATCGACATGCGCGACGACCGCCCGATGGAACGCCTCGTCCCCGATCCAGTCGCGCGTGCGCTCGAAACAATCTTCGAGGCAGGCGGCAAGCTGCGCGCGGTAATTGTTCTGATAGACGCGCAGGCCCGGCGCGGCGGCATCGCCGAGACGGGCGGCGGCATCGTCGTCCTCGCGAATCAGCCAGAGGCGCATGTCGCGCTGGAGGGCGATCAGGCTCATGCCGCTTCCCGCTGCGCGCGGCCGGCGATCCGGCGGGCGGTGTCGAGTTCGGCGAGCAGGTGCGAGGGGTGGGATATCGTCGTCGCGCTCGATCATCGTCGCGACCGGGCCGAGGCGCGGCAGGACATGGGCATATAAATCCCACACCGAAGGCGGCACCGGGCGGTCATGCGTGTCGATCAGCAACTCGCTGCCCCGGCTGTGCCCGGCGAGATGGACCTGCCGCACGCGGCCATGCGGCACGCCGTCGAGATATGCGACCGGATCGAAGCCGTGGTTGCTCGCGCTCACGAACACGTTGTTGACGTCGAGCAGCAGGCCGCAGCCGGTGCGCGCGCAGATTTGGTCGAGGAACTGCCATTCGGTCATGTCGGCGGGCGCGAAATCGATGTAGCTGGAGGGGTTCTCGACCAGCATCTCGCGCCCCAGCGCGTCCTGCGCGCGGGCGATGTTGGCGCAGACCACCTCCAGCGCTTCATCGGTATAGGGCAGCGGCAGCAGATCGTGCGAGCTGAAGCCGTCGATCCGCGACCAGCTCAGGTGATCGGAGACGAAGAGCGGCTCGATCTCGTCGATCAATGCCCGCAGCCGCGCGAGATAGGCGCCGTCAAGCCCATCGGCCGACCCGATCGACATCGACACGCCATGCAGCGCGACAGGGTAAAGCTCGCGCACATCGCGCAGGATGCGGCGCGGCCTGCCGCCGTCGACCATGAAATTCTCCGAGATCACCTCGACGAAATCGACCGCGACGCGGGTGTCGAGGAAATCGGCATAATGCGGCTTGCGCAGGCCGAGGCCGAATCCGGCGAAGGAGGATATCATCGTCTGGCTCCCAAGGGGGGCGGCCCGGCCATGGCGTGCCGGGCCGGCAGGCCGCCGCTCAGTTCGGCGCGGCCAGCTTGCCGCCGGCGGCTTGGCAGGCCTTGGCGGTCAGTTCCTTGAAGCCTTGCCCCTTGCAGTCGTTCTGGCCCTTGCAATCGTTCTTCGCCGTCTTGCAGTCCGACTGGCCCTTGCAGGTGTTGACGCCGTAGCAATGGACCTTGCCGGCCTCCTTTGCGGCGGCGACGGCCGGCGCCGCCGCAGCGCCGATCGCGATGACGGCTGCGGTTGCGGCAATGCTGGCTCCGGTGCGGATGATGGTCATATCAGTCTCCGAAAGATGAGGTTGGTGTTGGCCTTCCCGGTTCGGCCGCCGCGCCCGTCCGGTTACAGGCCGCGCGAAAATCACCAGCGCAGCAGGCGCGGACCGAGCAGGGCGCCGATCGACGTGGCGAGCAGGATGCCGAGCGAATACCAGGTCAGCACGAAGATCGCCGATACCTCCGGGCAATGGACACAATAGATGGCGGCGGCGAATGTTCCGGCCGACAGCCCCGCCGCCGCGCCCGCCGCGCGCAGCCGGGTCGGCGCGAGCCGCCGGAACGACCAGAGCAGCCCGAGGAAGATCGGCATCGCCAGCGCGAGCACTATCCACGGACACACCTTCCAGCTATGCCCCAGCCACATCGCCAGCCATGCGCCCGGCGGCGTCCGCGCCAGCTCGATCACGCCCACGCCGGCGAGCAGCAGGACGGGAATGGCGAGCAGCCACGCCCGGCGCACGCGCCCGCCGTCCGGCCGGGCGAGCTGCGCGGTTATCCCCAGCGCCACCACCGACAGTGAGATCGTATAGGTCCATTTCATCCAGAAGTTGAATCCGCGCATCGCCGCATGCAGGTCTGGCCGGATGCCGAGGACGGACACCACTACCGCCCCGGTCAGCAGCGCGCCGAGCAGCAGCCCGATCGCGAGCCGCCGTCCGATCGCATGGCGGCGCACCTTCGGCACATCGGCGGAAAGCCGGGCGATCAGGTCGTCGGTGTTCATCGCCCGCCTCCCTGGATGCGCGCCATCAGCGCCTTCAGGCCGCGATGGACCGAGACCTTCACGTCGGATTCGCCGATCCCGTCCGCGGCGGCGGCCTCGCTGATGCTCAGCCCCTCGATCCGGGTCGCGCGGATCATCCGCGCCTGCTTGGGCGGCAGCGTGCCCAGCAGCCCCTCCATGTCCAGCCGCGCGCCTGACGCATCCTCGAACCCGTCGGCGACCAGCATCTCCTCCAGCCCCTCGATCGGCTGGAGGCGGCGGACGCGGCGGAAATGATCGATCATCTTATAGCGCGCCACCGCGAACAGCCATGCGGTGAAGACGCGATCGCGATCATAGCTCGCGCGGCGGGTATGCACCGCAATCAACGTCTCCTGCACCAGATCCTCGATATCGTCGTCCGCGCCGCTGGAGCGCCGCCGGTAGAAACCGCGCAGCACGGGCACGAGCAGGCGCAGCAATGCGGCGTGGTCGGCGGCATTGCCGTCCAGCCCGCTGATCATCAACCGACGCAACTCGTCCTCGTTGGCCCGCATTCACGCTCCTCGTCGGAGGATTCGGCATAGCCGGGATAAAGGTTACAGCGGTGCGCCGCCATTTTTTCCGCATCGGCCTGTAACCGCCGCCAGGCGCCGGCCGAATTGCCGTCGTGACCCGGGCCGAACGCCTCCTTTCCGGGCCGCCGCGCCGCCCGGAGCCTCCGCCCGGAATGCGCGCAGAGGCGCAGACACGAAAGGAATATCCATGCGTTCCACTCACGCCGCCATCGCGGCCACGCTGGCGATGGCCGCCGCCGGCGCCGCGCTCGCCGCGTCCGCCTCCGCGCAGGACAAGCCGGCGATGGAGAAATGCTACGGCATCGCCAGGGCAGGCAAGAACGATTGCAAGGCAGGCGCGGGCACGACCTGCGCGGGCACCTCGAAGGCCGATTATCAGGGCAACGCGTGGAAGCTGGTCAAGGCGGGCACCTGCACCTCGATCAGGACGCCGAAGGGCAATGGCTCGCTGACGCCCAGGGCCTGATGCGTTTCGGACGGAGCCTGCCTTGCCGGATATCCTTCGGAGATATGAGATGACGTCGCCGATCCTGCTCTACGAGCGTTCCGTCCGGTTCCTGTCGGCGCTGGTGCCGGATGCTTTCCTGCTGCTTGTCGCCCGGCTGGGCATCGCGGGCGTGTTCTTCACGTCCGGCCGCACCAAGGTGGACGGGATCATCCACATCACCGACGCCACCTATGAGCTGTTCCGCACCGAATATGCCCTGCCGCTGATCCCGCCCGATATCGCCGCCGTCGCCGCGACATGGTCCGAGCATGTCTTTTCGATCCTGCTGGTGCTGGGGCTGTTCACACGGCTTTCGGCGCTGGCGCTGTTCATGATGACGCTGACGATCGAGATATTCGTCTATCCCGACGCCTGGCCGACGCACCTGAGCTGGGCCGCGATCCTGCTGCCGCTGATATTCCGCGGCGGCGGCGCGTGGTCGGCGGATAGCTGGCTCCGGGGCTTCCGGGAACGAGGAGCCGTGGAGGCCCGGCGGGGCCTTACGAATACCGCTTGAGCCGGGGCCAGAGCGTGTCGAGCGGCGGCTTCACGCCGCGACACAATGCGATGACCTTGCCGTTCTCGAAGGACATTGCGTAGCGGGACCAGGTCTTCCCCAGCAGGGTGACGCTCTCGCAATAGGGGCGCATGTCGCCCAGATCGTCCTGGACGGACAGCACGTTGATCGGATGCTGTCCGCGCAGCCCCCACAGGAAATACTGGTTGTGGCCGCTGACCGTCGGCGGCAGGCCGCTGCCGTACAGGTCGAGGGCGGCCGCCTCGCCATAGTTTTCGACCGGCGCGGTTCATGGATTGCCGCCTGCACCGCTATCCCTTTCGCAGTGACCGGCCCATACTGTGTTATATGAACAATACACATGTCAAGATGTGCATGTTCCCGCCGGTCGGTGGAGAATGTGGCGGGGCGCCTTGGCCTTGAAGCGACATCATGGCGATCCGTTTGCCGTAGCAGCGCCTACCGCAGAGGCCTTTCGGCAGGTAAAGGCGGGGCAGGATGCGCGCGAACGTCCGCGCAGTTTCAGCGCCCGCCACGGCGCGTATAGGCCCAGACCATAGCCAGCAGCGGTATGGCGAGGCCGGCCCATGCGGCGGCGTCGCGCCATCCGTCGCCGGTCAGCGCCGTCACCAGCCCGATGATGGTGGCGAGTGCGATAAGCCCGGGGACGGCGAAGGTGGAGCGGATCATATGCCGTTCGCCGTGCTGGCCCCGCCGGTCTCAACCTCGCGCACATGCTGGGAGACCGATGCGCGGCGACGCCCGAGCCAGAGATGGATGCCTGTCCCGAGCGTGAAGATGGCGAGCAGGTCGAGCACGGCCCACAGCAGCTTGAGCGGCAGCCCGCCATAGTCGCCGAAATGGAGCGGCCGGGAGAGCGACAGCGCCTTGAAATACCACGGCATCGGCCGCGCGTCGGTCAGCCTGCCCGTCTCCGCGTCGATCAGCGCAACGGTGAGCAGGCGCTCGGTCAGCGGCGTGTCGCCCTGGAAATAGACGGCATAGTGATGCCCACTGCTGAAGCTTCCGCCGGGGAAAGCTATGAATTGCGGGTTCATGCCGGGGATCGCCCGGCGCGCCGCCGCCATCGCCACATCGAGCGAGCCGTATCGCGCGGGCGGCAAGGGCGCGCGGCCCGCATAACCGCGCGTCATCTCCGCCAGCTCGCTCGCTTGCCACACGCTGGTGATAGGCGTGACGAACGCATTGATCGCGCCCGTGATCCCCACGACGGTCATCCAGGCAAGCGCGGTGATGCCGATCAGATTGTGGAAATCGAGCCATTTGAGTCGCGCGCTGCGCGCGGTGCGCAACGTGCCGAAATCGAGCTTGCGCATGAACGGTGCATAGAGGACCACGCCGGACACCAGGGCCGCCACGAACAGCAGCCCCATCGCGCCGAGGAACAATTCCCCCTTCAGGCCGAGGAACATGTCGGTATGGAATTGCAGCAGGGAATCGGTGACTCCGCCGCTTTCCGTGCCGACCGCCTCGCCGGTCGCGCGGTTCAGGAGCTGGAGCTTCATCTCGCTGACGGGAGCATCCGGGCGCGGGCCGGTGGTGACGGTCATGATCGGCCGGTCGTTGTCGAAGGCCATGAACAGCGGCACCTCGCCGGGCCGGGCGGCCAGCGCCTTGCGCAGCATCGCGTCGAGCGGGAACAGTCCGGGGCCGCTGCCCGAAGAGCCTTGACCGGAAAATCGCCCGATGCCGCGCCCCGACGCCGCGTCGATCTCGTCATGGAAGATCAGCGGCAGGCCCGTGACGCACAGCATCAGCAGGAATGCCGTGCAGATCAGGCTGGTCCATTTGTGCACCAGATACCAGGCGCGGATCGTGCGACGGTTCATCGGAGACGATCCGTCACGGTGTGGGGAGACATGCCATGCGCGTTACGCGCGCGCCCTGTCGCCAGCAAGTCGCAAACCATCGGACGGCGCGATCGAGCGGGCGGCGCAAAGGGCGGAGAGGATCAGCGGCGGTATCGCCGTCACCGCGATCGCGGTGAGCAGCCGGCCGCCGAACATGAAATCCGATAGCAGGCCCGCCGCCATCGGCCCGATCGCGCAGAAGACCGAGACCACGAAGCTCCAGATCGCGAAGCTCCTCGCCCGCAACGATGCGGGCGTCAGGTCCTGAAGCACGGTCGGCACCAGGGCGTTCGCGGTGCATGTCACGAACAGGAACGACGCCACGGCCCACAGGGCATGACCAACGCTGTCCGCCGCGAGCAGCAGGGCGGCGCAGGGGATGGCCGCGACCGCCCCGCAGCCCATGATGATCGGGCGCGCCGCGACGCCGAACCGGCGCCCCAGATGCGCGTCGAGGAAGCCGGCGACGGGCAGGCAGCCTATGCTGGTCGCCAGCGTCACCCAGCCCATCGCGTGGCCGATCATCCCAAGCTCGGCCCCGAACCGGCGTCGCAGCGCGAGTGCGATGAGCGGATTGAGCGCCTGCACCGCGATCATCAGGCTACCCGCCACGCCGACGAACAGGCCGACCGCCCGCCAGCGCTCGCGGAGGAAGGGGAGGAGCGCGGCTCCGGTCCCGATATCCCGCGCGGTGACATGCCGGGGCGGATCGCGCGTCGCCATGCCGAGCGCGAGCAGGGGCAGGCCCGCCGCCGCCAGCAGCAGATAGGCCTTGCGCCACGGCTCGATCGCACCCGGCAAAAGCGCCTGAGCCGCATCGACGATCGCTTCCCCGTAATAGAAACCGGCGCTGGCGCCCGCCGCCATCAGCGCCGCGAAGCCCAGGTTCGACATGACCCGGTGCCGTTCCGGCGCCAGATCGGGGATCATCGAATAGACGATGGGGATCATCGCGAACTCGGTGACGCCCGATGCGGCGCGGCCGATGAAGAACAGCGGGAAGCTCGGGGCCAGCGCACTCAGCGCGGTGAGGCTGGACCAGAATGCGATCAGCCCGAGCAGCACGTTCCTGCGTGGAAAGCGATCGGCCAGCCTCGCGACCGGGATGGCGATCGCGCTGCCCACCAGCACGCCGGCCAACCCCTGCAACGCCCCGATCGTGCTGTCGCCGACCGCGAAGCTGGCCTGGATCGCCGACAGCAGGATGGCTTGCAGGCCGCGGTCGCTCATCTGCACGCCCGCCGTCACGCCAAGGAATGCGACCGTGAACAATGCGGGGACCGACCAGCGAGGCTCCGCGCGTTCGATGGCGAGCGGTGGATGTGGGCCGGCAATCACCATCGCAAGAACGCCTCGTTCCTTTTCGAGCGCCATCGTTGCGTCAGAGCAACAGACTTGTATTGCAACTAATTTGCATTTGCTGCAATGCCTGTGGCGCACGGCGCGCGTGGCGACCGGGTGCGTATCAAAGGGATGTCAGGGCATGACCGATTTTCGGCGCAATCGTCTTGGGTTCGTCGCCTGCCTGCTGGGCGGAGCCATGGGCCTGCTCCCCGCCATGGCCCAGGCGCAGGCCGCTGAAGGGCAGGGCGCTGCCGACGCCGCCCCGGTGGCGGCCGATGCCGGACAGGCCACCGGCGTGGAAACGACCCGGACCGACAACGGCGATATCGTCGTCTCCGCGCGCCGCTTCGTGCCGTCCGGCGCGATCACCGCGAGCAAGACCACCGCGCCGTTGATCGAGACGCCGCAATCGGTGTCGGTCGTCTCGCGCGACCAGATCGACCTGCTCAACTTCATCGATGTGCAGCAGGCGGTGCGCTACACCTCGGGCATCGTGGGCGAGAATTACGGGCCGGACCTGCGCTTCGACTTCCTCACCCTGCGCGGCTTCATCCCCGTCCAGTATATCGACGGGTTGCAGGCGCCGGTCAGCTCGACGATCTCGAACGTCGGCGTCGACCTCTATGGCTTCGAGGCGATCGATATCCTGAAAGGCCCGTCGAGCGTGCTCTACGGCACGACGCCGCCGGGCGGCATCTACAACCTCACCAGCCGCCGCCCCTCGAGCACGACGGGCGGGGAGTTTCAGGTCAAATACGGCACCGACGATTTCAAGCAGGTCGCCGGCACCGTCACCGGCGAGATCGCCAATGGGCTGAGCGCGCGCCTGACCGGCCTCTATCGCGATCGCGACAGCCAGACCGAATATGTTAACGCCCGCCGCGTCTATGTCGCGCCCGCCGTCACCTATGAGCTGGGATCGGACACGAAGATCACCGCGCTCGGCTATTACCAATGGGATCGGGTGAACGGCGACACCAACGGCTTCCTCCCCGCGCTGGGCGTGCTGACGTCCAATCCGGCCGGCAAGGTCCGCCGGGACATCAACCTGGGCGAGCCGGACTATAACTTCTATCGCCGCGAGCAATGGGGCGCGGGCTATGAGTTCACTCACCGCTTCTCGCCCGGCCTGCGCTTCACGCAGAATGCGCGCTGGGGCGAATATCACGAATATCAGCAGATCATCTACGGCACCGGGCTGGGCGCCGACGACCGCACAGTCTCGCGGGCGAATTTCCCGTTCAAGGACGATACCGAGCAGTTCACGATCGACAGCCGTTTCGACGCGAGCCTGCACACCGGCCCGATCGAGCATCACATCC
This sequence comes from Sphingomonas bacterium, assembly GCA_047602705.1. Lineage (GTDB taxonomy): Bacteria > Pseudomonadota > Alphaproteobacteria > Sphingomonadales > Sphingomonadaceae > Sphingomonas. The sequence continues at coordinate 17,703 of JASGGR010000001.1, read as the reverse complement.
TCGCCGGCTTCGACTATCGCAACTATCGCGAGGCATCGGCCTATGCGTTCGGCGCGGCGACCGATATCGATCTGTTCGATCCGGTCTACAGCACCACGCCGATCGCGGTGCCCGCGCTGACGCCCTTCACCAACCAGCGCCTGCGGCAGGCGGGCCTCTACCTGCAGGATCAGGCGAAGCTCGGCGGTTTCATCCTCACGCTTTCCGGGCGTCAGGACTGGTCGACCATCGACAATTACGCGACGGCGACACCGACGAAGACGAAGGAGGACAAGTTCTCCTGGCGGGCCGGCGCGACCTATGTGACCGAAACGGGCATCGCGCCCTATGTCAGCTATGCGACTTCGTTCCAGCCTGTGACAGGCCAGAACCTGTCCGGCGTCGCGTTCAAGCCCAGCATCGGCAAGCAATGGGAAGGCGGCGTGAAATATGACGCGCGCGGCCTTGGCGACGACATCAAGCTGTTCGCCACCGCCGCCGTGTTCCGTATCGAGCAGTCGAACGTGCTGTCCACCGATCCGGCCAACACCAACTTCCAGCTTCAGGTCGGCGAGGTCGTGTCGAAGGGCGTCGAACTGGAGGCGGTGGCACGGATTCGCCAGCAGCTCAGCATCAACGCGTCATACAGCTATACCGACGCGACGATCACCAGGAGCAGCTTTGAACCGGAGCTTGGCAAGCGCCTGCCCGCCCAGCCGCGGCACAAGGCTTCGCTGTTCGTCGACTATACCAAGAAGACCGGCCCGCTCGCCGGCGCCGGCCTCGGCCTGGGCGTTCGATACCTGAGCGACAGCCCCGGCAACGTGCCGTCGTTATATGTCCCGCTGGTCTATACCAGCCCCGCGACTACCTTGTTCGATGCCGCGCTGCACTATGACCTTCCGGGCTGGCGCTTCGCGGTGAATGGGAGCAACATCTTCGACAAACGCTATGCCGGCCGCTGCAACGGGCCGATGGGGTGCTTCTTCGGGCAGGGCCGTCAGGTCATCGCGACGCTCACGAAGTCCTTCTAGGCTTCCGCGCTGCTGGTTGGATTCCGGTTCCGGCGGCGGCGATCGCTTCGCCGTCACCTTCCGATGAAGGTTCGGAAGGCCGGCGCCGAGAGCCTCTTCGGCCGAAGCGAAGCAATATGCCGTCGCCCCGCCGCGCAGGATGAGATCGAGGCCCGAAGCTCGATCGTCATCCATCATTTCTCCGGCTTAACCGGAAACAGCCTGTATGGAAAAGGCGGCAGCAATAACCTGGCGGCTGCGTTGCCTATATTGCACGACAGGAAATATTTCCTGTCCATGCGCAGCCTGTTTGATGCTTGAGAAAGCGTGCTCAATGCCAGAAGATCAGCAACAGGATGATGATCGGGATAGGAATACCGATAAGCCAAAGCAGGATTCCCTTGCCCATATTCATCTCCTCGCGTTTGTTGAGAAGTCAGAACCATCTTTTTCTGGTCCGGTTCCACCTGCTGCTTGAATCGTTGCCGACGCCCCGACCTTTGCTTGTCCGGTGCCCGGGATGGCAATGCGCGAAGCCGGGACCGAAATCCTGAGCGACAAATCTTGAACGACATCGGCCCTGCTTCGTTCGGACAATGCGGCATTGAACGGAAACGACGATGGCAGGCTTGCTCGACGGAAAGATCGGTGTGGTGACGGGGGGCGAATCCGGCATAGGCGCCGCCTGCGCGATCGCGATGGCGAGGGCCGGCGCCGCCATCGGCATCATCTATTTCCAGGATGAGCATCTCGCCGGCGCCACCGCAAATGCCGTAACCGCCGCGGGCGCGCGCGCCGCGACGGCACGGGCCGATGTGGGCGACGAGGCGCAGGTGGAAGCAGCGTTCGCGGCGATCGCCGACGCCCTCGGGCTGCCCGATCTCCTGATAAATTCGGCCGGCCTCAACATGAGCGGCGTCAACGTGGCGGATATGGAACTGGCCCAGTGGGAGCGATTGATCCGCACCGATCTCACCGGCGCCTTTCTTACCTCGCGCCAGCTTGTCCGGGGTCTGCGCGACGCGAAACGGCCGGGCCGCATCGTCAACATCAGCTCGATCCACGGGCAGGATGTCCGTGCGGGCGGCGCGGACTATTGCTCCGCCAAGGCCGGTCTCGAGAATTTGACGCGGACGATGGCGGTCGAATGCGCGCCCATGGGCATCTCGATCAATGCGATCGCCCCCGGCATGATCCTGACGCCGATGAACAGGCGGGCCGAGGATAATGCGGAATATCGGGCGAGCCTGGAACGCAACATCCCGGCGGGCCGGGCAGGGCGCCCGGAAGAAGTCGCGGACCTGGCGGTCTATCTCTGCTCGGATGCGGCCGCTTATATCACGGGGGCGGTTCTGACGATCGACGGCGGCCTGAGCCTCGAAGCGGCGCTGGGGGCCTGATTATGGGCGCCACCCGCCGCGTCGATTTCAATGTCGAACTGATCGAGCCGCTGACGCTCGCGGGGCCGGAGGCGGTTTCGAGCCGCGATCTCATGAGCCCCTATGTGTGGCTTGGCGCCGACGGCCTGTTCCACCTGATGGTGCGCGCGGTGCCCCGGCCGGACGAGGCTGGCGACACCGGCACGATATGGCACGCGATCAGCCGCGACGGCATCGCGTTCGAGGCCGATCCCGCGCCCGCCATCGTGCCCGGCCCCGGCGCGGAGGATATCGGCGGCTGCGAGGACCCGACGGTGGTCGAGCGCACGGACGGCAGCTTCGTCGTCTATTATACGGGTGTCGATGCCACGCGCAGCCACGGCGAGCTGCTCTATGCGATCGGCCCGTCGATGGACCGGCTCGAGAAGAAGGGTATCGCCGTGGCGTCCACGCCGACCGAGGGCAATGTCAAGGAGGCAACCGTGGATCGGACCAAGGCCGGCCTCTGGCGCATGTTCTACGAATATGCCGCCGGCGGAGCCTCGCTGGTCGGCCTGGCGGTGGGCGACGCCGACGCGGGGCCGTGGATTCACGAAGGGCAGCCGTTCATGCCTCGGCCCGATCTGTGGGATCGCTGGCATCTTTCGACCGGCCCGATGCTGACGTTCGACAAGGATATGCCGGTGATGTTCTACAATGGCGCGACCGAGGATGCGCGCTGGCGGATCGGCTGGATCGCGTTCGACGCCGAATATACCCGGGTGATCGACCGCTGCATCGAACCCCTGATCGCACCGCCGCCGATGAAGGACCGGATGGCAACGGACATCGCATTCGCGGCGTCCGTCATAATCCACGACCGCGAGCCGTGGCTTTATTACTCGCGGGCGGATTCCCTGCTGTACAGGGCGCGGCTGAGGCGAAGCTGAGCGATCGGGAAACCCTTGCGGCGGCGGCGGCGCGATATTGCCTGCGGGCTGATGAACGACGCGACGGCTGTTCCTAACGAGGCTGGCGCGTCGCTCGCTCGGTTCATGTTCCCCGCCATGCAATAGCTATGGGCAGGCTTCAGAAGCGCCTGCTCAGCGTCAGCGTGAAGATCGGGCCGACCATCTGGTGCATGCGTTCCATGAAAGACAGGGGCGCGGCGGTGCGGCGGCCTGAATAGACGTCTCGCCAATAGCGCACATGGCCGTCGTTGATGTTGAAGATCCTGAATTTGACCTTCATCCCGCGCACGTTCTTGAACTCGACGAAGACGCTGGCGTAGGGGCCTTCCCATTGCTGGTTGATCTCGTCGAGAAACCAGAGCGGACCGTAATGATCGAATTGCAGGCCCGCGCCCCAGGCGAACTGGGTGTGCGGCACGTCGTGGCGCAGCGTCAGGTTCGCCCAGCGATCGTGCGTGTCGCTGATCTGGCGCGGCAAGCCGGTCAGCGGATCGCGGACGCGGGCGTGCTCGATGCCGATGTCGGCGTCGAGCTTTGCGCCATGCCAGCCGATCGGGTCGAACTGGATCGTGCTGATGCTCTCGATTCCCAGGCGCGTTGCATGCGGCAGGTTGCCGACCGCATCGCCATCGGCGCCGACCGGGATGTGATCGACGATATCCTCGACCCAGTAGTGATAGAGCCGCAGCCGCGTCTTACCCCAGCGGCCGAGATCGCGGCCGACCTCGCCGGTCACTTCCCAGCTTTGCGGCGGCACGAGATTGGGGTTGGCGTCGTTGCCGCGATTGTTGGTGACGTCCTCGTTGGCGAGAAAATCGGAGAAGCTGATCTGGCCGACCTTGCGCTCCAGTTTCAGGCTGGCGTCCCAGCCCGGCGCCGGCCGCCAGCCGAACAGGATGCTGCCCTTCGGCCGGAAGAAATGGCGTGGCGCCTGCCCGATGTCGCGCTCGCCGAGCTCGGAATATTCGGCACCGCCGACGACCTGAAGATTGAGCCTGGGTGAAAGCGCGCGGCTGAAGGTGGCCAGCCCTTCGTAGCGCTTCTCGGCGACGATGCCGCTGCCCTGCGGATAGGGGATGGAGACATAGCTGCCGTCGGGCCGCAGGCCGGCCAGCGTGCTGACCTGCGCATATTGGTTGTCGGCGCGCTCCAGCGAGACCGTCCAGTCGTTGCGCATCCCCTGCCAATGATATTCGAGCCGGCCGACCGTCTCGCTGGTTCGCGCGTCCTGGGTGTAGAGCAGGCCCTCGCTCGGCGCGCCGCTGTCGTAATCGGTGCGCTGGTAGGTTACGGCGGGCGCGTGTTCGTAATGGCGCAGGCCGATCAGCTTGAGCCGGCCGCCGCCGAGCGGCACCGAGACGTCGCCATTGGCGTCGTAGCTGAAGCCCCAGGTGTGATAGGTGCTGGCCCAGTCGTTATCGTTGCCATCGGTGCGCGTGCGGCGCTGGTCGTTGACGCCGCGTTTCCAATAGGGGTCGTAATCGAGCGTCAGATTGGCCTGGAGGCCGCTCGTGGCGGTGTATTTGAGGATCGCGGACAGCTTGGCGTCGTCGGTGCTGTCCCAGTTGACCTGATCGCGGCGCTCGGCCACCGCGCCGGTCGGCGACAGCACGCGATAATCGTTGCCGCCCATCGCGCCGCGCTTGGTATTGTTTTCGAGCGAGATGGTATAGTCGAGGTCGCCGATGCTGTCGTTGTAGCTGATCGAGCCGGACAGCCAGCTCGGCTCGGCATAATGCGCGCGCACCGACGGGTTCCAGGTGATGTTGCCGCGCCCCTTGCGCGTCGCCTTGAGCACGACGTTGACGACCTGACCGGTCAGCCCGGCGATGCCGAACGACACCGCCTCCCGAACCTCGATGCGGAGCACATCGTCGGCCGAAATCGCCTGCAATTGCCCGACCGCGCCGCCCGACTTGTCGGTGACGCGCTGGCCGTTGATCAGCACGTTCTCCGACGCCTGGCCCAGCCCGCGCTTCTCGTCGCGGGCAGCGACGACGAAGCCCGGCACCTGCGTCAGCATGTCATAGGCGGTCTGCGGGGCGAAGCGCGCGAAGTAATCGGGCGTGAAGACGACGCCGCTTCCCGCTGCCGGGCCGGTATCGGCGGAGACGGCCGGGGCCGCCTGCGCGACGGCGCGCATCGGCGCGCCAGAGCCGGCCGCGATCGCCAGAAGGCAGGTCGCATGGCGCCAGCGCGCAGGTTGGCGATAAAGGTGCTTCGGGGCAGACACATCGATACTCCCTGTATTATTTGTCTATGACACCCCGGCCCGGGCGCGCTTCATCCGGCGCCGGGCGTGATCGGCGTGCCGTTGGTCGTGTGGTTCAGTCGGTCGGTGGGGCGATCAGCCGTTGACGGCCGCGCCCAGGATGCGACGGCGGGTCAGCATGTCGGGGGTGACCGCAGCCGCGCCGTCACGGCGCATCGCGCGGACGTCATCAGGAGTGACGTTGAAGATCTTCAGCTCGATCAGCTTGTCGGCGGGAATGTCGCGCAGGCCGGCGCGGGCGAAGCCGAGGATGAAATCCGGCGTGATGCCCTGTATGCCCATCTTGACGAGGTCGTTCGCCGAAAGATCGCGATAGCCGAGCTGGCGATAGGCGGCGATCAACGCGGGCGTGATGTGCGCGATCTTGAACTGGACGAGATCGTGGACGCTGCCGACGCGAAAGCCCGCCGCGGCGATGTCGCGCACATAATCCGCGTGGATCGCGAAGATGCCGAGCGACACCAGGCCGCCGGCGTCGGGCGTGCGATAGTCCCCCGCCTTCAGCGCCTCGATCACCCCGGGGTCGAAGTCGGTCATGGTCAGGACGAACTGCTGGTCGTCGTCGAGCCGGGGGAAGCCGACACGGGCGAGCCGGGCGTCGAACCCGGGGTTGCGGGCGAAGCCGCAGCCGCCGTCGGCGCTGCCGCCGGCCGCCATGCCCCGGCAGTCGACCCGGCCCGGCACGCGGTCGATCGTGAAGGCGATGGGCGTGCGCTCCGGGGAGCGCAGCGCCGACCGGGAAAGGCCGCGAAGCGCCGCGATCGGCATCGTATTGCTCAGACGGTCGTGGCCGTGGCCGATGCGGTCGAAGGCGAGTTCTACTTCGTCGCCGCCGGCGCGCATCGACAGGTGGAAGCGGATGTCTTCGCGCATCCCGGCGACGCAGCTCGCGGCGATCGCGAAGGCGATCAGCAACATCGCGGCGATCGAGGTGGCAAGGCGGTTCATGGCACGTCTCCTTGGGGCATGCAGCAGGCAAAGCGGGGCCGGTCGTCCACATGGGGGTGGACGTCGTGAGCGATCGGCAATGGAGTTCGGCTAGGGCGTCAGGTCAGCGGTCGAACGGGAAACCGGCATTGGCCGGGACGCCGGGCGGTCGCGGGACATGGCCCTTGAGCGCGCCGTAGCTTTCGAGATTATGGACGGTGACCTTGCGTCCCGATGCTCGCAGCGCGCGGACATCGTCGGCGTTGACCCCGACCGCGGCCAGCCCGGTCAGGTCGTCGATGGTCAGGTCGTTCAATCCGGCGGCGACGAGCGATCGGATATAATCGGGCGACAGACCCACCGCCCGTGCTTCGACCACGGTATCGGGATCGAGGTTGCGATATCCCGACCGGGCAAGCGCGCGGATGTAATCCGGCGTCACCCCGACGGCGCGCATCGACGACAGGTCGTCGGCCGTCACGTTGGCGAATGCCGGGCCGGCGCTGCGGATCGCGGCGGCATAGCCGGGCGTGATGCCCATGGCCTTCGCTTCGATCGCCTTGTCGACCAGATCTTCAGCGGCCCGGCGGCGGTCGCGCGCAATCGCTACGGCATCGGCGGGCGTCACGGCACCGGCGGGCCTCACGGCATCGGCGACCGGAGTGGCGGCGATGAGGCATGGTCATCCGGCGTCGCGGCAACCTGCCGCGATGGCGCAACGATTGGCAGCGCGGCCGGGCGGCCATGCGGCTCGGCAGCGTCCGCGATCCGCGGCACCAGCGTCAGCGCCGCGAGCGGGGCGCCGCCGAACAGCGCGACGGTCATGCCGATCATCGCCCAGCGCGCTTCCATCCGGGTGCGCGGCAGGCTGTGATCGAGCACGCGGCGAACGCGGCGTTGCAGCGATCCCTTGCCCGGCGCGACGCCATGGGCGGCCAGCATCGCCGCGCGGCAATCATGGCGGGCGGTGTGGACAAGCAATGCCGCGTAATCGACGCCCGCGACATCGGCGCCGAGCACCGCGTCGTCGGCCGCTTCCTCGCGCAACTGGTGCGCGTCGCGCACGAGCAGCCAGACGAGCGGGTTGAACCAGTAGAGCGCGGTCACGACGCGGCCGAGCAGCAGCTTGGCCCAGTCCATCGACGCGACATGCGCGAGTTCGTGGGCGATGATCGCCTCGGCCTCGTCCGTGGCGTCGAGCGCGGCCTCGTTGAGCAGGATGACCGGCCGCGCCAGCCCCCAGCTTACCGGCGAGGGCAACGCGTCGCTCACCAGCAGCGCGGTCCCGTTCTTGAAGTCCATCCGTGCCTGGGCGTGCGCGAGCGCGCTCAGCCATGCGGGGCTGGTCATCACCTGCGCCCGCGAACGCAGCGCGAACAATCGCACCAGCGCGATCAGCGTGACGCCAAGCAGCAGCATCGCCGGGATGAGATAGATCAGCAGCGCCCAGTCGATTTGCGCGAAGGCGGTGGTGACGGGATCGGCCGCGACGGGGCCTCCGGTCGCGGCGGCGTGATGCGCGAGGCGAGGCGCCGGCGCGATGGTCATCGGGATAGCGCGGCTTGCCGGCGTTTCGGTGCCCAGCAGCCTGGTCTGGATTTCAAGCGCGGGCAGCAGCATCGCGACGACGGGCATCAGCAGCAATGCGCCGAGACCGGCATGCGCGAGCCAGGAGCGCTGCGCCGCCGATGCGTTGCGGAACAGCCGCAGCAGCCCGAGCGTGAGCCCGGCGACCACCAGCGACTTGACGGCGAGGCCGATGATGAAGGTCATGCCTTTCTCTCCTCACGAGCGCGGGCGATCAGCGCCTCCAGCTCGTCGAGTTCCTTTTCCTCGAGCCGCTGCGACATGCCGAGCAACGCGCTCGCCGCGCTCGCCGCCGATCCGTTGAAGAAGGTGCGGACGATATGGCCGAGCGCATTGTTGCTGGCTTTGTCCTCGGGCAGCGTCGGCGAGAAGGCATAGCCGCGCTCGCTTTCGTGGCGAGCGACGAACCCCTTGTCCTCGAGCCGCTTGAGCATCGCGCGCACCGCCGATCCAGACAGCGGATCGGGCAGGGCCGAACATATGTCGCCGACCACCATCGCGCCCCGCTCATAGAGCAGGTCCACGATCTGGCGCTCACGCGGCGGCAATCTGTCGAGCATACGAATCTCCATGCGCTACAAATGTAGTGTGCTACATTTGTAGCGCATGCGCAAGTGGCTTTCGTCGGGGAAAAATCGGATCGATTCTGAAGACATCTCGTTTGGCATTGTTTGCCGGCGTCGCCGTGACTGTTACGCTTCCCGCCCGGGAGGTTTTCGCGATGAGCAAACGCATTCTGCACGTGGTCAGCAATGTCGCCCATTACGACGATCCGGCGCATCCCACGGGGCTATGGCTGTCGGAACTCACTCACGCCTGGGACGTGTTCGCCGCGCGCGGCTGCGATCAGCATATCGTCAGCCCGGAAGGCGGTCGGTCGCCGCTGGAGCCGCGGGCGTTGAAATGGCCATTGCTCGACGCGTCCGCCAAGGCGTGGCTGAACGATCCGGCGAAGATGGCGCTGCTGGAGGCGACCTCGCGGCCCGGCGAGATCGACCCCGCCGATTTCGATGCGGTCTATTTCACCGGCGGGCATGCCGTGATGTGGGACTTTCCCGACAGCGAAGGATTGCAGGCGATCACCCGCGCGATCTGGGAGCGCGGCGGGATCGTTTCGGCGGTGTGCCATGGCTATTGCGGCCTGCTGAACACCCGATTGTCGGCCGGCGGCCTGCTGGTGGCCGGCAGGAAGGTGACCGGCTTCTCGTGGAACGAGGAGGTGCTGGCCGGCGTGGCGAAGTTCATGCCCTATAATGCCGAAGCGGAGATGAAGCGGCGCGGCGCGCGCTATGAAAAGGCGCTGTTGCCGTTCGTCTCAAACGTCGTCGTCGATGGTCGGCTGGTGACGGGCCAGAACCCGTTCTCGGCGAAGGCGACGGCGGGGAAGGTCGTCGACCTGCTCTAGGTGGCCGCCGCGGCGCCGCTATCATCGAACAGCCGCGACAGGACACGCCGTGCGTTGGCCGCGCAGTCGATGTCGTCGGGCCGCGCCTCGATCTCTTCGATCAGTCCCTCGAGCCGTGCCTTGGTTTGCGCCAGCCGCTCCTGAAGCCTGCCGATCTCCGCAATCTTCGTGCGCAGCGTGTTCATCAGCGCGTCATGGTCCCACCGTTCGAGATCGCCCGGCATCAACGTGCGGATTTCGTCCAGGCTGAAGCCGGCGGCTTGTGCGGTCGCGATCACCTCAAGGACGACAAGCGCCTCGCGCGGATAGACCCGATAGCCGTTCGAGCGGCGATCGACCGTCTTGAGCAGGCCGATCCGTTCATAGAAGCGGATGCGCGATTGGGTGAGTCCGCTCTGCTTCGCCAGTTCGCCGATTTTCATATGCCGCCCGTGCCCAGAAACTGCTTGACCTTCAACTTAACTCAAAGGTTATGGGGATGCCAGGCATATTATCCGGAGCTTGGAAATGTCCCTCTTCTCACCGCTCGCGCTGCCCAATGGCGCGGTCGTTCCGAACCGCATCGCCAAGGCGGCGATGGAGGAGAATATGGCGGATGCGGACCACGCTCCGTCCGATGAACTGGTCCGCCTCTACCGCGCCTGGGGGGCGGGCGGGGCCGGCCTGATCGTCACCGGCAACGTGATGGTCGATGCCCGCGCGATGACCGGACCGGCCGGTGTCGTGCTGGAGGACGACCGGCACCTCGACCGCTTCCGCATCTGGGCCGAAGCCAGCCGGGCGAGGGGCGCGCAGGCATGGATGCAGATCAACCATCCGGGCCGCCAGATGCCCGCATCGATGGCGCAGGAGACGCTGGCGCCTTCGGCGATCGCGCTCGATCTCGGCAAGCAGTCCGGCATGTTTCCGGTGCCCCGCGCGATGACCGCCGACGACATCGCCGACGTGGTGCGCCGCTTCGCCGCCACGTCGGCACTGGCGGAGCGGGCCGGGTTCACCGGCGTCGAGATCCATGCCGCGCACGGCTATCTGCTGAGCCAGTTCCTGTCGCCGCTCGCCAACCACCGCACCGATCGATGGGGCGGCAGTCTGGAGAATCGCGCCCGGCTGCTGCTCGATATCGTCCGCGCGGTGCGCGCGGCGGTGTCGCCGGGGTTCGCGGTGGCGGTGAAGCTCAATTCGGCGGATTTCCAGCGCGGCGGCTTCTCGCCCGAGGACGCGCGCGCCGTGGTGACGATGCTGGCGCCGCTCGGCGTCGATCTCGTCGAACTTTCCGGCGGCAGCTATGAGGCGCCCGCGATGATGGGGGCGTCGCGCGACGAACGCACATTGGCGCGCGAGGCCTATTTCCTCGAATTCGCACGAGACATCGCGGACGTCGCCACGATGCCGCTGATGGTGACGGGCGGCATCCGCCGGCGTGCTGTCGCGGAAGCCGTGATCGGCAGCGGCGTGGCGATGGCCGGCATTGCCACGGCGATCGCGATCCGGCCCGACCTGCCGAACCGCTGGCGACAGGGGGGTGAGGACGCGCCGGCGCTCAGGCCGATCACCTGGAAGAACAAGCCGCTCGCCTCGTCGGCGCACATGTCGGCGGTGCGCTACCAGCTTGGCCGGCTCAGCCGTGGGCGACGGACGGCTCCGGGTGTTTCGCCGCTATGGGCGCTGATCGTCGCGCAGCTTTCGGCGAAGCGGCGAGCGGCGCGATATCGCCGCTGGATCGCCGGCCGCGCGGCTTGACCCTCAACCACGGTTCAACCTTATCACGGCAATGACCGGGCCAAGGGATTCCGGCCCCGAAGAGCGGCTATTGCGAGCGCTTCGGGATTTCCCGTGAACAATGCGTCGCGTGGTGTTGCGGTGCGTTGATGGGGCGATGACCGATCAGGACAGGAGAAGTGCCCGTTCTACGGCTTCAACCGGCTGCAGACCAAATCTTCCGACGCGATCATCCGGAATTGGTGGCGGCAAGGGATGATGGGCGGCGCAAAGGCGCATTATGACGGGATCAAGGCTTTCTCGGAAACCGACCAGACCGCCGATCTGCAGGCGATCACCGTGCCGGTGCTGGTCATCCAGGGCGACGACGATCAGGTCGTCCCTTACAAGAACGCCGCGCTGAAGCAGCACGAACTGCTGCGGGACAGCACGCTGAAAATCTATCCCGGCGCGCCGCACGGGATGCACACCACCCATGCCCGGGAGGTGAACGCCGATATCCTCGCGTTCATTCGAACGTAGGCGGTTCTTGCGCTGCCTTTGTCGGTTCAAGCCGGTCCCACCGCGAAATCCAGCGCGAACACCGCTCCGCCTTCCTCGCGGTCGCTGGCGCTGATCCGCACGCTCATCACTTCCGCGAAAGCGCGCGCGATGGCGAGGCCGAGGCCGCTGCCGCCGCGGCTGTCGGAGCCGGTGCCGCGCGTGAACGCCTCGAACAGCGCTTCCGCGCCACCCGGCGGCAGGCCCGGTCCCTGATCGGCAATCGACAGCCGCACGCCATGGGGCAGCCGCTCGCCGGCGATCGTCACCTTGCCCGCACCGTGCGTCGCGGCATTGGTGAGCAGGTTGAGCAGGACGTGGTGCAGCAATCGCGGATCGGCGGGCACCAGCGGCAGGTCCGGCGGCACGTGGAAATCGAGCCGCGTGTCGGGTAGCAGATCGCGCACGTCGTGCACCGCGCTTGCCACCGCGTCGGTCAGGTCGACCGGCTCGATCGCCGCCGCCAGCGTGCCGCTGTCGATCCGCACCATCTCGATCAGGTTGGCGAGGAAACGCCGCAGCCGCGCCAGCTCGCCGCGCGCGATCCCGAGCGCCGGCTCCGCCGGATGACTGGCCGCGATCGCATCGAGCGCGCCGCCGACCGCCGTCAGCGGCGTGCGCAGGTCATGCCCGATCGAGGAGAGCAGCGCCGAACGCAACCGGTCGCGCTCCTCGATCACCCGCATCTCGCGTAGCTGATCCTCCAGCCGCAGCCGTTCGTGCGCCAGCGCTGCCTGCCCCAGCAGGGTCGAGAGCAATGTCGCGCGCGTCGCCGGCACCGGCGGCCCGCCGTCGCTACGCGCCAGCGCAACCAATGCGAGCGTGCCCAACGTCGTGCGCAGCGGATGGAACTGCCAGTCCGCCGCATTGAGCGTGCCGGTGTCGTAACCCGCCACCTCGCCCCGGCTCCAGGCCCATTCCGCTGCTGCGCGATCGACCGGGCTCAGCTCCGGCGGGTCGGGCGGGCATGCGGCGGTGACCGTCAGCTTGCCCTCGCGCTGGACGAGCAGCAGCACCGAGACGTCGAGCGTCCGCGCAAGCTCGTTGCACACCGTGTCGCTGGTCGTTTGCCAGTCGGAACAGCGCGCCAGCGCCTGACCGAACGCGGCCACCGCCGCATTCTCCACCGCGCTCCGCGCGCCGATCGAGGCGCGGTTGCGCAGCCGATCCGCGAGGCTGGCGACGAATACCGCGATGCCGAGCAGCACGATCACCGTCAGCACGCTCTGCGGATCGGCGATGGTGAAGGTGTAGAGCGGCGGCAGGAAGAAGAAATTATACGCCAGCCCCGCCAGCGCCCCGGTGACGATGCCGGGCCAGCGGCCGAACATCAGCGAGATCAGGATGACGGGGAGCAGATAGACGAGATCGATCGCTCCGGTGCCGATCACCGGCTCCACCAATGCGGCAAGCGCGGTGGTGCCCGCGACCGCCAGCGTGCCAGCGACGATGCCGCCCCAGTCGATCCGCCGCCGCATCCGCTCCACACGCGGGGCAGGGGGCGCGACCTCGGAGGGGATAACGTGGACCGCCAGCCCCTCGCTCTCGCGCAGCAATTGCTCGACCACCGATCCGTGGCGCAGCTCGAACCACCAGCTTCGCCGAGAGCGGCCGAGCACGAGCTGGGTGGCGCGCATCCCGGCGATATGCGTGGTCAGCCCCTCGATCACCGTATCCGCCGGCACGCTGGCGATCGTCGCGCCGAGGCTGGCGGCGAGTTGCAGCGTCTCGGCCACCCGCCGCCGCTCGTCCGGCCCGAAGCCGGCGGTGCGCGGCGTCTCGATATGCACCGCCTGCCACGGCGCGCGCAGGGCGTCCGACAGCCGCTTGCCGGCACGGACCAGCGCGTCGCTGCCGGGCAATTCGCTCACCGCCACCAGCACGCGCTCGCCGCCAGCGAAGGTGCCGGAGACGGCATGGGCGTCGAGGAAATCGACCAGGCTGCGATCGACGCTCTGCGCGGCGCAGCGCAGCGCCATCTCGCGCAGGGCGGAGAGGTTCTCCTTGGAGAAGAAATGGCCGAGCGCCCGCGTCGCCTCGGCCGGGACATAGACCTTGCCTTCCTTCAGCCGCTCGATCAGCTCGTCGGGCGGCAGGTCCACCACCTCGATCTCGGCGCCCTCCAGCACGTGATCGGGCACCGTCTCGCGCACGCGGACGCGGGTGAAGCTCGCCACCACGTCGTTGAGGCTCTCGACATGCTGGACGTTGAGCGTGGTCAGCACGTCGATCCCGGCGTCGAGCAATTCCTCCACGTCCTGCCAGCGCTTAGCGTGGCGGCAGCCTTCGGCATTGGTATGGGCAAGCTCGTCGACCAGCGCGAGTTGCGGCGCGCGGGCCAGCACCGCGTCGAGGTCCATCTCCTCCAGCACATGCCCGCGATGTTCGATCCGGTGGCGCGGGATCGTCGGCAGCGGCGCGGCGAGGCGTTCGGTATCCTGCCGCCCGTGCGTCTCGACCACTGCGATCACGACGTCCACCCCGGCGGCGAGCCGCTCCGCGCCCTCGCGCAGCATCTCGAAGGTCTTGCCGACGCCGGGCGCTGCGCCGAGGAAGATCTTCAGCCGCCCGCGCTTCTCCCGCACGGCGGCGCGGAGCAGGGCTTCCGGCGATGGGCGGCGATCGGTCAAACGCGTCCTCCTTGCCGGGCCGTTCGACATAATGTCGACCGGCGCAAGCGTCAGCCCGCGATCTTTACGCGATCCTTATGCGAAACGCTTATATTCGCCCGCGAAACCTTATGCCCATCCGGCCTAGCTGACCGTCGGCAGCCGCATCCCGCGGCCCGCGAGGCATATCCATGTCCGATCTATTGTGGCTCGCCCTGCTCGGCGGCCTGTTCGCGCTGACTTTGGCGTTCGTGCGCCTTTGCGACGGGGCCTGAGGCGATGACGCTGCACCTCTGGCTCGCCGGGCTGACGGCGCTCGCCCTGCTCGCCTATCTCGTCGCCGTGCTCGTGCGGCCGGAGCGGTTCTGACATGACCGTGCAGGGCTGGGGGCTGATCGCCCTTTTCGTCGCCATACTCGGCATCGCCGCCAAGCCGGTCGGGCTGTGGCTGTTCGCGCTCTACGAGGGGCGCCGCACGCCGCTTCATGCCGTGCTCGGCCCGGTGGAGCGCGGCTTCTATCGCCTCTCCGGCGTCGATCCGGCGAAGGAGCAGGGCTGGCGCGCCTATGCGCTGCACATGCTGCTGTTCCAGCTCGCCACGGCGCTGCTCACCTATCTGCTGCTCCGCGCGCAGGGCTTGCTGCCGCTCAACCAGCGCGGCCTGCCCGGCATCGGGCCGGACGGGGCGATGAACGTCGCCATCTCGTTCGTCACCAACACCAACTGGCAATGGTACACCGGCGAGGCGACGCTCTCGAACCTCAGCCAGATGCTCGCGCTGGCGATCCACAATTTCCTTTCCGCCGCGACCGGCATCGCCATCGCCTTCGCGCTGTTCCGCGGCTTCGCGCGGCGGGAGTGCGCGACGGTCGGCAACTTCTGGGCGGACATGACGCGGGTGACGCTCTACCTGCTGCTGCCGATCTGCGTCGCCTATGCGCTTTATCTGGTGTGGGCGGGCGTGCCGCAGACCTTCGCCGCCGCGATCGACGCGCATACGCTGGAGGGGGCGAGGCAGACGATCGCGGTAGGCCCCGTCGCCAGCCAGGAGGCGATCAAGCTGCTCGGCACCAACGGCGGCGGCTTCTTCAACGCCAATTCGGCGCACCCGTTCGAGAATCCGACGGCGATGACCAACCTCGTCCAGATGCTGTCGATCTTCCTGATCGGCGTCGGCCTTACCTACACGTTCGGCAAGGCGGTGGGCGACACGCGGCAGGGCTGGGCGATCCTCGCCGCGATGACCATCCTGTTCCTCGCCGGAGTCGCGGTCGCTTATGGCATGGAGGCGCATTTCACGCCGCTGATGCACCGGCTCGGCCTCGCCGGGGGCAACATGGAGGGCAAGGAGGTGCGCTTCGGCATCGTCGGCTCTGCCCTGTTCGCGGTGGTGACGACGGCGGCCTCGTGCGGCGCGGTCAACGCGATGCACGACAGCTTCACCGCGCTGGGCGGGCTGATCCCGCTGTTCAACATGGAACTGGGCGAGGTGGTGGTCGGCGGCGTCGGCGCGGGCATCTACGGCTTCCTGCTGTTCGCGATCCTCGCCGTGTTCGTCGCCGGGCTGATGGTCGGCCGCACGCCGGAATATGTCGGCAAGAAGATCGAGGCGCGCGAGGTGAAGCTGGCGGTGCTGGCGATCGCCGTGCTGCCGCTGATGATCCTCGGCGGCAGCGCGATCGCGACCGTCACGCAAGCTGGGCTGGCCGGGCCGCTCAACAAGGGGCCGCACGGCTTCTCGGAGATCCTCTACGCCTTCTCCTCCGCCACCGCCAACAACGGCTCGGCCTTCGCGGGGTTGAGCGCGGGGACGCCGTTCTACAATGCGCTGCTCGGCATCGCGATGTGGATCGGGCGCTTCTTCATCATCGTGCCAGTGCTGGCGATCGCCGGCAGTCTCGCCGCGAAGAAGCACACGCCGGTCGGCGCCGGCTCCTTCCCCACAACTGGCGCGCTGTGGGTGGGGCTGCTCGTCGGGATCATCCTGATCGTCGGCGGCCTCACCTTCCTGCCGGGCATCGCGCTCGGGCCGGTCGCCGACCACCTCACGGCGGCCGCCGGCCAGCTTTTCTGAAGGCTATTCGATCATGGACAAGGCAATTTCCATGTTTTCCCCGGCGCTCGTCGTGCCCGCCATCGGCGACGCCTTCCGCAAGCTCGATCCGCGCGCGCTGGTGAAGAACCCGGTGCTGTTCGTCACCGCCTGCGTCGCGCTGTTGCTCACATTGTTCCTCGCGATCGGCGGCGAGCAGGTGTCGGCCGGCTTCCTCGCGCAGCTCATCGCATGGCTGTGGCTGACGGTGCTGTTCGGCACCTTTGCCGAGGCGCTGGCCGAGGGGCGCGGCCGCGCGCAGGCCGCCTCGCTGCGCGCCACCAAGTCGGAACTGCGCGCGAAATTGCTCACCGGCATCGGCGAGACATGGGAGATGGTCGCCGCCGCGCTACTCGAGAAAGGCGAGCTGGTGCTGGTCGAGACCGGCGACCTGATCCCCGCCGACGGCGAGGTGGTGGAGGGCGTCGCCAGCGTCAACGAGGCGGCGATCACCGGCGAGAGCGCGCCGGTGATCCGCGAGGCGGGTGGCGACCGTTCCGCCGTCACCGCCGGCACGCGGGTGATCTCGGACCGGATCAAGGTGCGCGTCACCGCCGAGCCGGGGCACAGCTTCCTCGACCGGATGATCGCATTGGTCGAGGGCGCGGAACGGCAGAAGACGCCGAACGAAGTGGCGCTGACCATCCTGCTCGTCGGCCTGACGATCATCTTCCTGATCGCGGTCGGCACGATCCCGAGCTTCGCGCATTATGCCGGCGGCGGCGTGCCGGTGGCGATCCTGGCGGCGCTGCTCATTACGCTGATCCCCACCACGATCGCCGCCCTGCTCTCCGCGATCGGCATCGCGGGGATGGACCGGCTGGTGCGCTTCGACGTGCTCGCCAAATCGGGCCGCGCGGTGGAGGCGGCGGGCGATTGCGACGTGCTGCTGCTCGACAAGACCGGCACGATCACGATCGGCGACCGGCAGGCGAGCGCCTTCCTGCCGCTGACCGGCATCGAGGCGCGCGCGCTGGCGGAAGCCGCGCTGCTCGCCAGCCTTGCCGACGAGACGCTGGAGGGTCGCTCGATCGTTGCCCTCGCGCGCGAGACGCATGGCCTGTCGCAGACATTGCCCGCCGATGCGGAGGCGATCCCCTTCACCGCGCAGACGCGGCTTTCCGGCCTGCGCTTCGCCGATACCCTGATCCACAAGGGCGCGGTCGATTCGGTGTTGCGCGCGCATCCCGATCTCGACGCCACCGTCGCCGCGATCGAGCTGCGCCGCGCC